>NZ_JAVDUX010000013.1:0-194327 GCF_031456575.1 Ancylobacter sp. 3268
ACCCCCTCCGTCACCGCCCGCGGCATCGTCAACATGACCGCCATCGCCGTCGTCGAGGCCCAGGCCTGACGCTCCCCGCCCCAAGGAGCAGGCCCCGCGGCGCAGGGCGCAGGGCTGAGGAGACCGACGAGGCTTCGTGAGTGCTTTCCGTTCATCCGGCTCGCCGCGGCGAGCCGGACGAACGGGCCGCCGCGGACAGAACCGCGTCACCGCCGGCGACCTTGTCGGCGGCGTCACCGGTGCCGTGATCGGCGCCCACTCCGACCGCAACCGCCACGCCCGGCTCTGCTTGCCCTCTCCGGCAGTCCGACGGGCGGGTGGTGCGGGTGCATCACCGTGATTGCGGTGGCGGATCGGCATTTGTGGCGCGATTGCGGCGGTTTCTGCCGTGCAAAAGCCATAATCGTGACCATCCTGTGCGCAGTCTCGTTTGGCTAAAGGACCGTCCGGCGTCCGGACGGTTTGTCAGCCTGTCTAAGCGTGGCGAACGCACGGTTGCCGCCCAGCATCCGGCGTGCATGTAATAACATCGTCTTCCGAAGGTTTTATCGATGGCTGATACCGGCACCGTGAAGTGGTTCAACGAGCAGAAGGGCTATGGATTCATCCAGCCCGATAGCGGCGGCAAGGACGTGTTCGTCCACATCAGCGCGGTTCAGCGCTCCGGCCTGCAGGGCCTGCGCGATGGCGAGAAGCTCTCCTTCGAGCTGCAGACCGACCAGCGCTCGGGCAAGACCTCCGCGGTCAATCTGCGCCCGCTCTGACTGCAATCGTTTCCGGTCTCCCTCTCTCCATCCGGGACCGGAACGCTTGATCCGCGATAGATTACCGCCGTTCCTTACGGAGCGGCGGTTTTCTTTCTTGGAACGGGCGGTTGGCAGCGGAGACACTTGCATTGCCGGTCATTCCGTCTAGTCTCTCCACCGACTTTGGGCGAACTACTGGGTCGTTCCACCTGCGGTTGCCGGTGCGCGTTCCGATTTTCTTCCAAATTCGTAAAGCGGCCGCGGCCGCACACTGTAACCTTAGGCGAGAGACTACCCTCTATGTCGACCCAGACCGGCACCGTTAAGTGGTTCAATGATCAGAAGGGCTATGGATTCATCCAGCCCGACAACGGCGGCAAGGACGTGTTCGTCCACATCAGCGCCGTGCAGCGCTCCGGCCTGCAGGGCCTGCGCGATGGCGAGAAGCTCTCCTTCGAGCTGCAGACCGATCAGCGCTCGGGCAAGACCTCGGCCGTCAATCTCCATGTGAGCTGACTCCAAGTGAGCTGATTTCGCGCGGGCGACCACCATCGCCCGAGCGACACGGAAAAGCCGCCTTGCCCAACCGGCAAAGGCGGCTTTTTTCGTCGGCGCGGGAATCACCGGAGCGGCCTCGCCGGCGGCATGGGGAGCGGGCGGCGTTGCACCGGCCATGGCAGGCCCCGCCGTGCGGCGCAATCTAGCTGTGGGTGACGGGGACGCGCGGGCGCTCCAGCAGGGTCATGGGATGGCCTTGATAGGTGCCGCTGCCGCAGGCGGCGAAGCCGAGCTTGCCGGCCACATGCAGCGAGGCGGTGTGCTCGGGATGGATGATGCAGGTGATGCGCTCGCCGGTGCCGTGGCGCGCCGCCCAGTCGAGCGCCGCGCGCATTGCCTCTTCCGCCAGGCCCCGGCCCTGCGCCGCACCGGCCAGCGCCCAGCCGGCCTCCATGGTGCCCTCGATCGACGGGCTGATCGCCCGCTTGAGATCGTGGAAGCCGGCTTCGCCGATGAAGGCGCCGGTCTCGCGGTCCTCGACAGCGAAGAAGCCGAAACCGAGATGGTACCAGAGTCCGATCTGGCGCAGGAACCGGCTCCAGGCCGCCTCCCGCGGCAGCGGCGTGCCGCCGATGAAGCGGATGACGGCGGCCTCGCTCCACATCGCCGCATAGGCGTCGAAGTCGTCGCGGCGATAGCCGCGCAGCCGGAGCCGCGGGGTGAGGAGGGTCGGGATCTCGACCATGGTGCTCTCGGATATCCGCCGATGCCGCCGCCTGCCCTGGCATGATCGGCGACGGTTTCGGCCCAGGATGGAATGAACGGGGGCTTGGCCTATCACGCCAGGCTCTGCGCGTCAGGCCGCGCGGCCATCATAGGGCACCGGGGTGACAGCGGCGAGGTCGATCGCCTTCAGCGCCCGGATATTCACCGCCGCCATCGGCGTGCCGTCCGGCAGCTGGCCTCGCGCAAACGGCTCGACGCCGCAGGTGTCGCAGAACATGTGGCCGATGACGTGTCGGTTGAAGCGGTATTCGTTCAGCCGCTCCTCGCCGGCGGTGATGCGAAAGGCATCAGCGGGAGCGAAGGCGAGGACCAGCCCCTTGGCCGAGCAGATGGAGCAATTGCAGGCGATCGCGCCGGCCAGATCGAGGCTCACCTCGAACTTCACCGCGCCGCAATGGCAGCCGCCGGAATAGTGCTTCGCGGCGGGGGAGAGAGCATCGGACATCGGGACCTCCGGTCGGGGTGCTTGTCGAAAGACCGGCAGGGTGGACGAGGGGGAGGGGGATGTCGAGACGGGGAGGGCTGACCTTTCGGAGCGTCTTGCGCGTCTTCGGCCGACGTGCCGGTGGCTGCGGGTGCCCGCGCGGCGCTCCGATCATGCTGATGGCCGCCACGCTGATCGCGCCGGTGGGGCACGCGGGCTAAGCACGTGAGGCGGCTCCCCGGCGCGGGCCAGAAAGCATGCAAAAGGCCGGATCAGTGGATCCGGCCTTTTCGTATCGTCGCGATGCTGGCGGCGATGGGTGCAGCCACGCCGCCGCCGTGAGGAGCTCACGAGCACCCGGTCGTCGAGCCGCAGGTCTCGCACTTCAGGCAGGTGCCGTTGCGCACCATGGTGAAGTTCTGGCACTCGGGGCAGGCCTCGCCCTCATAGCCCTTGGCGCGGGCGATGGCGCGGGCTTCGGCCTTGCTCGGCTGGGCCGCGCTTGCCGCCGGGGCCGACCACTGCAGCGCATCGGTCTCGCCAGCCGCTTCCGCCTCGTCCTCCAACTCCGGCTTCAGCGCCGTGGCGCCCTGGGTCAGGCCGCCGCGCAGGCTGGTGACGTTCACCGCCGAGCCGGCCACCGCCGAGCCGTGCGCGCTGCCGGCGGAGCGGGTCTCGCTGCCCACGGCCGAGGAGGGCACCACCATCAGCCCGACCGAACGGCCGCGCGTCAGTCCCTTGGAGACCATGCGCGAGGCCGGGGTCGCCGCCGGCGAGGCCTTGCCCTCGTCCACGCCCTTGCCGAGCGCGTCGAAATTCGACTCACTCAGATCGACATGGCCGAGATCGTTGCGGCCGAGATAGGAGACCGCCAGCTCGCGGAAGATGTAGTCGAGGATCGAGGTGGCGTATTTGATGGTGTCGTTGCCCTGCACCGGGCCGGCGGGCTCGAAGCGGGTGAAGGTGAAGGCGTCGACATATTCCTCCAGCGGCACGCCATATTGCAGGCCCAGCGACACCGAGATGGCGAAATTGTTGATGAAGGAGCGCAGCGCCGCGCCTTCCTTGTGCATGTCGATGAAGATCTCGCCGAGCCGGCCGTCATCATATTCGCCGGTGCGCAGATAGACCTTGTGGCCGCCAACCACCGCCTTCTGGGTGTAGCCCTTGCGGCGGTCCGGCATCTTCTCGCGCTCATGCACGGCGACGATGCGCTCGACGATCTTCTCCACCACCTTCTCGACGATCTGGGTGGTGCGGGCGGCGGCGGGCTTCTCCAACAGTGCCTCGACCGCATCCTCTTCCTCGTCGTCATCGGCGACGAGCTGGGAGTTCAGCGGCTGCGACAGCTTGGAGCCGTCGCGATAGAGCGCGTTCGCCTTCAAGGCGAGGCGCCAGGAGAGCAGGTAGGCCTCCTTGCAGTCCTCGACGGTGGCCTCGTTCGGCATGTTGATGGTCTTGGAGATCGCGCCCGAGAGGAAGGGCTGCGCCGCCGCCATCATGCGGATGTGGCTCTCCACCGAGAGGAAGCGCTTGCCGATGCGCCCGCAGGGATTGGCGCAGTCGAACACCGGGTAGTGCTCGGGCTTCAGGAAGGGCGCGCCTTCCAGCGTCATGGCGCCGCAGACATGGATGTTGGCGGCCTCGACATCCTTCTTCGAGAAGCCGAGATAAGCAAGCAGGTCGAAGGCGGGATCGGCCAGCTTGTCGGCGGGGACACCGAGCTTCGCCAGGGCCTCGTCGCCGAGCGTCCAGCGATTGAACACGAACTTGATGTCGAAGGCCGACTTCACGCCGGCATCGATCTTCGCCAGCGTGGCGTCGTCGAAGCCCTTCGCCCGCAGGGTCGAATGGTTGACCGCCGGGGCCTGGGCGATCGAGCCGTGGCCGACCGCATAGGCCTCGATCTCGGCGATCTGGCTCTCGGAATAGCCGAGCGTGCGCAGCGCCTCCGGCACGGCGCGGTTGATGATCTTGAAATAGCCGCCGCCGGCCAGCTTCTTGAACTTCACCAGCGCGAAGTCGGGCTCGATGCCGGTGGTGTCGCAGTCCATCACCAGACCGATGGTGCCGGTGGGCGCCAGCAGCGTGGTCTGGGCGTTGCGGTAGCCGTGCTCGACGCCGAGCGCGAGGGCCTGGTCCCAGGTCGCCTTGGCGCGCTCGACGAGGATGGGCTCGGGGCAGGAGGCGTGGTCGAGCGGCACCGGGTTGGTGGCGAGCGCCTCATAGCCGCCGGCCTCGCCATAGGCGGCGCGACGGTGGTTGCGGATGACGCGCAGCATGTTCTCGGCATTCGGCGCGTAGTTCGGGAACGGCCCGAGTTCCTTCGCCATCTCGGCCGAAGTGGCGTAGGACACGCCGGTCATGATCGCGGTCAGCGCGCCGCAATAGGCGCGGCCGGCCGGCGAATCATAGGGGATGCCGGAGGTCATCAAGAGGCCGCCAATATTGGCGTAGCCGAGGCCGAGGGTGCGGTACTCGAAGGAGAGCTTGGCGATCTCCTTCGAGGGGAACTGCGCCATCAGGATCGAGATTTCCAGCACCACCGTCCACAGGCGGCAGGCATGCTCGTAGCTCTCGACGTTGAAGGTGCCATCCGCATTGCGGAACTGCAGCAGGTTCAGCGAGGCAAGGTTGCAGGCCGTGTCGTCGAGGAACATGTACTCCGAGCACGGATTCGACGCACGGATCGGGCCGCCGGCCGGGCTGGTGTGCCAGTCATTGATGGTGGTGTGGAACTGGATGCCGGGATCGGCGCAGGCCCAGGCGGCGTGGCCGATCTTCTCCCACAGCTCGCGGGCCTTCAGCGTCTTGGTGACCTTGCCGGTGGTGCGGCCGACCAGGTTCCAGTCGGCATCGGCGCCGACCGCGTTGAGGAAGGCATCGTCGACGCGGACCGAATTGTTGGAATTCTGGCCGGCGACAGTGAGATAGGCCTCGGAATCCCAGTCGGTGTCGTAGACCGGGAAATCGATGTCCTTATAGCCCTGCTGGGCGAACTGGATGACGCGGCGGATATAGTTCTCCGGCACCTGCGCCTTCTTGGCGGCGCGGATCTCGCGCTTCAGGGCGGTGTTCTTCTCCGGGTCGTAACAGTCGTCGCCATCGCCCTCGCAGTTCACGCAGGCCTTCATGACGGCCTTCATGTGCTTGGCGACGAGCTTGGAGCCGGCCACCAGCGCGGCGACCTTCTGCTCCTCCTTCACCTTCCAGTCGATATAGGTCTCGATGTCGGGATGATCGGCGTCGACCACCACCATCTTGGCCGCGCGGCGGGTGGTGCCGCCGGACTTGATGGCGCCGGCGGCGCGGTCGCCGATCTTGAGGAAGGACATGAGACCAGAGGAACGGCCGCCGCCGGACAGCTTCTCGCCCTCGCCGCGCAACGCCGAGAAATTGGAGCCGGTGCCCGAGCCATATTTGAACAGGCGCGCCTCGCGGACCCACAGGTCCATGATGCCGCCCTCGTTCACGAGGTCGTCGCCCACCGACTGGATGAAGCAGGCATGCGGCTGGGGATGCTCGTAGGAGGACTTCGAGCGGGTCAGCTTGCCGGTGGCATAGTCGACATAGAAATGGCCCTGGCCGGGGCCGTCGATGCCATAGGCCCAGTGCAGGCCGGTGTTGAACCATTGCGGCGAGTTCGGCGCCGCCATCTGCATGGCGAGCATGTAGCGGTGCTCGTCGAAGAAGGCCTGCGCGTCGTCTTCCGAATCGAAATAGCCGCCCTTCCAGCCCCAATAGGTCCAGGTGCCGGCCAGGCGGTCGAAGACCTGCCGGGCATCGGTCTCGCCGATGAGGCGTTCCTTCTCGGGCAGGGCGGCGAGCGCCTTGTCGTCGGCCGCGCCGCGCCACAGGAAGGAGGGGACGGTCTCCTCCTCGACGCGCTTCAGCCGGGCCGGCACGCCCGCCTTGCGGAAATATTTCTGCGCAAGAATGTCGCTCGCCACCTGGGAGAAGTGCTCGGGCACCTCGATCCCCTCCAGGCGGAAGACGATGGAGCCATCCGGATTACGGATTTCGCTCGTCGCGGTGCGGAACGCGATGTCCGCATAGGGTGACTGGCCGGCCTTGGTGTAGCGGCGCTCGATGCGCATGATCTTCGTCCCCAACTCGCTCAAGGCGCGGCCCCGTGCCGCCGCGCTGTATCGATGAGGCCTGGAACCGTATCCAGGCCCGCTGTCTCGAAGGGGACGACCGCCAGCCGGCGTCTATCGTTCCCGTGAATTTCGAACTTCAACCCGCAAGACGACGCGCGGAAGCGCTCCGGCGTTGCCGCCGCGAGAACACATTGACTGGGTTGAGACGTCCCAAGCCGACGTGAAGGCCGACCAATCGGGAACGACATCAACCTGTACGAGTCACTTGACCGCGTCAAGATATGGGGCGTTCGTAAACAAACCGTCTAGATATTGTATATCGGGTGAGGTGAAGCCGGTAGCTACCCCCGAAGGCCTTATCGAGCGCGGATTCGGCGCGGGAGTCCAGCGCGGAGGCGGACCGATCGAGGCTTGTACTGGATAGCGAGAAAAGTGGGGAAAGGGTCTCGCTAGCGATTCTAACCGCTTCTCATGACGCCCGTGAGTAGACCCGCCCGCCTTTCCGTTGCGTCCGTGCATGACGGCCTTGCGCCGGTGGCGGTGGACAGATGCGCTCCCGCGCCGCACAACGCCCCTCCTACCGGAGAGCACCGATGAACGGAGCGATCGAGCGGCCCCATGGGACCGCCAGCGACCTCACCTTTTTCCTTCTCGCCCTCGCGGCCGGGGCCGGGGCGGCGAATCTCTATTACGCCCAGCCGCTGATCGCGCTGATCAGCGCCGATATCGGCCTCGACGAAAGCGTGGCGAGCCTCGTCGTCACCCTCGGCCAGATCGGCTACATCGCCGGCCTGCTGCTGGTGGTGCCGCTGGGCGACGCGATCGAGAATCGCCGGCTGCTCGGCCTGGTGCTGCTGTGCGCCTGTGCCGGGCTGATCGCCGCGGCCGGCGCGCATTCGCCGCTGGTGTTCGCCGGCGCGGCGGCGGTGTTCGGATTCGGCTCGGTGGTGGCGCAGGTGGCGGTGCCGTTCGCCTCGCATCTGGCACGGCCGGAGGAGCGCGGGCGTAAGGTCGGCAATGTGGTGAGCGGGCTGATGGCCGGCATCATGCTGGCGCGGCCAGCCGCCAGCCTTATCGCCCACTGGTTCGGCTGGCGGGCGGTCTTTCTTGCCTCGGCGGTGCTGATGCTGGCCCTGGCCGGCGGACTGCGCCTGATGCTGCCGCCGCGCCGGCCGCAGGGAGGGCTCAGCCTGTGGGCGCTGCTCGGCTCCTTTCCGACGCTGCTGCGCACCCAGCCGGTGCTGCGCCGGCGCATCGCCTACCAGATGCCGATGTTCGGCGCCTTCATCCTGTTCTGGACCGCGGTGCCGCTGGAACTCGCCGGGCCGGCCTTCGGCTTCGACCAGAGCGGCATCGCGCTGTTCGCCCTCGCCGGCGCGGCCGGGGTGTTCGGCTCCTCGCTGGCGGGGCGGCTGGCCGATCGCGGCCATTCCCGGCTCGGCACCGCTCTGGCGCTCGCCGGCGCCGCTGTCGGCTTCGCGATTGCCGCCATCGGGGTGGCGTATAGCTCGGTGGCGGCGCTGGTGATCGGCGCGGTGGTGCTCGACCTTGCGGCCGCCGCCAATTTGGTTTTCGGCCAGCGGGCGCTGTTCATGCTCGATCCGGCGATCCGCTCGCGGCTGAACGCACTCTATATCGCGCTGTTCTTCCTCGGCGGGGCGCTGGGCTCGGCGATCGCCAGCCCGCTCTATGTGCTCGGCGGCTGGTACGCGGTGACGGCGGCGGGCATCCTCGCCATGCTCGCCGCGCTCGGCTATTTTGCCACGGAAGCGCGCGGCACAGCGGCCTGACGCCACGGTACGCCGCTCCTTGTCTGGACAGGCGGCGGCGCGGGTGGCATGTTCCCGCCAATCCAGCTCTCGGCCCTTCTCGGCCTTCAGGGACGCAGCCCGTGAATCTCTCGACCTTCGTCACCGAACTCTTCACCTGGTGGAACGGCAACACCATCGGGACCCGCGTCCACACCTGGCGGTACGGCGAGTTCGTCGGCGAAGACCAGTTCGGCAACAAGTATTACCGGACCAAAGGCGGCGCCATCGACCCGGCCCTCGGCTTCGAGCGGCGCTGGGTGATCTTCAACGGCTATGCCGAGGCGACGGCGATCCCGCCCGGCTGGCACGCCTGGATGCACCAGCGCTCCGACGTGCCGCCGAGCCGGGAAAGCTACAAGGCGCACGAGTGGGAGAAGCCGCACCGCGCCAACCCGACCGGCACCACCGAGGCCTACCGGCCCGCCGGCTCGACGCTCGGCTTCGGCCACCGCCCGGCGGTGACCGGCGACTACCGGGCCTGGACCCCGGAGTGAGCGAAGCCGGCGCGGTGGCGCTGCGCGCGTTTGTGAGCCGCCGTATCACGCGGCCGCCCCTACATCGCCGCATTGCCTCGCCATCTGCCGACGGGCGGGCCGCGCTGCGGGCGGCGCCGATAGAGGCTGCATCATGACTTCGGTTTCGACCGCCGCGCCGCGGCGCTCCCGGCTTTGGCGCGCATTTGCCATCCCGCCGACCTTCGCGCTCGCGTTCGCCCTGTTGTCGGGCGGGCCGGCCCTCGCCCAGCAGGGCTGGCAGGGCGGGGTCGAATCGGCGCCGCTCGCCCCGCCGACCGGCGGGCCGGTGGAAAACCCCGATTCGCCGCTGCCGGGCGGTCCCGGCGTGCCCTCGATCATGGAGCCGCCGACCGGCGGCGAGGTGCCTCGCGCCGAGGAACCGCGCGCCCCCGCCGCGCCGCCGCCGGAAGTGCCGGGCAGCGCCACGGTGGGCCCGCAGGGCGATATCGAGGTAGTGCAGCCGCCGGCGCAGAAGATCGCCAACAAGACGGCGGTGTTCTCCGGTCTCGACAAGATTACCGGCCGCATCATCACCTTCGACGCCGCGGTGGGCGAGACGGTGCAGTTCGGCGCGCTGCGCATCACCCCGCGCGCCTGCTACACCCGGCCGGAGAACGAGACGCAGAACACTACCGGCTTCGTCGAGGTGCAGGAGATCGCGCTCGATGGCGAGATCAAGCCGCTGTTCGGCGGCTGGATGTTTGCCTCCAGCCCCGGCCTGCACGGCATCGAGCACCCGATCTATGACGCCTGGCTGATCGACTGCAAGCAGTCGGCGCCGGTGATCGCTTCACCCGGCCCCCAGCAGTAGAAATCCGCTTCGCCACCCTGCAGCGCCTGGGCAAGCAGCGCGGTGTAGCGCTGGCGCGTCACCTCGATGGCGCCGAAGCTGCGCAGATGGTCGGTGACGAACTGGGTGTCGAGCAGCGTGAAGCCGCCCCTTCTCAGCCGCGCCACCAGATGCACCAGGGCGACCTTGGAGGCGTCGCGGGCGCTGTGGAACATGCTCTCACCGAAGAAGGCACGGCCGAGCCTGACGCCATAGAGCCCGCCCACCAGCGCGCCGTCCTGCCAGGCCTCCACCGAGTGGCAATAGCCGCGCGCGTGCAGGTCGCAATAAAGCTTGTGGATGCGGGCATTGATCCAGGTGGAGGGGCGCCCCTGCGCCGGCATCGCGCAGCCGCGCATCACCGCCTCGAAATCATGATCGATGCGGATCTCGAACCTGTCCGAGCGGACGGTGCGGGCGAGGCGGCTGGAGATGGAAAAGCTGTCGAGCGGGATGATGCCGCGCTTGTCCGGCTCGATCCAGTAGAGGCCGGGGTCGTCCGCGCTTTCCGCCATGGGGAAGATGCCGCAGGCATAGGCCTTCAGCAGCACCTCCGGAGTGATTTCGACCTGTTGTTCGCGCGGGCGTGACATGCGTGCAGCATGACGCAGTGGAACGAAGGTGTGAAGGCTTGCGCCGGCCCGGCTCGCAAAGAGTGAAGGCGCCCGAGGGCGCCTTCAGCGGGGTTCAACTGGCCGGCTCGCCTTCGGCGAGGAAGGCTTCGAGCCAGTGTATGTCATAGGCGCCGCGCTTGATGTCGTCATTGACCACCAATTCGCGGAACAGCGGCAGGGTGGTCTCGATGCCCTCGACCACAAACTCGTCCAGCGCCCGCTTGAGACGTGCCAGGCACTCGGTGCGGTCGCGGCCATGAATGATCAGCTTGCCGATCATGCTGTCGTAATAGGGCGGGATCGCGTAGCCCTGATAGACCGCCGAATCCATGCGCACCCCGAGGCCGCCCGGCACGTGCCAATAGGCGAGCTTGCCCGGCGAGGGGCGGAAGGTACGCGGATGCTCGGCGTTGACGCGGCACTCGATGGCGTGGCCCCGCAGGATCACGTCTTCCTGGGCGAAGCTCAGCGTCTCGCCGGCGGCGACGCGGATCTGCTCGCGGATCAGGTCGAAGCCGGTGATCGCCTCGGTGACCGGATGCTCCACCTGGATGCGGGTGTTCATCTCGATGAAATAGAACTCACCGTTCTCATACAGGAACTCGATGGTGCCGGCGCCGAGATACTGCATGTCGCGCATGGCCTTGGCGACGGTGCCGCCGATGCGGGCGCGCTGCTCCGGCGTGATCACCGGGGAGGGGGCCTCCTCGAGAACCTTCTGGTGCCGGCGCTGCAGCGAGCAGTCGCGCTCGCCGAGATGCACCGCATTGCCGCGGCCGTCGCCGAAGACCTGGATCTCGATGTGGCGCGGCGTGCCGAGATACTTCTCGATATAGACCGCGTCGTCGCCGAAGGCGGCCCGCGCTTCCGAGCGGGCGGTCGACAGCGCCGAGGAGAGCTCCTCGAGCGAGCGCGCGACCTTCATGCCGCGTCCGCCGCCGCCGGCCGCGGCCTTGATCAGCACCGGGAACCCGATCTCCGCGGCGACGCGGGCGGCCTCCTCATCGGTGGAGACGCCGCCTTCGGAACCGGGTACGCAGGGAATGCCGAGCGCCTTGGCGGTCCTTTTCGCCTCGATCTTGTCGCCCATGATGCGGATGTGCTCGGGCTTGGGCCCGATGAACTTCACGCCGTGATCGATGAGGATTTCGGCGAAGCGGGCATTCTCGGACAGGAAGCCGTAACCCGGATGCACTGCCTCGGCGCCGGTGATCTCGCAGGCGGCGAGAATGGCGGGGATGTTGAGGTAGCTGTCCCTGGCGGCCGCCGGACCGATGCAGACGCTCTCATCGGCGAGCTTGACATGCATGGCGTCGGCGTCGGCGGTGGAATGCACCGCGACGGTGGCAATGCCGAGCTCCTTGCAGGCGCGCAGCACCCGCAGGGCGATCTCGCCGCGATTGGCGATCAGGATCTTGCCGAACATCGGCTTCCTCACTCGACGATCACGAGCGGCTCGCCATATTCGACGGGCTGACCATTATTCACCAGAATCTGGGTGACGGTACCGGCGCGGGGCGCGGGAATGGCGTTCATCGTCTTCATCGCCTCGACGATGAGCAGGGTCTGGCCCTCCTTCACCACCGAGCCGATATCGACGAAGGCGCGGGCGCCGGGCTCGGGCGAGAGGTAGGCGGTGCCGACCATCGGCGAGGGCACCACGCCGGGATGCTTGGCCGGATCGGCCGAGACCGGCGCCACGCTCGCCGCCGGGGCGGCCGCCAGGGCCGGTGCCGCCGGGGCGGCCGGCGCATAGGCCGGCGCCACCGGGGCGGCATAGACGGTGGGAGCGGCGCGGACGACGCGGATGCGCAGATCCTCGTGCTGCACCTCGATCTCGGTGAGGTCGCTCTCGGAGAGAAGGTTGGCGATCTCGCGCACCAGCGCGGGGTCAATGGCGGGTTTGGTCGTTTTCATCATGATCCCGTGACGGTGCTTGCCCGTCTCCCTCAACTCACGCGGCCGGAGTTACGTGGCAGCCTTTACGCGGCTTGCGGCCAGCGCGTCGATCGCGAGCCGATAGCCTTCGCTCCCCAGGCCGCAGATCACCCCGCGGGCGACCGACGAAATGTAGGAGTGGTGGCGGAAGGCCTCGCGGGCAAAGACGTTTGACAGATGGACTTCGATCGCCGCGACGCCGACCGCCTTTATGGCGTCGGCCAGCGCGACCGATGTGTGGGTATAGGCCGCCGCATTCAGCACCACGCCGAGCGCCCCCCGCGCGGCGTGGATCATCTCGACCAACTCACCCTCATGGTTGGACTGTCCGAAGACGAGGGCGAGCCCGTGGCGCTCGCAGGCCGCACGGCTCAGCGCCTCGATGTCGGCGAGCGTGGTATGGCCATAGATCGCCGGCTCGCGCGTGCCGAGCAGGTTGAGGTTCGGTCCGTTGATGACGTGAACGGTGCCAGATTGGATGGTATCGGTCATGGTGTCCCGAGTGACGGCCCGGCCGGCGGAAGCCGGCAGGACCGCGGGGTTATAGGCAAAGGCTCGCCCGAGGCCAAGCCCCTAACGGTTTGCCCTGGCCCCTGCGGCCCGCTTGCCCGCGCGTAACTGTGGGAAAACCGCCCCCGGCCGCAACCGGAGCGGCTGGCGGGAGGGTGTCAGCAGGCGGCTTTGCCGCAGCTGCGCACGGAATCGATGGTGCCCTTCAGCTGGTCGTGGCCAACCGCGCCGATGATCACCGCATCGCCGGCGACATAGCTCGGCGTGCCGTCAATGCCGAGCGCATCGGCGATCTGCATGCTCTCCTGCAGCGCGGCGTTGACCTCCGGGCGGGTCATCGCCTTCTCGACCGCGGCACGGTCGATGCCGGCTTCGGCGGCGGCCTCCAGCGCGCGGGCCTTGTTGGCCTGCCCGCGGCCACCGAGCAGGGCCTTGTGGAAGGCGAGGTACTTCTCCGGCGCGACCAGCTTGACACCGACCGCCACCTGCGCCGCCTCGACCGAGCCCGGCCCGAGCACCGGGAATTCCTTCAGCACCACCTTGAGCTTGGGGTCGTTCTCGATCAGCTGGATGAGGTCGGGCAGCGAGCGCTTGCAGTAGCCGCAATTGTAATCGAAGAACTCCACCAGGGTGACGTCGCCCTTCGGGTTGCCGACCACCACGCCGTACGGCGAATCGAAGATCTGCGGCTTCAGCTGGGCGATCGCCTG
This sequence comes from Ancylobacter sp. 3268, assembly GCF_031456575.1. NCBI lineage: Bacteria > Pseudomonadati > Pseudomonadota > Alphaproteobacteria > Hyphomicrobiales > Xanthobacteraceae > Ancylobacter > Ancylobacter sp. 3268. The sequence goes on from NZ_JAVDUX010000013.1 coordinate 13,482, forward strand.
CTTGCGCTGCTGGTCGGCGGCGACGGCCTGCTTCTTCTGCAGTTCGCCGATGGCCTCCTGGATCACCTCCGGGTTCTTCAGCAGGTAGTCGCGGATGACGCTCTCGAACTCCTTGCGCTGGGCATCGTCCAGCGCGGAGGCCGGCGTGGCGCCGATGCCGAGCGCGATGCCGATCGCGAAACTCGCCGCGAAACTGGCCGCGAGCAGGCGGCGCGCCGCGCGGCGGAAGGGGGAAGTCGGCGACATGAGGGTCTCCAGAAATGCGGCTTTCACGGGAAGGTGGGGTGGCGTGCCGATCACGGCGTCTGCCGCCGGATCGGCTTGGGCGGCGGCTTGAGATTCACGATGTCGTCCGCCTTCAGCCAGCCGGGCGAGCCATAGGGAAAGGCCTGGCGGGCGCGGGCGGCCAGTTCGCGGGCGAGGCGGACATCGCCGGTGAGCAGCGTGGATTGTGCCGAGGCGAGGTCCGCATTCGGCAGGTCACCCTTCTGCCCATAGGCCTGGGCGAGGAAGCGCCAGCCGGATGCCGAATCCGGTTCGCGCTGCACGCCGAAGGTGAGCTCGCGCACCGCCTCGTCGAGCGAGGACTTGTCATTGGCCGCCACCAGCGCCTGGCCGAGCAGGGTGCGGATGAGCGGGGCGCCGTTCGACAGCTGCACCGCCCGGCGCAGCGGCGGGATCGCCTCGCGGGCGCGGCTCGCTTCCAGCAGGGCCTGGCCCTTGAGTTCGTAGAAATAGGGGTTGCTCGGCTGTTCGGCGATCAGCGCGTCGATCTGGCGGATGGAATCGGGCACAGCGCCATAGCGATAGGCCGAGATGGCGCGGGCATAGCGCGCCGGCAGCGAGGTGTTGGACGGGGGATAGCGCCGCGCCACCGCGTCCGGCGGCTGCGAGAAACCGACCAGCTTGGCGCGCATCATGTCGTGGCGCGCCTGCAGCTCCGGCGAATCCCTGGCATCCCTGTAGGGGCTCTTGGCGACCAGATCCTCCAGCGCCGCGACGCGCTCGCGCGCCATCGGATGGCTCAGCACATAGGGATCGACGCGCTGGCTGATGAACATCTGGTCGTTCTGCATGCGCTGGAAGGTCTTCACCATGCCGACCGGCGACTGCTTGGTCGCGTTGAGATAGGTGACCGCCGACCGGTCCGCCGCCTGCTCCTGCGCGCGGGCATAGGCGAGCACCGAGCGGCGGGCGATTTCCTGCGGTCCGGCGAGCGCCGCCGCCGCGCCGCCCATATTGGCGCCCGAGGACATGCCGGCCGCCACGCCGCCGGCGGCGAGCAGCGTGCCGATGATCGCCATGGTCTGGGCGTTCTCCAGCTCCTGGCGCATGCGGGCCAGATGGCCACCGGCGATATGTCCGGTCTCGTGCGCCAGAACGCCGATGATCTCGTTGGGCGTCTCGCTGCTGGCGAGGGCTCCAGTGTTCACGAAGATCCGCTTGCCGTCCATGACGAAGGCGTTGAACGAGGGATCGGAAATGATCACGACCCGCAGGTTCTGCTGCGTCAGGCCGGCGGCCTTCCAGATCGGCCGCATGTAGTCGCGCAGCAGGTTCTCGATCTCGGTGTCGCGGATGGTGGTCGGTGAGCGGCGCGGCGCGTTCTGCTGCGCCAGCGCGGTGGGCGGGAACGCGATGGGGGCGAGGGCCGGCGGGATGGCGAGCGCCAGCGCCAACGACAGCGTGCCCACCGCCGATGCAAGGCGGCGGGCGGCTCCGGCAGACCCGTGTTTCGTCAGGCTCCGCCGAAGCGGGGGGTTGTCAAGGCGGGTCAGAAGCATCATCCATCGGCTGCATGCGGGTGCCGCGACCTGACCCGCTCTCCGAGCCGGGGTCAAGAGCGGCGTGCATCATCTTCGTTTAAACGCAGGGTCGCACACGAACCGCAGATTGCGGCACCGGTGCGGCGACATGACGAGACCCCATCCATGACCGGCGCTTTTTCGTCCTCCACCACCCTCGACGCCGCGGCGGCGCGGCTCGCCAGTCCCTCCCGGCGCAGCGACATCGCGCCGTTCATCGTGATGGACGTGATGGAGCGGGCGGCGCAGATCGAGGCCGCGGGCGGTCATGTCGTGCACATGGAGGTCGGCCAGCCGGCCGCCCCCGCGCCGATGTCCGCCCGCGCGGCGGCGCGGCGGGCGCTCGACGAGGGGCGGGTCGGCTACACCACGGCGCTCGGCCTGCCCGGCCTGAGGGCGCGCATCGCCCGGCACTATGGCGACGCCTATGGCGTCGATCTCGACCCGGCGCGGGTAGTGGTGACGACGGGTTCCTCCGCCGGTTTCCTGCTCGCCTTCCTGGCCTTGTTCGAGCCGGGCGACCGGGTGGCGATCGCCAATCCCGGCTATCCGCCCTATCGGCACATTCTCACCGCGCTCGGCTGCGAGCCGGTGCTGATCGAGACCGACGCCGCCTCGCGCTGGGTGATCACGCCCGAAGCGCTGATCGCGGCGCATCGGCAGGCGCCGCTCAAGGGCGTGCTGGTGGCGAGCCCGGCCAATCCGACCGGCACCATGATGCGGCCGGAGGCGCTTGCCGAGCTGATCGCCACCGCCGAGGCGGAGGGCATCCGCTTCATTTCCGACGAGATCTATCACGGCCTCGACTACGCTTTTCCCGCCACCACCGCAGCGGCGATCTCGCCCAACGCGACGGTGATCCACTCCTTCTCGAAATATTTCTGCATGACCGGCTGGCGCGTCGGCTGGATGGTGATGCCGGCGCCGCTGGTGCGGGCGGCGGAGCGCCTGCAGCAGAATCTGATGATCTCGGTGCCGACCCTATCGCAGGTCGCCGCGGAGGCGGCTTTCGACGGTGCCGCCGAGATGGAGGAGGTGAAGCACGGCTATGAGGCCAACCGGCTGCTGCTGACTCGCGAACTGCCCAAGGTGGGGCTGCCGGAGTTCCTGCCGGTGGACGGTGCCTTCTATCTCTACGCCGATGTCTCGCGTTTCACCGACGATTCGGCGGCCTTCGCCCGTCGGCTGCTCGACGAGGCGGGAGTGGCGGCGACGCCGGGGGTCGATTTCGACCCGCATCGCGGCCATCGATATCTGCGTTTTTCCTATGCCGGAGCGCTGGGCGAGATGGCGCTGGCGGTGGAGCGGATCGGCGCCTTCCTGCGCTGGGGGTAGGCGGCCGGAAAAGAGTGCAGCGGAGACACGAGGCCGGCGGCAAGGGACTCCGTTGCCGCCGACGGGACGGCAAAAGAAAACCCCGGTCCGCGTCGGCGGACCGGGGTTTGATGTTTGAGAAGCGGGCGGCCGCTCAGCTGCCGAAGATCTTGCGCTGCCACCAGCCGGTGCGGCGCGGACGATCATCGGCCGGCGCGTCGGTCGCGGCGTCGGTCGGGGTGGCCGTCTCGGTGTCCTCGCGCGTCACGGCCGCCGGGGCGGGCGCTTCCGCCGCCGGAGCCACCGGCTCGGCCGGAGCGGAGACCGGCTGCGCCGATGCTTCCGCCGCCGCTTCCGTCGCCACCGGGGCAGCCTCGCGCACCGTCGAGCGACGGCGGCGCGGCTTCGGGGCTTCCGCCTCGGCGGCAACCGGCGCCGCTTCCGCAACCGGAGCTTCCGCATCGGCCGACGCCGCCTCGCTGCCGCCGGCCTCGGCCGGAGCCGCGGCCTTGTCGGCGCGCGGGCGGCGGGTGCTGGGGCGACGGGCGCGCGAACGCGGCTTGGACGCCGCGTCCTCGGCCGGTGCAGCCTCGGCGGAAGCTTCCACCACGACGGCCTCGTCCACGGGAGCTTCGACTGCGGGAACTTCCGTCACCGCACCTTCGACGGCGAGCGTCTCGGCGGCGGGAGCCTCGGCTGCGGCTTCGCCGGCTTGCGCAGCCGCTTCCACCGCCGCCTCGCCCTCGACCGGGGCGGCAGCGATTACCTGCGCCTCGGCAGGCGGCACGCCGACCGCCCAACCCTCGCCGACGGCTTCCTCGCCGTCCTCGTCGTCACCCTCGAACTCAACGCCACCCATCTCGCCATCGCTGGCCGAACCGGGATTGTCGCCATTGGCGCCACCACCCCGACGGCGGCGGCGACGGCGGCGGCGACGGCGATTGCCGTCGCCCTGCGGTGCGGCCTCGCCGGATTCGGCCGGAGCCTGAGGGGCAGCCGGGGCTGCGGCGCTCTCGACCTCCACGGCCTCTTCCTCCTCGTCCTCGACGATCGCGATCTCGTCCTCGATCTCCACCACCGGCTCGCTCGGGCGCGGCAGCGGGATCGGGTTCAGCACCGCCTCGCCCTTGTCGATGGCGAAGGGGATGAGGCCGGTGAGCGTCGGGTCGGCGGAGATGGTGATCAGCACGCCGAAGCGGGTCTCGAGCTCATGCAGGTGCGCGCGCTTGTGGTTGAGCACATAGAGCGCGTTCTCGGCGCGGGTGCGCACGACGAGGTTGTGCGTGTTCGACTTGAGCAGCATGTCCTCGGCGGCGCGAAGCAGCTGCAGCGCGACGGAAGAGGAGGCGCGCACATGGCCGGTGCCGCCGCAGTGCGGGCAGACCTCGGTGGAGCTCTCCAGCACGCCGGTGCGGATGCGCTGGCGGCTCATCTCCATCAGGCCGAAATGCGAGATGCGGCCGAGCTGGATGCGCGCGCGGTCGTTCTTCAGGCATTCCTTGAGCTTGCGCTCGACCGCCCGGTTGTTGCGCTTCTCGTCCATGTCGATGAAGTCGATCACGACGAGACCGGCGAGGTCGCGCAGGCGCAGCTGGCGGGCCACCTCCTCGGCGGCCTCCAGATTGGTCTTCAGCGCCGTGTCCTCGATATTGTGCTCGCGCGTCGAGCGACCCGAGTTCACGTCGATCGAGACCAGCGCCTCGGTCGGGTTGATGACCAGATAGCCGCCGGACTTCAGCTGCACCACCGGCAGGAACATGGCGTCGAGCTGGCTCTCCACCCCGAAGCGGGCGAAGACCGGCTGCTGCTCGCGATAGGGCTTCACGTTCTTGGCATGGCTCGGCATGAGCATGCGCATGAAGTCCTTGGCCTCGCGATAGCCCTCGTCGCCGGAGACCAGGACCTCGTCGATGTCCTTGTTGTAGAGGTCGCGGATCGACCGCTTGATCAGCGAGCCCTCTTCATAGACCAGCGCCGGGGCGGTGGAGGCGAGGGTGAGTTCGCGTACGTTCTCCCACAGGCGCAGCAGGTATTCGAAGTCGCGCTTGATTTCGGTCTTGGTGCGGCTGGCGCCGGCGGTGCGCAGGATGATGCCCATCCCCTCCGGCACGTCGAGGTCGGAGGCGACCTCCTTGAGCCGCTTGCGGTCCTCGGCCGAGGTGATCTTGCGGGAGATGCCGCCGCCGCGCGCGGTATTGGGCATCAGCACCGAATAGCGGCCGGCGAGCGAGAGATAGGTGGTGAGCGCCGCGCCCTTGTTGCCGCGCTCTTCCTTGACGACCTGCACCAGCATCACCTGCCGGCGCTTGATCACTTCCTGGATCTTGTAGGTGCGGGCACGGCGCTGCGGCGCCCGTTCCGGCACTTCCTCGAGGGCGTCGTCGGAACCGACCTGCTCGACGACCTCCTCCTCGCCGGCGATTTCCTCGACCTCGCCGGTCGGCTCGTCATCGGCGGAAGGCCGGCGCGGCCGGCGGGAGGGGCGCGAGACGGGCTCGTCACCCTCGGCGTCGGTGGCGGCGCTCTCCGTGGAAGCGTCCTCGCTCACCGTCTCGTCGCCGGCGGCACGCTTGGCGCCCGCCTTTTCGTCGCGGCCGCGACGGCTGCGGCCGCGGGGGCGTTCCTCGTTCTCTTCCTCGGCGTCCTTGCGCTGCTGGCGCTCCTCCTCGGCAAGCAGGGCCTGCCGGTCGGCGACCGGGATCTGGTAGTAGTCGGGATGGATCTCGCTGAAGGCGAGGAAGCCATGCCGGTTGCCGCCATATTCGATGAAGGCGGCCTGGAGCGACGGCTCTACCCGCGTGACCTTGGCGAGATAGATGTTGCCGCGCAGCGGCTTGCGGTTGGCGGCCTCGAAGTCGAATTCCTCGACTCGGCTGCCGCGCACCACCACGACCCGGGTCTCCTCCGGGTGGGTGGCGTCGATGAGCATCTTGTTGGCCATTGAACTCTCATATGGGGGCACGGCGGCGTCGGCGGCGCGAGCGCGGCCGGACGGCGAAAAGCGTGCCTGTAAGCGGGGGGCGACAACGGGCCAGGAGGACGAGCAGCCTCGCATGCGGGGCGCGAACGACGCGGCGCCGACATCCGGCGGTCACGCGCCGGGCGGGAAATCCCGCTCGGTGCCCGATCCGCCCATGCCGGCTGACGTGTCATCACTCTGGTGTCGTCCATTCCTCGACCGAACAGGTAGCCGCGGTCGCGAACGACCCGGCCGGCGGCACATGGCGAGGCAGAAGCGCGCGGTCAGCTCGGAACGAGCCGGCGCCGACAAGCGGCGTTCCGCGGCCTCGACACGTCGTCGGCTGAAGCGTCACCGCGGCGCGCGGTCCGCGAGGGCCGCTCTCTAGCATCCTCACGCGCCCTGTAATGGAGCTGGCCCGGACGGGCCTGATCGTGGCCGGATGCTGGGCTCCTCCATCACTGGACCGCCCGGCGCCATCGGATCGCGAAAGCCGGATAACCGACGTCCCTGCAGGCGAACCATATGCATGCTCTTAATAGCGGCACGCGTGCCGATTTGGCAAGCCGCGCGTCGCTTGAGCGTTGCCCGCCGGCCACGCTCCGGCGGGACGGGAACTCCGGCGGTCAACGAGTGGTTAACCCGGGTTGCCTATTCCGTTAGACAGCGGAGCGGGGGCCGGACGTTTCGGAGAGACGACGCTGACGACGCGCAGGCGATCGAAAAGGTTCGGGGTGGCGCTGCTGGCGACGCTGCTTTTGGCGATCGGGCTGGTGACCCGGCTTGCGGTGGCGCGCGCCGAGGACGCGCCCGCGACCGCGCCCGAACCCGCGGTGGCGACCGACGCCCGGCTTGCCGGCGACGACGAGCGCACGCGCCTGGTGGTCGACCTGTCGCGCTCGGTCGCGCTCGGCGCCTTCACCCTTGCCGATCCCTACCGCGTCGTCATCGACGTGCCGGACGTGGTGTTCTCGCTGCCGGCCGCCTCCGGCCAGGAGGGCCGGGGCCTCGTCACCGCCTATCGCTTCGGCCTGTTTGCCCCGCGCAAGGGGCGCATCGTGATGGACCTCTCCGCGCCGGTGACCATCGACAAGGCCTTCGTGCTCGACCCGATGGACGGGCAGCCGGCGCGGCTGGTGGTTGATCTGGTCAAGGTCGACCGCGCCACCTTCCTGAAGGCGGTCGCCGCGCCGGTGCGCAGCCTGCCGGACATAGCGGGCTCGCGTCCGGAGCCGGCAGCGCCGGGCGACGTGCGCCCGGTGGTGGTGATCGATCCCGGCCATGGCGGCATCGATCCCGGCGCCACCAACGCCGCCTTCGGGGCGGTCGAGAAGGAACTGACACTGAAGATCGGCCTGATGCTGCGCGCCAAGCTGGAGAAGACGGGCCGGTATCGCGCGGTGATGACCCGCGACGACGACACCTATGTGGCCCTCGGCCAGCGGGTGGAGATCGCCCGCGAGGCCAAGGCGCGGCTGTTCATCTCGCTGCACGCCGATTCGCTCTCGGCGCGCGACGGCGACGTGCGCGGCGCCACCATCTACACCCTCTCCGACCGGGCCTCCGACGCGGAATCGCAGCGGCTGGCCGACACCGAGAACAAATCCGACAAGATCGCCGGCCTCGATCTCTCCGAGGAGCCGGCCGACGTCGCCGGCATCCTGTTCGACCTCGCGCAGCGTGAGACGCGCAATTTCTCCGCCGCCTTCGCCCGCACGCTGGCGAACCATGTCGAATCCACCGCGCGCATGCACAAATCCCCGCTGAAATCGGCGGGATTCCGCGTGCTCAAGGCGCCGGACGTGCCGTCGGTGCTGTTCGAGCTCGGCTATCTTTCCAGCCGCAAGGATCTCGAACTCATGACATCGGATGAATGGCAGTCTAAGGTCACCGATGCGATGACGACGGCCATCGAGGCCTATTTCACCGCCCAGAAGCCGACGGACGGCATGTCGGTGGCGTTGCCGGGCGGCCTGGAGGAGGCGGTCGGCGGCGCCCGCGTGGCTCCGGCCGCGATTAGGCCATAGTTGCTACGCACAGGGTGTGTCGAGGCGACGTCGGTTCATTGCGCCTGTCCGCCGCGTGTCGCGGCGGGCGCACTAGCATGCGGGGTCATGGCCGAATGCGGCTGTTGTTGCGGTTCCTGGGTTTCCTGTTCGCGGTCGGCACCATCCTGTTCGTGGTGGGCGGGGCCGTGGCCAGCTATTTCGTGTGGAAGTACTCGCAGGATCTTCCGGACTACACCCAGCTGCAGAACTACGAGCCGCCGGTGATGACGCGCATCCACGCCACCGACGGCTCGCTGCTGGCCGAATATGCCAAGGAGCGCCGGCTCTATCTGCCGATCCAGAACATTCCCGACCTGGTGAAGGAAGCCTTCATCTCCGCCGAGGACAAGAACTTCTATTCGCATGGCGGCATCGACATCACCGGCATCGGCCGCGCCGGCTATGCCTTCCTGCAGAATTACGGCTCGGGCCGCCGGCCGCAGGGCGCCTCGACCATCACCCAGCAGGTGGCGAAGAACTTCCTCCTGACCAACGAGGTCTCGCTCGACCGCAAGATCAAGGAGGCGCTGCTCGCTTTGCGCATGGAGCGCGCCTATTCCAAGGACAAGATCCTCGAGCTCTATCTGAACGAGATCTATCTCGGAATCGGCTCCTATGGCGTCGCCGCCGCCTCGCTGCTCTATTTCGACAAATCGGTGAACGAACTCACCATCGCCGAGGCGGCCTATCTCGCCGCCCTGCCGAAGGGGCCGAACAATTATCATCCGTTCCGCCGCCACGACGCCGCCGTCGAGCGCCGCAACTGGGTGATCGATCGCATGGCCGAGAACGGCTACATCACCCAGGAGCAGGCCGACAAGGCCAAGGCCACCGACCTCGCCGTCACCGTCCGCCCGACCGGCGCCCACATCTTCTCGGCCGAGTATTTCGCCGAGGAGGTGCGCCGCGAGATCTTCGAGCGCTATGGCGAGGACAAGCTCTATGGCGGCGGCCTGTCGGTGCGTACCACGCTCAATCCCAAGCTGCAGCAGATCGCCAAGAAGGCGCTGCTCGACGGCCTGACCCGCTATGACGAGCAGCGGGGCTATCGCGGCGCCATCACCGGCATCGAGACCTCCGGCGACTGGGGCGCCCGCCTCGCCGATGTCCGCGCCTTCAGCGACATTCCCTGGCGCCTCGCCGTGGTGCTTGAGGCCGGCGCCGACACGGCGCGCATCGGGCTGCAGCCGCAGCGCGACCGCTCCGGCCAGCTGCCCGATCAGCGCGAGGTCGGCATCGTCACCGCCGACGGGGTGAAGTGGGCGTTGCGCGGCAAGAAGGGCGTCAATGCCGTTCTCAAGCCGGGCGACGTCGTTTATGTCGAGCCGGTGGAGGGCAAGCCGGACCAGTGGCGCCTGCGCCAGCAGCCGAAGATCGAAGGCGCGCTGGTGGCCATGGATCCGTGGACCGGGCGCGTGCTGGCCATGGCCGGCGGCTTCTCCTTCGACGAGAGCCAGTTCAACCGCGCGACCCAGGCGCAGCGCCAGCCGGGCTCGTCCTTCAAGCCGTTCGTCTACGCCTCGGCGATCGACAATGGCTATACGCCGTCGAGCATCGTGCTCGACGCGCCGTTCGAGCTCAACCAGGCCGGCCAGGCGACGTGGCGGCCGGAGAACTATTCCGGCAAGTTCTATGGCCCGCAGACGCTGCGCTTCGGCCTCGAGCAGTCGCGCAACGTGATGACGGTGCGGCTCGCCAACGATCTCGGCATGCCGGTGATCGTCGACTATGCCAAACGCTTCGGCATCTACGACAATTTGCTGCCCTTGCTGTCGATGTCGCTGGGCGCCGGCGAGACCACGGTGATGCGGATGGCCGGCGGCTATTCGATGTTCGCCAATGGCGGCCGGCGCATCAAGCCGACGCTGATCGACCGCGTGCAGGACCGCTACGGCAAGACCATCTACAAGCATGACGAGCGCGAATGCCGGGGCTGCGACGCGGCGCAGTGGCAGGACCAGCCCGAGCCGACGCTGATCGACCGCCGCGAGCAGGTGCTCGACCCCATGACCGCCTACCAGATGGTCTCGATGATGGAGGGCGTGGTCCAGCGCGGCACCGGCACGGCGCTGAAGGTGCTCGGCAAGCCGGTGGCCGGCAAGAGCGGCACCACCAACGAGGAGAAGGACGCCTGGTTCGTCGGTTTCACCCCTGACATGGTGGTGGCGGTCTATCTCGGCTTCGATAACCCCAAGCCGATGGGCAAGGGCTCGACCGGCGGCCTGATCTCGGCGCCGGTGGTGCGCGACTTCATGCAGGTGGCGCTGGCCGACCGCGCCGCGGTGCCGTTCCGGGTGCCGCCGGGCATGAAGCTGATCCGCATCAATCCGAAGAGCGGCCTCCGCGCCGGGCCGGGCGAGAAGTCGATCCTCGAGGCGTTCAAGCCGGGCACGGCGCCGCCCGACAATTATTCGATCGTCGGCGCCACCGACGCCGCCGGCCGGCCGACCACGGTCTCGCCGGAAGCGGATCGTGCCATCGGCAATAGCGGTACCGGCGGCCTCTACTGAGGCGCCGGCGGCGCTGTCTCACAGCATCGGCGTGCCGGTGAACTCCGCCAGCGCCTCGGCCCGGGCCGCGAGGCTCGCTAGCGCCGGAATCCGGGCGTCCTCGATCTCGCCGGGCAGCATGAGGCGGGTGAAGCCGAGCGCCACGGCGGCGGTGATGTCCGCCTGCATCGGCCTTTCGCCGAACAGCCATCCCTTGTCCGCATCGATCTCCGCCTCCAGCAGTCCATAGGCGGCATGGAGTTGGCCGCGCACCCGCGCGAGCCACGGCTCGTGGCGCTTCTCCTGCGGCCGCAATTCGTGCTCGTAGACGATCTGCACCGTCTTCTCGCAGGCGGCGAGGGCGAGGCCGACGATGCGCTGGGCGCGGGCATGGTCGGCGCTGTCGGCAGGCTCGAGCGTCAGCGCCGGGTCGGCGAGGCGCTCGACATGGGCGAGGATCAGCGTCGAATCCATCAGCGTCACGCCGGCATCGGTGATGAAGGTCGGTGCCTTCACCACCGGATTGATCGCGGCGAAGGCATCGAAATGCCGGAACACCGACACCGCCTCATGGGCGAAGGGCAGGCGCAAAAACTTCAGCGAGATTGCGACCCGCCGGACATAGGGCGAATCGAGCATGCCGATCAGGCGCATGGAAGGCTCCACAAAGCGCGGGGCGCGCCCCGCAAGTCCACAAGGAGGTGACGGCATGGCAGCGGCCATGCGCGTTCCGGCGTGAGCCCACAGGGTTCTCCCGGGGGTGCCGACAGGCCGCGGTGGCGGGCTGCGCGCCGCCTCGGCACCATGGCAAAGACCGCTCGACGGTGCCATGCTGATCCATAGGCGAAAACGGGGTTCTGCTTATGGATTCAAAGCGCAGCGAGATTCGCGGCGCGCGACTGCCCGGCGTTCGTCCGGCGGTGGCGGGGCTCGACGACCGCGACTTCGATATTCTTGAGGCGTTGCAGGAGGATGGGCGGTTGCCGCTCTCCGAGCTCGGCCGGCGCATCGGCCTGTCCCAGCCGGCGGTTTCCGAACGGGTGAAGCGACTGGAGGAGCGCGGCGTCATCGCCGGCTACGGCGCACGCATCGATCTGGCCGCCGTTGGGCTGCGGATGACCGCCATCATCCGGCTCAAGACCACGCATGAGCATATCCGTCCCTGCCTGCGTGCCTTCGAGGCGCTGCCCTCCATCGTCGAGGTGCACCGCGTCACCGGCAATGACTGCTTCGTGCTGAAGGCGGTCGTGCCGGCGCCGGAGCATCTCGCGGTGATCGTCGATGCCATTGGCCGCTTCGGCGAGGTGACGACCTCGCTGGTGCTGCGCTCCGAGCCGGAGCGGCCGATTTCGCGCGAACTGATGATCGCGGCGCGTGGCCGGGATTGACGACCTGGCGGGAGGTGCCCGCACGGCGTCTCCGGAACGAGCCTCAATCGAGCGACCGGCCCCACATCACCACGTCGTGAGCGGCGCTTCGCCGGGCGGTGTCCGTGAAGGCATGTCGCCTGATCCGGCTGGTGGAGAGGCGGGCGGTCGCCCGCTCGCCCGGTGGGTCTTCTTGCCGCGCCGGTGGAGGAGGGGCGTTTACAGCCCGGTGCTTCCTCTCTATTTTCCGCCGCCTTTCTCCTTCCGTTCGAGAGTGTCCATCATGCGCGCCGACCTCGCCGCGAGCGTCGACGAAATCCGCGAAGCTGCCGGTCTCCTGAGGCAGCACATCGATTTCGATCGTTCCAAAGCCCGTCTCGCCGAGCTCAACGCGATGGCGGAAGACCCGAATCTCTGGAACGATCCCGAGCGTGCGCAGAAGCTGATGCAGGAGCGCGGCACGCTGGAGGACGGGCTCGGCGCCATCGAGCGCATCAACCGCGAGCTGGCCGACAATGTCGAGCTGATCGAGCTCGGCGAGATGGAAGGCGACGAGGACATCGTCACCGAAGCGGCTGCGGCGCTTCAGCGCCTCAAGGCCGAGGTGGCGCGCCGGCAGCTGGAGGCGCTGCTGTCCGGCGAGGCGGATGCCAATGACACCTATCTGGAAGTCCATGCCGGCGCCGGCGGCACCGACAGCCAGGACTGGGCGCTGATGCTGCTGCGCATGTATACGCGCTGGGCGGAGCGGCGCGGCTTCAAGGTGGAACTGGTGGACGAGACCGGCGGCGAGACCGCCGGCATCAAGTCCGCCACCATTCTGGTGAAGGGCCACAATGCCTATGGCTGGCTGAAGACCGAATCCGGCGTGCACCGGCTGGTGCGCATCTCGCCGTTCGATTCGAACGCGCGGCGCCAGACCTCGTTCTCGTCGGTGGATGTCTACCCGGTGATCGACGACCGCATCGTCGTCGACATCAAGGAGAGCGATCTGCGCGTCGATACCATGCGGTCGGGTGGCGCCGGCGGCCAGCACGTCAACAAGACCGAATCGGCGGTGCGCTTCACCCATATCCCGACTGGCATCGCCGTGGTGGCGCAGGGCGACCGCTCGCAGCACAAGAACCGCGCCACCGCGTGGGAAATGCTGCGCGCCAAGCTCTACGAGCTGGAGCTGAAGAAGCGCGAGGCGCAGGCCGCCGCCGACCAAGCCGCCAAGACCGATATCGGCTGGGGCCACCAGATCCGCTCCTATGTGCTGCAGCCCTACCAGCTGGTGAAGGACCTGCGCACCGGCGTCACCTCCGGCACGCCGCAGGAGGTGCTGGACGGCGATCTCGACCCGTTCATGGAAGCCGCGCTCGCCCAGCGCGCCTATGGCGGCGGCCCGGCGAGCGTCGACGACGTCGACTGAGGCACGCCGAGGCACGCCTCAGAGCGTGTGCCGTAGGGCCCCGCCTAGAGGGCTTGGGCCGCGGCGAGCACCGCCTCGGCGTGGCCGGCGACCTTCACCTTCGGCCAGACCTGCGCGACGCGCCCCTCGGCGTCGATCAGCAGCGTCGAGCGCTCTATGCCCATGAAGGTCTTGCCGTACATGCTCTTTTCGCCCCAGACGCCATAGGCGGAGAGCATGTCGTGCGACTCGTCGGTGGCGAGCGGGAAGGCCAGGCATTCCTTGTCCCGGAACTTCACCAGCGCCTTGGCCGGATCGGCGGAAACCCCGAGCACCGACGTGCCCGCCTTCTCGAACTCCGGCAGCAGACGGTTGAAGTCGTGCGCCTCGATGGTGCAGCCCGGCGTGCTGGCCTTGGGATAGAAATACAGCACCAGCTTGCGGCCGCGGAAATCGGCGAGGCGGACGATGCCGCCGTCATCGCCGGGCAGTTCGAAGTCGGGTGCCGGTTCTCCGGCAGCAATGGTGGTCATTTGCCTTCCTTTCGTCGGCTTTTGCGGCGATGCCGCGCGTGGCCGCGCACCAGCCCGTGCCTATCCCCGTCATAGATTTGCCGGCGGACAAGAAACAGACAGGATATCGCGATAGACCCCGCTCAGGCGCTATCATCCACATGCAGGGATTCGGGCGGTAGATGATCGACAGGACGATGCGCAGTGCCGGTGGGCGTGCCGGGCCGGGAAAGCGCCCGCGTCTGCGGCGGATAGCGCGTGCCTGCGAGGCCCCGCGTCGTCGTCGTCGGTGGGTTCGCGTCTGCGGTTGGTCGTTCGGCAGCCTGCTCGGTGTCGCCGTCGCCGCGGTATTGACCCTCTATGTGCTGTTCTCGACCGGGCTGGTGACGGTGAACATCGCCCGTCCCTATGTCGAGCGGGCGCTCTCCGAACGGCTCGGCGCCGGGCGCAGCGTGGAGATCGGCGAGATCGTCTCCAACGGCGCCGCGGCCGGCGGCATGACGTTGCGCGTCAACGACATCGTGGTGCGCGACGAGGCCGGCGACGTGATCGCCTCGGCGCCCCAGGCCGAGATCGCCCTGCAGGATCGGCTGATGCCGTGGATGGCCGGGCCGAAGCGCATCGACCTGATCGGCGTCAAGCTGCAGGTGTGGGTCACCGCCGATGGCGGACTGGCGGTCTCCACCGGCGAGAACGCCAAGCCGATCCATACCCCGGCGCCCGGCCCCAGCGGCGCCTCGATTGCCGCCGCGCCCGCCGCCTCGACTACCGCCCTGCCGGCAGACGCGTCGGCTGCGGCCGGGCCTGCGGGAGCAGACACCTCACCACCCATCGGCCCGATCCGCCTCGCCAGCCTCGCGGCGCTGGCCGATGCCCTCGATCGTGGCGGGCTCGATGGCGGCGGACTGTCCGATATCGGCCTGAAGGACGGCACGCTGACGCTGCGCAACGAGGTGAGCGGGCGCCGCTGGGTGTTCAACGCCATCGACATCAATATCTCCCGTCCGTCTGCCGGCGGGCTGACCTTCGACCTGCGCGCCGGCGGGGCGGACGGCCCCTGGTCGGCGCAGGCGACCATCGCCCCGATGGTGGACGGGCGCCGCGACATCGATGTCGGCATCCGCGACCTCGCCCCGCGCGACCTGATGATCGCCGCCGGCATGGCCGATGCGGATCTCGTCGCCACCTCACCGCTTTCGGGCGAGATTCACGCCCAGATCGACGAGCATGGCGACCTTATCGGTTCCACCGGACGGATGCTCGTGGGGGCCGGCGAGCTGCAGCTGGGCAAGGACGAGCTCGGCCGGATGATCATCGACGAGGTCTCGCTCGACTTCAGCTTCGATCCACATAATCGCAAGGTGGCGATCGCGCCGCTGTCCATCCATGCCGGCCCGCTCGACCTGGAAATCGCCGCCGATCTCAATGTGCCGCAGACCGCGGACGGCATCTGGCTGCTGCACGCCACCCAGGCGAAGGGCAGCCTCGGCGGCGGCGGTCCGCTCTCCGAGAAGGAGCCGCCCTTCGTCGCCCAGAACATCGCGCTCGACCTGCGCTACGATCCCAAAGCGAAGAGCCTCCGCATCGACAATGCCAAGGTGAGCAGCGATCAGGCCGAGATCACGGTCGGCGGCGGGGTGGAACTCGGCGGGGCGGAGCCGGCGCTGAGCCTCAATGTCTCGACCACGCCGACGTCGGCGACCACGCTGAAGCGTATCTGGCCGGTGCTGGCGGCGCCCGAGGTGCGGGACTGGGTCTATGACAACGTGGTCTCCGGCGAGGTCAGCCGGGCGGAGATCGTGCTGAACGCGCCGCTGTCCTCCATCGGCAATTCCGTCAACCCGCTGCCGGACGATGCCCTGCGCATCGACATCGCCGCCGGCAACGGCTCGTTCCGGGTGCTCCCCGAACTTCCGCCGATCACCGGCGCCGATGTCAGCGTGCATGTGACCGGCCGCACGGCCCATGTGGAAGCCTCGAAGGCCGCCCTGCAGACGCCGGCCGGACGCAAGCTCACCCTGTCCGAGAGCGTCTTCGACGTGCCGGACACGGCGCCGAAGACGCCGACCGCGAAGATCCGCATCGCCCTCAACGGCCCTGCCGCCGGCCTGGCCGAGCTGGCGAGCCTGCCCTCGCTGCGCACCCACGCGGCGGCTACGCCGCTCGATCCGGCGACGGTGTCCGGCGATTTCCAGGGGGTGGCGCAGGTCAGCATCCGGCTGTCGGACGACATCAAGCCCACCGATGTCGATTTTGCCTTCGAGGCGACGCTGAGCGATTTCTCGGCCGACAAGATGGTGCTCGGCCACGACCTCGACGACGCCGACGTCCGCGCCTTCGTGACGCCGCAGGCCAGCGTGTTCCGCGGCGACGGCAAGCTCGGCGGCGCGCCGGTGAGTTTCGACTACACGCTGCCGGTGAAGGGCGATGCCTCCTTCACCATGGCGGCGAGCTTCGACCAGGCGACGCGCGACAAGCTCGACATCGACCTCGCCGGGCTTGGCGGCACGGTCGCGGTCAAGCTGAACGGCACCACCACGGCGAACGGCAAGGTGAGTGCCGATGTCGATATCGATCTCACCAAGGCCCGGCTCGCCGAACTGGTGCCGGGCTGGTCGAAGCCGGCGGGCAAGCCCGCACGGCTGACCGCCAAGCTCAGCAAGAGCGACGATTCCATTAAGCTGGACAATCTCGTGGTCTCCGGCACCGGCGTGAACATACGCGGCTCGGTGGTGCTGGACGCCAAAGGCGTGCCGGTGAGCGCCGACCTGCCGACCTTCCAGCTTTCGGACGGCGACAAGGCGAGCGTGAAGGTGGACCAGGCCGGTGGGGTGACGCGGATCACCGTGCGCGGCGAGGTGATCGAGGCGCGGGCGTTCCTCAAGAACCTGCTGGAAGCGCCGATCGCCGGCAATGCCGACCAGGCCAAGCCGGTGGATGTCGATCTCGACGTGAACCTCAACGTCGTGGTGGGCAATAATGGCGAGACCATGCGCGAGGCGGTGCTGAAGCTGTCGCGCCGCGACGGCGCGCTGCGCACCTTCTCGCTCGGCGCCCTGGTCGGCCGCGACGGCGGGGTGACCGGGCAGATCATGAACGGCGCCGGCGGCACCAAGGTGATGCGGGTGGCGACGACCGATGCCGGCGCCCTGCTGCGCTTCATCAATTTCTACTCGCGCATCTATGGCGGCGATCTGTGGATCGACATCGACCCGCCCAATGGCGACGGAACGCCGCAGAACGGCGTCATCAACATGCGCGACTTCGTGGTGCGCGGCGAGGCGGGGCTGGACCGGCTGATCGCCGCCGCGCCGGCGACCGCCGTCAACGGGCGTCCGCAGCCCGGCGCGGCGATCACCTTCAGGAAGCTGCAGGTGAGCTTCACCCGCTCGGCCGAGCAGCTCACCATCCGCGACGGCGTGGTATGGGGCCCGGCGGTGGGCTCGACCTTCGACGGTTCGCTCGATTATGCGCGCGACCGCATCTCGATCCAGGGCACCTATGTGCCGGCCTATGGGCTGAACAATCTGTTCTCGCGCCTGCCGGTGCTCGGCTTCTTCCTCGGTGGCGGGCCGAATGAAGGGCTGGTGGGCGTGACCTACGAGATCGTCGGGCCGCTCAGCGGGCCGACGCTGCGGGTGAACCCGATCTCCGCCGTGGCGCCGGGCTTCCTGCGCAAGATCTTCGAATATAGGCAGGCGCCGGATCCGACGCCGCCGGCGGTGGTGCCGACGCGATAGGCATGAAAAAGCCCGGGCGCTGCCCGGGCTTTTCTGATTCCGTGGGTCTTGTCCCGCTCACACCGGCTTCAGCAGCACGTGCTTCTTCTTGCCGAAGGACAGTTTCACCACGCCCTCGGGCGTGAGATCGCGGGCGCTCACCACCGCCTTGTCGTCGGTGACGGTGGCGTCGTTCAGCTTGAGCCCGCCGCTCTTGATCTGCCGGCGGGCCTCGCCGTTCGAGGCGACGAGGCCGGTCTTCTCGGCGAACACGCTGAGCACGCCGATGCCGGCTTCCAATTCCGCCGCGGCGATCTCAATGGTCGGCAGATCGGCGGAAAGCCCGCCTTCCTCGAAGGTCTTGCGCGCCGTCTCGGCCGCCGCCTCCGCCGCGGCGCGGCCGTGCAGCATGGCGGTGACCTCGGTGGCGAGGATCTTCTTCACCTCGTTGATCGCCGCGCCCCTGGCCTCGTCGGCGAGGCGTGCGATCTCGCCCATCGGCAGCGTGGTGTAGAGCTTCAGGAAGCGTTCGACATCGGCGTCCTCGGTGTTGCGCCAGTACTGCCAGAACTCGTAGGGGCTCAGCATGTCGGCGTTCAGCCACACCGCGCCCGACAGCGACTTGCCCATCTTGGCGCCGGAGGCGGTGGTGAGCAGCGGCGAGGTCAGGGCGTAGAGCTGCTGCGTGCCCATGCGGTGGCCGAGATCGATGCCGTTGACGATGTTGCCCCACTGGTCGGAGCCGCCCATCTGCAGCCGCACGCCGTAGCGCTTCGACAGTTCGACGAAGTCGTAGGCCTGCAGGATCATGTAGTTGAATTCAAGGAAGGACAGCGATTGCTCGCGCTCGAGCCGCGTCTTCACGCTGTCGAAGGACAGCATGCGGTTGACCGAGAAGTGCCGGCCGACATCGCGCAGGAATTCGAGATAGTTGAGTCCGGTCAGCCATTCGGCGTTGTTCACCATCAGGGCATCGGTGGGGCGCTCGCCATAGGTCAGGTAGCTGGAGAACACCTTTTTGATCGAGGCGATGTTCTCCTCGATGGTCTCCACCGTCATCAGCTTGCGCGCCTCCTCCTTGAAGGAGGGGTCGCCCACCATGCCGGTGCCGCCGCCCATCAGCGAGACCGGGCGATGGCCGGTCGCCTGCAGCCAGTGCAGCATCATGATCTGGATCAGGCCGCCGGCATGCAGGCTCGGCGCGGTGGGATCGAAGCCGATATAGGCGGTGACGGTTTCCGTGGCGAAGAGCGCATCGAGCCCTTCGGGATCCGAGATCTGGTGAACGAAGCCGCGCTCGGAAAGAGTGCGCAGGAAGTCGGAACGGAACGTCGTCATGTCTGGCCTGCCGGCATCAACGCCATGTAAAGGTTCAAGGTAAAGGATTGGGCGGGTCATGTAGCAGCTTCGGGCGGCACATGCACGCCGGGAGGGCGAGATGACGGAGCCTGTGGCGGCGATCGGTCTGATGAGCGGCACCTCGCTCGACGGCGTCGACGTGGCGCTGATCGAGACCGATGGCGAGAGCGTCGCCGCTTTCGGCCCCTCGGCCACCTATCCTTATCGGGCGGAAGACCGGGCGCTGCTGGTGCGCGCCATCGAGGAGGCAAAACCGCTGACCGACCGCACGGCGCGTCCCGGCGTGCTGGCCGAGGCCGAGTTGATGCTGACCGCCCGCCATGGCGAGGCGGTGGCGCGCTTCGTCGCCGCGCATCCGCAGGCGGCACAAGCGCGGGTGGTCGGCTTCCACGGCCAGACGGTGCTGCATCGGCCGGAGATCGCCCTTACCGTGCAGATCGGCGACGGGCCGGTGCTGGCGCGGGCGTTGCGGGCGGCCGGGCTGAAGCCGGGCGCCGAGCTGGTCTACGATCTCCGTGCCGCCGACGTGGCGGCAGGCGGGCAGGGGGCGCCGCTGGTGCCGGTCTATCACGCGGCGCTGGCCAAGGGGCTCGATCTGCCGCTGCCGCTGCTATTTCTCAATCTCGGCGGGGTGGCGAACGTCACCTATGTCGATGGCATCAACGATCCCGTGGCCTTCGACACCGGCCCGGCCAATGCGCTGATCGACGACTTCATGAAGGAGCGCACCGGGCTGCCGGTCGATGCCGACGGCGCCTGCGCGGCGGCGGGGCGTGTCGATGACGCGGCGCTGGCGCGGCTGCTGGCGCACCCCTTCTTCACCCAGCGCCCGCCGAAATCGCTGGATCGCAACGCTTTCAAGGCCTTCGTGGCGGAGCATGCCGGGTTGGCGGCGCGGAGCACTGAAGACGGCGCGGCGACCCTGACCGCGCTCAGCGCCGCGACCGTGGCCGCCGCGCTATCCCTGCTGCCGCAGCGGCCGCAAGCCGTGGTGGCGGCCGGGGGCGGCGCGCACAACCCGACGCTGCTCGCCATGCTGGCCGCCAGGCTCGGCCTGCCGGTGGCGCCTGCCGATGCGCTCGGCCTATCCTCGGATGCGATGGAGGCGCAGGCTTTCGCTTTCCTGGCGGTGCGTTCGCGGCGGGGCCTGCCGCTCAGCTTCCCGACCACCACGGGCGTGCCCGCGCCGATGGCCGGCGGGGTCGCGGTGGCCTTGGAATGACGCAACTTCGCCGGCAGCGTGGCGGCTGAAGCAAAGCTGAAGCCATCATTCAGTAAAATTGAATCTTAATTCATATCAGCGAAGTATTCCTGAAACGCAATGGTGCGATGCGCAAACGTATGATGCGCCGCACAACAAAATGCGTATGTTGACGGCTCCCGGAAGTCCGGCTCGCCAGGCAGGCAGCTTCTGATCAAAACGCCTGGACAGAACTTGGAGCAATCGAGATGCGCAACCTTTCTCGTGACATTCTGCCCCTCGCCCTGGCGGGTGGGCTCATCGCCGTCGCCTTCATCGCCCCCGGCTTCGCCGCCGATCGGGTCGGGGCCCGCCCCGCGGCAGCGCAGACGATCAATATCGGCTATGTGCGCGGCGTCGCCTATTACACCCTCCAGGCTGACGGCTATCACGTCGTGGCGACGCTGAGCGTGGCCGGCGGTGCGCCGATCCGCGTCGCCGCCACGCTGCAGCCGGAGCAGGCGGTGAGCTTTTCCGTGCCGGGGCCCGAGGGTGCCGATGCCAGCCAGGTCGAGATCGCGCGTCGCGGCGACAGCGTGACGGTGACGCATCCCGATCGCCTCGTGCTCAACTGAGCGTGCTTAACTCAGTCTTCGCATCGCGCGTCGTGTCGCGTCTCGAAAATGAAAAGCCCGGCCAAGTGCCGGGCTTTTTTATTCCGTCGCCATCGCGCCGCAGTTCGCCTCAGGCGGCGTTGTCGCTCTTGCGGGTGTCCGGCAGGCGTCGGTCGAGATAGCCGCCGATCAGTTCGGTCAACTCCTCGGTCCGGTTGTCGAAGAAGTGGTTCGCGCCCGGCACGGTCTGCTGTTCGATAACGATGCCCTTCTGCGTCTTCAGCTTCTCCACCAGCGTGTTCACCGCCGAGAACGGCACCACCGCGTCCTTGTCGCCGTGGACGAACAGGCCGGAGGAGGGGCAGGGAGCGAGAAAGGAGAAGTCGTAGAGATTGGCCGGCGCGGCCACCGAGATGAAACCTTCCACCTCCGGGCGGCGCATCAGCAGCTGCATGCCGATCCAGGCGCCGAAGGAGAAGCCGGCGATCCAGCAGGCACGTGCATCGGGGTTGATCGACTGCGCCCAGTCCAGCGCGGCGGCGGCATCGGCGAGCTCGCCCTGGCCGTGGTCGAAAGAGCCCTGCGAGCGGCCGACGCCACGGAAGTTGAAGCGCAGCGTCGAGAAGCCACGGTTCACGAACTGGTAGTAGAGATTATAGACCACCGGATTGTTCATCGTGCCCCCGAACTGCGGGTGCGGGTGCAGGATGATGGCGATGGGCGCGTGGCGCTGCTTGGCCGGCTGGTACCGCCCTTCCAGACGCCCCTTCTCGCCGGTGAAGATGACCTCGGGCATGAAGTGTGTGATCCTAGATACGGGCGGCGCAACCGCCCTGCGCAGGCAGGCAGCCAAGGCGCGGGGCCGCCGTTTCAATTTTCCTGCAGGTGTACATAATACCGCGAGCGCCTTGACGACATAGGGTGTGATCCCTAATTTATTAGAATAATTCTAAGTTTCTACGCATGGTTGCAGGCCAATGTCGTGCAACCATTGCCGGCGTCGCCCGCGGACTGTGCGGAGCTGAAGCTATGAATGAGATGGGCTTGTTTTGCAAGCAAATCAACGGGGACCGCAGCGAAAGCGGCGGTGTCCTACTATATAGGCGGGCAGGCGCTGAAACACCGAACCGGGCCGCGATGAACGAACGCATCTATCTCGATCACAATGCCACCGCGCCGATACGCCCGGAAGCGGTCGAGGCGCTGACCGCCGCGCTGACCGCGACCGGCAATGCCTCGGCCATTCATGGCGAGGGGCGGGCGACCCGTGCCCGCATCGAGCAGGCGCGCGTCGAGGTGGCGGCGCTGGTCGGCGGCGATGCACGGGGCGTGGTCTTCACCGCCGGCGGCACCGAGGCCGACGCGCTGGCGCTGACCCCCGATTATCAGCGCGCCGGCGAGCCGCTCCCCTGTGACGTGCTGCTGATCAGCGCGGTGGAGCATGCCGCCGTGCTGCGCGGCCACCGCTTCGCCGCCGACAAGGTGGAAATCCTGCCGGTGGATGCGCGCGGCCGGCTGCGGCTCGACGCGCTCGATGCCGCGCTCGCCGCTCATGCCGAGGCCGGGCACCGGGTGCTGGTGTCGCTGATGCTGGCCAATAACGAGACCGGGGTGATCCAGCCGGTGGCCGAGGCGGCGCGCCGCGTCCATGCCCGTGGCGGGCTGATCCACACCGACGCGGTGCAGGCGGCTGGCCGCATCCGCGTCGATCTTGCCGGGCTCGGCGTCGACGCCGTCTCGATCTCCGCCCACAAGATCGGCGGCGCGCCGGGCGCCGGCGCGCTGGTGTTCGCCGACCCGGACCTGCGCCCCGCACCGGTGTTCGCCGGTGGCGGGCAGGAGCGCGGCCGGCGGGCCGGCAGCGAGAACGCGCCTGCCATCGCCGCCTTCGGAGCCGCGGCGAAGAGCGCCCGGCTGGCGCTCGATGGTGAAATCATCCGCATTGGCGGCTTGCGCGAACGGCTTGAAGACGCTCTAAGGTGCGAGTTCCCGGAACTGGTGCTGCTGGTCGGCGATGTCGATCGCCTGCCCAATACCGCGTGCTTCGCCCTGCCGGGTGCGCCGGCCGAGACGGTGGTGATCGCGCTTGATCTCGCCGGGCTTTCGGTGAGCGCCGGGGCCGCCTGCTCGTCGGGCAAGGTTGGCCCGTCGCATGTGCTGGCCGCGATGGGCGTGCCGGAGAAGATCGCCCGTTCGGCGTTCCGGCTGTCCTTCGGCTGGTCGAGCCAGGACGAGGATGTCGACCAGGCGCTCGGCGTGTTCCGCCGGGTGATCCCGGGGCTGTTGCGTCGCGCACGAGCGGCGTGACGAAGGATTTGGCGGCGGCGTCCCGGTGGCGCCGACGCTTGAATACGGCGACGGCCGCAGGCGCGGCGCTGCCGATGTGACGTGTTGACCTGCACCCGCGGGCCTTGACCCCGCGTGGGAGAGGAGATGAGACGATGCCGGCCGTACAGGAGACAGTGGAGCAGGTCCGCTCCATCGACGTCGATCAGTACAAATACGGGTTCTTCACCGATATCGAGTCGGAGAAGGCGCCGAAGGGACTGGACGAGGACACCGTCCGCTTCATCTCGGCCAAGAAGAACGAACCCGAATGGCTGCTGGAGTGGCGGCTCGACGCCTTCCGCCGCTGGCAGACCATGCAGGAACCGAAATGGGCGCGGGTCGACTATCCGCCGATCCCCTATCAGGAACTGTATTATTACTCGGCGCCGAAGCAGAAGGCAGGACCGAAGTCGATCGACGAGATCGACCCGGAGATCCTCGCCACCTATGAGAAGCTGGGCATACCCTTGCGCGAGCGCGACGCGCTGCTCGGCATCGAGAGCAGCGGCGGTTCGAAAGTCGCCGTGGACGCGGTGTTCGACAGCGTCTCGGTGGCGACCACGTTTAAGGAAGAGCTCGCCAGGGTCGGCGTCATCTTCATGCCGATCTCGGAGGCGGTGCGCGAGCATCCCGAGCTGGTGCGGAAATATCTCGGCTCGGTGGTGCCGGTGACCGACAACTTCTTCGCGACGCTGAACTCGGCGGTGTTCTCCGATGGCTCGTTTGTGTACGTGCCGAAGGGCGTGCGCTGCCCGATGGAGCTCTCGACCTATTTCCGCATCAACGAGCGCAACACCGGCCAGTTCGAGCGCACGCTGATCATCGCCGATGAGGGCTCCTATGTGAGCTATCTCGAAGGCTGCACCGCGCCGATGCGCGACGAGAACCAGCTGCACGCCGCCGTGGTCGAGCTGGTGGCGCTGGCCGATGCCGAAATCAAGTACTCCACCGTTCAGAACTGGTATCCGGGCGACAGCGAGGGCAAGGGCGGCATCTTCAACTTCGTCACCAAGCGCGGCGACTGCCGCGGCGACCGCTCGAAGATCTCGTGGACGCAGGTCGAGACCGGCTCGGCGATCACCTGGAAATATCCGAGCTGCATCCTGCGCGGCGACGATTCGCAGGGCGAGTTCTACTCGATCGCCATCTCGAACGGCCGTCAGCAGGTCGACAGCGGCACCAAGATGATCCATCTCGGCAAGAACACCTCGAGCCGCATCATCTCCAAGGGCATCGCCGCCGGCCGCTCGGACAACACCTATCGCGGTCTTGTTTCGGCGCACCGCAAGGCGACCAACGCGCGCAACTTCACCAATTGCGACAGCCTGCTGATCGGCGACCAGTGCGGCGCGCACACCGTGCCCTATATCGAGAGCAAGAACGCCAGCGCGCATTTCGAGCACGAGGCGACCACCTCGAAGATCTCCGAGGACCAGCTGTTCTATTGCCGGCAGCGCGGGCTTGATCCCGAGGAGGCGACGGCGCTGATCGTCAACGGCTTCGTCAAGGACGTGCTGCAGCAGCTGCCGATGGAGTTCGCGGTCGAGGCGCAGAAGCTGATCTCGGTGAGCCTCGAAGGCTCGGTGGGCTGACGCCCTTTTGCGTCCCGGTTCGCCGGGACGCTTCGCCGCCTTTCGCACATTCGGCGCGCCCGGCCGGACGGCCCAGGATGCCGCGCCACACAGGTAACGGAACGAACGCAATGGCCATGCTCGACATCGACAACCTCCACGCCAAGATCGAGGGCGAGGACGGCAAGGAAATCCTCAAGGGCCTGTCGCTGAAGGTGAATCCCGGCGAGGTCCACGCCATCATGGGCCCGAACGGCTCCGGCAAGTCGACGCTCTCCTACATTCTCGCCGGCAAGGAAGACTATGAAGTCACCGAGGGCTCGGTGACGCTCGACGGCGAAGACCTGCTGGAGATGGAAATCGACGAGCGCGCCGCCAAGGGCGTGTTCCTCGCCTTCCAGTACCCGATCGAGGTGCCCGGCGTCGCCACCATGACCTTCCTGCGTTCGGCGTTGAACGCCCAGCGCAAGAAGCGCGGCGAGGAGGAAATCTCCACCCCGGACTTCCTGCGGCTGGTGAAGGCCAAGGCCGCCGGGCTCGGCATCAGCCAGGACATGCTGAAGCGCGGCGTCAATGTCGGCTTCTCCGGCGGCGAGAAGAAGCGCGCCGAGATCCTGCAGATGGCCATTCTGGAGCCGAAGATCGCCATCCTCGACGAGACCGATTCCGGCCTCGACATCGACGCGCTGAAGATCGTGTCGGAGGGCGTCAATGCCCTGCGCTCGCCGGATCGCGGCATGATCGTCATCACCCACTACCAGCGCCTGCTCAATCACATCGTGCCCGACTTCGTGCATGTGATGAACAAGGGCCGCATCGTGCGCTCGGGCGGCAAGGAGCTGGCGCTGGAACTCGAAGCCAATGGCTATGCCGAGTACCAGCAGGACGCGGCGTGAGGGGGATACGATGAACGCGGAAGTTCGTCCTATGCGCACCCCGGCCGAGCAGGGCTTGTCGGGTGAATTGAAGAATCTGCCGGCGAGCGGCGGCGCGCGCATCGTGGCGCTGCGCGCGGCGGCCGCCAAGGCCTTCAACGATAACGGTCTTCCCCACCGCCGGGTGGAGGAGTGGAAATACACCGATCTGCGCACGCTGGTGCGCGAGGCGCTGCCGATTTCCACGCCGGCGCAGTCGGCGGTGGTCGAGGCGCATGCCCGGCTGCTGGTCGACACCGACGTCCGTCGCATCGTCGTCGCCAATGGGGCGGTGGTGCCGGAGCTGTCCGACCTCGCCGATCTGGAGCCGGGGCTGACCATCGCCTCGCTTGCGCAGGCATTGGCGGCCGGCGGCGATGCGGTCGCCCGGCTCGGCACGCTGGAGCCGGGTCGCTACGACGCGGCCCTGGCGCTGAATACGGCGCTTGCGCGCGACGGCGTCGCCGTTTCGGTGGCGCCGGGCGCGAAGATCGAGCGGCCGATCCATGTCGCGCATGTGTTCAGCGGCAAGGCGGCGGCGAGCTTCGCCCGCAATCTCGTCGTGCTCGGCGAAGGCGCCAGCCTCACCTATGCCGAGAGCTTCGAGGGGCCGGAAGGCACGGCCTATCAGGTCAACAGCGCCACCGAGTTCGTGGTGGCGGATGACGCCAGCCTCGACGTGGTGCGGGCACAGGAGGAGGGCGCTGCCGCCATTCACCTATCGACGCTGCTGTTCGAGGTCGGCAAGGCCGTGAAGCTGAACGCCTTCGGCTTCACCTCGGGTGCGGCGGTGTCGCGCACTTCGCTCTATGCCCGCCTCCAGGGGGCCGACAGCGCGGTGTCGTTCAACGGCGCGCTGCTGCTCAAGGATCGCCAGCACGCGGATTCGACGCTGTTCGTCGACCATCAGACCACCGGTTGCGAGAGCCGCGAGCTTTTCAAGCATGTGCTGGATGACAGCTCGCGCGGGGTGTTCCAGGGCAAGATCGTGGTGCGTCAGCCGGCCCAGAAGACCGACGGGCGGATGATGAGCCGCGCGCTGCTGCTCGGCGACGACGCCGAGATGGACAACAAGCCGGAGCTGGAGATCTTCGCCGACGACGTCGCCTGCGGCCATGGCGCCACCTGCGGCGCGATCGACGACGACCTGCTGTTCTATCTGCGCGCCCGCGGCATCCCGCTGAAGGAAGCGCAGAGCCTGCTGGTGCAGGCCTTTGTCGGCGAGGCCATCGAGACCGTGGCGCATGACGAATTGCGCGATGCCCTGGTCGAGCGCGCCGAGGCCTGGCTGAAGGCGCGGGGCTGAGACTCTGGCGCTCGGGACGGGCATCCTTCGAGGCCCGCTCCGCTCGCACCTCAGGATGAGGCTCCTCTTTTTGCGCCCTCATCCTGAGGCGCCGGCCACAGGCCGGCCTCGAAGGATGTTCGCCATGCAAGGCGCCAGAAAGGTCCTGAGATGACCACCCTCCACCCCGCCGTCACCGACGGCATCTACGACGTCGAGCGCGTGCGGCAGGATTTCCCGATCCTGTCCAAGCAGGTCTATGGCAAGCCGCTGGTCTATCTCGACAACGCCGCCTCGGCGCAGAAGCCGGTCCAGGTGCTGGACCGCATGCGCTACGCCTATGAGAACGAATATTCCAACGTCCATCGCGGCCTGCACTATCTCGCCAATGCGATGACCGAGGCCTATGAGCAGGCGCGCGAGCGCTGCCGTGCCTTCCTCAATGCGCCGACGCTGGAGGAGGTGATCTTCACCCGCTCGGTCACCGGTGCCATCAACCTCGTCGCCTCCTCGCTCGGGCAGTCGATCAAGGAAGGCGACGAGATCGTGCTCTCGATCATGGAGCACCATTCCAACATCGTGCCGTGGAATTACCTGCGCGAGCGCAAGGGCGCGGTGATCAAATGGGTGCCGGTGCTGGAAGACGGCGCCTTCGATCTCGACGCCTACCGGGCGCTGCTCACCGAGCGGACGAAGATCGTTGCCGTCACCCACATGTCGAACGTGCTGGGCACGGTGACGCCGGTGAAGGAGATCGCCCGCCTCGCCCATGAGGCCGGCGCGGTGGTGGTGGTCGACGGCGCGCAGGCGGCGGTGCACATGCCGGTCGACGTGCAGGATCTCGACGTCGATTTCTACGGCATCACCGGCCACAAGCTCTATGGGCCGACCGGCATCGGCGTGCTTTACGGCAAGCGGGCGCTGCTGGACAAGCTGCCACCCTATGAAGGCGGCGGCGAGATGATCCGCACCGTCACCGAGGACGGCGTCACCTATGGCGAGCCGCCGCACCGCTTCGAGGCCGGCACGCCGCCGATCGTGCAGGCGATCGGCCTTGGCGAGGCGCTGGTCTATATGGAGAGCCTCGGCCGCGCGCGCATCGCCGCGCATGAGGCCTCGCTCGGCGCCTATGCCCGGCAGCGGCTGTCGGCGATCAACTCGGTGCAGATCTATGGCGATGCGCCGGGCAAGGGGGCGATCTTCGCCTTCGACGTCAAGGGCGCGCATCCGCACGACATTGCCACCATCATCGACCGGGCGGGCGTGGCGGTGCGGGCGGGCACCCATTGCGCAATGCCGCTTCTTGGACGATATGGAGTAACAGCGACGTGCCGGGCGTCGTTCGCGCTCTACAACACCCATGAGGAAGTCGACCGGTTGGCCGATGCCCTCGTCAAGGCTCAGGACCTGTTCGCATGAGCGACATATCTTCTGCCGATGCGCCCAACGTGCCGGCCATCGACTCGCAGATTCCGCAGGAGGAACTGGACCGGCTGACCGATGACATCGTCGCGGCGCTGAAGACGGTCTACGATCCCGAGATCCCGGTCGACATCTATGAGCTCGGCCTGATCTACAAGGTCGACATCGCCGACGACCGCCAGGTGGCGGTGGAGATGACGCTGACCACGCCCAACTGCCCCTCCGCCGCCGAGCTTCCCGGCATGGTGGAAGGCGCGGTGGCGAGCGTCGGCGGCGTCTCCGGCGTCAATGTCAACCTCACCTTCGACCCGCCCTGGGACCAGGGCCGGATGTCGGAAGAGGCGCGGCTCGCCCTTAATCTGTGGTGAGGAAATGACGGGCGAGGTGGCAGCCACTGGGACGCCGCCGCCGCCGATCTCCGGCGTGCTGGAGACCGGGCTCTATGTCGACGATCTGCCGCGCGCCCGCGCCTTTTACGAGGAGATTCTCGGCCTCAGCCCGATGGTGGCCGATGCCCGCTTCTGCGCCTATAATGCCGGGCCGGCGAGCGTGCTGCTGCTGTTCCTGCGCGGGGCGACGCTGGAGCCGGTCCACATGGCCGAGGGCACGATCCCGCCGCATGACGGCCATGGCCCCCTGCACTACGCGCTGGCGATCCCGGCGGCGGCGCTGGAGCTGTGGATCGCGCATCTGGCGGCGCAGCGTGTCGTGATCGAGGGCCGCGTGGACTGGAAGGGTGGCGGAGTGAGCCTCTACCTGCGCGATCCCGACGGCCATCTCGTCGAGCTGGCGACGCCGGGGCTGTGGCCGAATTACTGAGCCACGGCGCCGGCGCATGGCGCGTGTGCACTCTCTTCGTCTTGCCTGCGGCCGCCTGATATCCCATTTTCAGCGTGCCGATCCGCCGGCCTTGAACCGGCGTCGAGTTGGAGACGACAGATATGACCGAAGCCCGTCCCCGCCCAGCCGTGATGAAGCTGACCGATGCCGCTGCGGCGCGCGTGCGTGCGCTCATGGAGCGCAGCGACAAGCCGGCCGCCGGCCTGCGCGTCGGCATCAAGAACGGCGGCTGCGCCGGCATGGAATACACGATGGAATTCGCCGAGGAGGCGGGCCGCTTCGATGAGATCATCGAAGACAAGGGCGCGCGGGTGATCATCGATCCCAAGGCCATCCTTTATCTGCTCGGCACCGAGATGGATTACCGCATCGACAAGATGTCGGCGCAGTTCGTGTTCAACAACCCGAACCAGACCTCGGCCTGCGGCTGCGGCGAATCGGTTGCCATCACCCCGGCCAAGGCCGAAGCGGCGAATCCCTCGGCGAGCTCCGGCGCCTGAGCCGGTGGATGCGGAGACGATCGCGGATCTGCTGGCGGGCTTCGGCCCGGTGCGCGTGAAGCGGATGTTCGGCGGACTCGGCGTGTTCGCCGACGGTCTGATGCTGGCGCTGGTGGTCGACGATACCCTCTATTTCAAGGCCGACCTGCCTCTGGCCGAGCGCCTCGCGGCAGATGGGTCGCTGCCGTTCACCTATGATCGCGCAGGGCGCCGGGTCGAACTCGGCTATTGGTCGGCGCCCGAGGCGGCCCTCGATGATCCCGAGGCCCTCGCCGAGATCGCCCGCGCGGCCCTGGCGGTGGCACGGCGGGCGCCGGCGAAGCCCAAGGGCAGCCCGCCGGGACGCCGGCTTCCGACCAATTGCTAGCGCGTCGCGGTGAACCGCTGGCGCCGCCGCCCGTTACCCCTGTCGCAAGCAGAGGGAAAACGGATGGATCTCGACCGCGTCAATTTCGAAAGCCTCGGCAATCTGCTCGTCCTCTACGGGCTCAACATCCTCTATGCCATCGGCCTGATCGTCGTCGGCTGGTGGCTGGCCACTTTCGTGGAACGGCTGGTCATGCGGGCGCTCGGCGCCACACGGCGGGTCGACGTCACCGTCTCCGGTTTCCTCGCCAGCATCGCCCGCTACACGGTATTGGTGTTCGTCGGGGTGGCGGTGCTGCAGCGTTTCGGCATCCAGACCACCAGCATCATCGCCGTGCTGGGCGCGACCTCGCTGGCCATCGGCCTCGCCCTGCAGGGTACGCTGTCCAATCTGGCGGCGGGGGTGATGCTGCTGCTGTTCCGCCCGTTCAAGCTCGGCGACAGCGTCGAGGTGGCGGGCGTCGCCGGCACGGTGAAGGGCCTGTCGCTGTTCACCACCGAACTGGCGTCCGGCACCAATGTGCAGGTGCTGATCCCCAACGCCAAGGTGTGGGGCTCGAACATCGTCAACAACTCGGCCTATGGCCAGCGGCAATTCGCCGTGACGCTGGAACTGCCGGGCGCCGCCGATGCCGAGGCGGCGCTGGCGGAGGCTGTCGATTTTCTGAAGGCCGACACGCGGGTGCTGTCCAGTCCCGGCCCATCGGCATCGGTGTCGAAGATGCTGCTCGACCGGGTGGAGATCACCGTCTCGGCCTGGACCAATACCGGCGATGACGGGGCGGTAAAGGCGGCCTTGACCCGCCACCTGCGCGGGCAGCTCAGGGCGGCGGAGGCCTCCGCCGCCTGACAGTGATATGAGAGCCGCTCAGCTGGCCTTGATGCGCACCGGACGCAGCAGGAAGGCTGGCAGATGCGAGGTATCGGCCGGTTCGTCATGATAGGAGGAACGACGTTCCTCGCCATGGCGCACCGACGTCGGCGTCACCGGCGCGCGAGCCGGGGCGGCAACGGGGGCCTTGGCCGGAGCATCGCCGCCCGGCTTGCGCCGCGGGGCGCGCGCGGCGATTGGCGCCGGAGCGGCGCTCTCCTCGAGCGCGACCTCGGCCGGAGCAGGAGCCGTACCGTCACGACGACGGGCGGGACGGGCGCCACGACGCTCGGAGCCGGCGCCGCTGCGCTCGCTACCGCTGCGCTCGCCGCGTTCCTTGCGCTCGCCGCGCTCGGTCCGCTCGCCGCGGCCGGCGGGGCGGGCGCCGCGGGCTTCGCGCGGCGGGGCGTCGCCGAGCGGATCGCCCTGCCACTCGATCGGGCGGCCGATCAGCTTCTCGATGGCAGCCAGCGACTTGGCGTCGGCGTGGGTCACCAGGGTGAACGCCGCCCCGGTGCGGCCCGCGCGGCCGGTCCGGCCGATGCGATGCACATAGTCCTCGGCGTGGTGCGGCGTGTCGAAGTTGAACACGTGGCTCACCGCCGGAATGTCGAGCCCGCGGGCGGCGACATCGGAAGCGACCAGCAGGGTCGCCTCGCCGGTGCGGAACTGGTCGAGCGCGTTCATGCGCGAACGCTGGTCCATGTCGCCATGCAGGCAGACGGCCTTGTAGCCATGCCGCAGCAGCGACTTGTGCACCACCGCGACTTCGCTCTTGCGGTTGCAGAAGATGATGCCGTTCTGCAGGTTTTCGGCATTGTCGATGAGACGGCGCAGCGTATCGCGCTTCTCATAGTCCTCCTTGCCGCTCGCCACCAGAAGCTGGGTGATGGTGGAGGCGGTGGAGGAGGGGCGGGAGGCTTCCACCTGCACCGGATTGGAGAGGAACTGCGCGACCAGCCGCTGGATTTCCGGCGGCATGGTGGCGGAGAAGAACAGCGTCTGGCGGGTGAAGGGCACCAGCTTGCAGATGCGCTCGATGTCCGGGATGAAGCCCATGTCCAGCATGCGGTCGGCCTCGTCGATGACGAGGATCTCGATGCCGGAGAGCAGCAGCCGCCCGCGCTCGACATGATCGAGCAGGCGGCCGGGCGTGGCGATCAGCACATCGACGCCGCGCACCAGCTTGGCGTCCTGGTCGCCGAAGGAGACGCCGCCGATCAGCAGCGCGACGTTCAGCTTGTGGTTCTTGCCGTAGCGGGTGAAGTTCTCCTCCACCTGCGCCGCGAGCTCGCGCGTCGGCTCCAGGATCAGCGTGCGCGGCATGCGGGCACGGGCGCGGCCCTGCTCCAGCATCGTCAGCATCGGCAGCACGAAGGCAGCGGTCTTGCCGGTGCCGGTCTGGGCGAGGCCCAGCACATCGCGGCGGGCGAGCACATGAGGAATCGCCTGCGCCTGGATCGGCGTCGGTTCCGTGTAACCCGTATCGGCGACGGCCGAGAGCACTTTGTCGCTCAGGCCCAGTTCGTTGAAAGGCATCGAGGGTCAATTCTGCGGCAGCGCACCGCTCACCCTGACATCCCCCGAGCCGTAACCGGGGACGGGCTGCATCGTCATCGCGCGGAGCGCATCGGTCGGATTGGGTCAGACGATGCAGCGCAACATAGGCATAATGGTCCGGAAGTCAATGCTTTTCAGGATATTCAAGGGGTTGGGGCGACAGATCGCGTATTTGTATGATAGGCCGCCTTGGCGATCGGACGCCGTCGACGGCCGGGGCTGGCGGGGTGGCCGATATTGCCGATGACAAACGCGCCGGTGGTTCGGGTTCCGGCCATGCCGCTGCCTTTGTTTCACGCCGTCCGGAGGGGGTCATGAGCCGAGCCTTCGTCAAGGAGGACAGTGGTGCCGAGGCGCTGCCGGAACGCCCGGTCAGCGCCAATCGCAACCTTGTCACCCGGCGCGGCCTTGCCCTGATCGAGGCCGAGATCGCCCGTCACCGCGAGGCGCTCGCGGCGGCCGGAGCAGGGGCCGAGCGGGATGCCGCGGCGCGGGCCTCCCGCGAGCTGCGCTACTGGAGCGCCCGGCGGTCCAGCGCCGAGCCGGTGGATCCGCCGGCGCGGGGCGAGGCGATCACCTTCGGCATGGCGGTGACGCTGGAAGACGAGCACGGCCGGCGCCGCAGCTTCCGCATCGTCGGCGAGGACGAGGCCGAGCCGAAAGAGGGGCGCATCGCCTGGGTTTCGCCGGTGGCCCGCGCGCTGGTGGGCAAGTGGATCGGCGATGAGATCGCCCTGCCGGCCGGCACCATGGAAATCGTCGCCGTCGATCCGGCGCCGGAAGCGTATTAGAGGGCAGGCATGCTGATTCCCCTCGATACCCTGCTGGTTTTCGCGCCGGCGGCGCTCATGCTCAATCTCACGCCGGGCAACGACATGCTGTTCTGCCTCGGGCAGGGCATGAAATCCGGGCCGCGGGCCGGACTGGCGGCCAGCCTCGGCATCACTGTCGGCGGGTTCATTCACACGATCGCCGCCGGGCTGGGGCTGGCGGCGCTGCTGGCGACACATCCGGCCGCTTTCGAGGCGCTGCGCTGGGCCGGCGTCGCCTATCTCGTCTGGCTGGCCTTCAAGGCCTTCACCGCGGCGGGGCCGCTCACCGGCGGCGAGGCGGCGCGGCACGGCAGCGCGGGGGCGGCGTTCCGGCAGGCGGTGCTGGTGAATCTCGCCAATCCCAAGATCGTCGTCTTCGTGCTGGCGTTCCTGCCGCAATTCGTCGATCCGGCGCGCGGATCGGCCTTCGCGCAGTTCCTGCTGCTCGGCGCCATCCTGAACATTGGCGGCATGATCGTGAACGGGTTGGTCGGCGGCTTCGCCGGCGCCGTCGGGCGCTGGCTGGCGGGCCGCGCCGGCTTCGCCCGCTGGTTCCAGCGCGCCACCGGCATGATCTTCCTCGGCCTTGCCGCGCGGATCGCCTTCGAGCGGCGCTAGCGCCGTTTCAAAGCATCACGAGCCCGCCATCGACCGCATACTGGCTGCCGGTGACGTAGGAAGCGTCGTCCGAGAGCAGGAACAGCGCCACGGCGGCGGCTTCGTCGGCCGTGCCGGCGCGGCCGAGCGGTACCTGGCTCACCACGAAGCCCTCGAAGCTGCGGCGGGCCTCCTCGGGCAGGAAATGGCGGAAATTGGTGTCGATCGGGCCCGGCACCAGCACATTTACCCTGATGCCGCGCGGGGCGAACGCCGTCGCCCAGCTGCGCGCCATGGCGACCACCGCCCCCTTGGTGGCGGCATAGAGGCCGGTCATCGCCGCGCCTTCATAGGTCGAGCTCGACGAGGTGACGACCACCGAGGCGCCGGGCGCCAGCAGCGGCGAGAGCGCGGCCAGCTGCAACATCGGGCCGCGCACATTGGCGGCCATCATCGCGTCGAAGGCACCCGCATCGACCTGCTCCAGCGGGCCGATGGCGGCATAGCCGGCATTGAGCCAAACCCCGTCGAGCAGTGCCCATTGGTGCAGCGCCGCCGTGAGCGACAGGGCCGCGGCAGGATCGGCGGCATCGTTGGAGAGCACGAGCGTGTCGGCGGGCAGAATATCCCGCGCCGCCGCGAGGCGACCGGCATCGAGCCCGGTCACCGCCACCGCGCCGCCTTCGGCGGCGATCCTTCGGGCGCCGGCAAGGCCCATGCCGCTGGTGCCGCCGGTGATGAGCACATGCTTGTGGTTGAAACGGGCCATGCCGCGCGGCTCCCTTGAGAGGTCCATGGCCGCCGCAGGCGCTGCAACGCCGCCAGTCGCCGGCTTCGAGGAAAGGCCTCAGATATCGAGCAGTTCCTCGCTGGCGAAGGCGGCGCGCTCGGAGATGAAGGCGAAGCGGCTTTCCGGCTTGTTGCCCATCAGCCGTTCGATGGCATCGGCGGTTTCGACGCGCTCGGCATCGGCGACGGTGACGCGCAGCAGCGTGCGCGTCCGCGGGCTCATGGTGGTCTCCTTGAGCTGCGCCGGCATCATCTCGCCGAGGCCCTTGAAGCGGCCGATCTCCACCTTGCCGCGGCCGGAGAACTCCTTCTTCAGCAGTTCGTCGCGATGCGCCTCGTCCCGGGCATAGAGCGTCTTGGCGCCCTGGGTGATGCGGTACAGCGGCGGCACGGCGAGGAAGAGATGGCCGTTCTCGATCATCTTCGGCATCTGCCGGAAGAAGAAGGTGACCAATAGCGAGGCGATGTGTGCGCCATCGACATCGGCATCGGTCATGATGACCACGCGCTCATAGCGCAGGTCTTCCTCGCGATACTGCGTGCCGGTGCCGCAGCCCAGCGCCTGGATCAGGTCGGCGAGCTGCTGGTTCTGCGCGAGCTTGTCGCGCCCGGCGCTGGCAACGTTCAAGATCTTGCCGCGGAGCGGCAGCACGGCCTGGGTCTGGCGCTCGCGCGCCTGCTTGGCCGAGCCGCCGGCCGAATCGCCCTCGACGATGAAGAGTTCGGAGCCCGCCGCCGAATTGTTGGAGCAGTCGGCGAGCTTGCCGGGAAGGCGCAGCTTGCGCACGGCGCTCTTGCGCGAGACTTCCTTCTCCTGCCGCCGGCGCAGCCGTTCTTCGGCGCGCTCGATCACCCAGTCGAGCAGCCGGCTGGCCTGTACCGGGTTGCCGCCCAGCCAGTGATCGAACGGGTCGCGAATCGCCTGCTCGACGATGCGCGCCGCTTCGGCGGTGGCGAGCTTCTCCTTGGTCTGGCCCTGGAATTCCGGCTCGCGCACGAACACCGAAAGCATGGCGGAGCAGCCGGCCATGATGTCGTCGGAGGTGATGGCGCTCGCCCGCTTGGCGTTGCCGGTGCGTTCGGCATGGTCGCGCAGCCCGCGCAGCAGGGCGGCGCGGAAGCCGGCCTCGTGCGTACCGCCCTCGGCGGTGGGGATGGTGTTGCAATAGGAGGAGACCGCGCCGTCGGCATCGGCGAGCCAGGCGACCGCCCATTCCGCCGAGCCGTGGCCGCCGGGCTTGGAGGTCTTGCCGGAGAAGATCTCCGGATGCACCAGCGTGTGCCCGGCGATGTCGGCGGCGAGATAGTCCTTGAGGCCGCCGGGGAAACGGAACACCGCCTCCGGCGGCACCTCGGTGCCGGCAACCAGGGCGGCGTCGCACCTCCAGCGGATCTCCACCCCGCCGAACAGATAGGCCTTGGAGCGCGCCATCTTGAACACGCGCGCCGGCTTGAAGCGCGCCTCGGCGCCGAAGATCATCGGGTCGGGGTGGAAGCGCACCTTGGTGCCCCGCCGGTTCAGTACCCGGCCGACCTCGGTCAGCGGGCCCTGCGGCAGGCCGCGCGAATAGGTCTGCCGGTAGAGCGTCTGCCCGCGCGCCACCTCGATCTCCAGAACGTCGGAGAGCGCGTTGACGACGGAGACGCCGACGCCGTGCAGGCCGCCGGAGGTCTCGTAGACCTTGCTGTCGAACTTGCCGCCGGCATGCAGCGTGGTGAGAATCACCTCCAGCGCCGACTTGCCGGGGAATTTCGGGTGGTTCTCGATCGGGATGCCGCGGCCATTGTCGGTGACGGTCAGGAAGCCGTCGGCGGTGAGCTCGACATCGATGAAACTGGCGTGGCCGGCCACCGCCTCGTCCATCGAATTGTCGATCACCTCGGCGAAGAGATGGTGCAGCGCCTTCTCGTCGGTGCCGCCAATATACATGCCGGGCCGGCGACGCACCGGCTCAAGACCTTCCAGCACCTCGATATGGGCGGCCGTGTAGGCGCTCTCGGCGCCTGTCGGCTGAGCGGGCGCGCGCGGCGGCTTGGCGGCGGCGGGGCGCGGCGTCTCGGGCACGGCGTCGAACAGGCTCTTCTCGGGTTCCGGCATGGGGCGGGCAGGACTTTCGCTGGCGGGCATCTGTGGATCATCCCATTACACCACATTATGCCAGTGTGAGTCACAGCCGTGAACATTCCATGAACGAAAACGCGCGCGGCGTGGCTTATTTGCCGAGCCGCCGCCGATTGGCGCGCACCTTGCGGCCGTAAAACTTCACGATGTCCGGGCCCACCTTGTCCAGCGTGCCGGCCGCCGCCGCCTTGGCGAGCCGGGCGTTGACCTCGGCCATCGCCAGCGCCTTCTCGGTCACCATGCGCGTCGCCTCGACGCCGGCGGCGAGGTCGCCGCGCGCCAGCCGGTTCACCCGCTCGGCAATGACCACCTGCGCGTCGAGGCCGAGGCGGGCCATGTTCATGCCAAGCGAAAAGAAGGCGAGGGGATGCATCATGATGTGATTCCTCGAAGCCCGGTCTGGGCGGCGGGACGGCAATACTCCGAGGGCCACATTCGTTCCCGCCGATCGACGCGGGGCAGCCCTGCGCAAAGCGGGCGGCTGCCGCGGCGGCGCGGGGGGGTGGACGTCTTCCGTCCGTCGCGCAACGGGTGTACACGCGCTCGCTCCGGCGAATGGCCGGGCTTGCACCCTCTTCAGGGAGACGGACGATGACGGAGACGAAGGCGCGGATCGCCATCCTCGGGGCCTCGGGCTATACCGGCTCGGAACTCGTGCGATTGCTGGCCCGCCATCCGCGCGTCGAGATCGTCGCCCTCACGGCCGACCGCAAGGCCGGCCAGTCCATGGCCGACGTCTTTCCGCAATTCGGCAAGCTCGCGCTGCCCAAGCTGGTCACCATCGACGAGGTGGCGTGGTCGAGCGTCGATCTCGCCTTCTGCGCCCTGCCGCACGGCACCACGCAGCAGGTGATCAAGCGGGTGTTCGAAGCCGCGCCGCACATCAAGATGGTCGACCTGTCGGCGGATTTCCGCCTACGCGATCCCGGCGCCTATGAGCAGTGGTATGGCCACGCGCATCAGGCGCTGGAGCTGCAGCAGGAGGCGGTGTACGGCCTCGTCGAGCTCTATCGCGACGATATCCGCAAGGCGCGGCTCGTTGCCAATCCCGGCTGCTACACCACCACCGCCATCCTGCCGGTGGTGCCGCTGATCGAGGCCGGGGCCATCGAGCCGGAAGGCCTCGTCGTCGATGCCAAGAGCGGCGTCACCGGCGCCGGCCGCGCGGCCAAGGAATCGCTGCTCTTCACCGAGGTGACCGATGGCATGCACGCCTATGGCGTCGGTCATCACCGGCACATGGCCGAGCTCGACCAGGAATATTCCAAGGCCGCCGGCCGCTCGATCGTGCCGAGCTTCACCCCGCATCTCATCCCGATGAGCCGCGGCATCTACGCGACCATCTATGCCCGGACCGGGGCCGGCGTCGGCGCGGCGGACGTGCATCGGGTGCTGGCGGATTTCTACAAGTCCGAGCCCTTCGTGCATGTGTTGCCGCTCGGCCAGGTGCCGCAGACGCGTTTCGTCAAGGGGTCGAACATGATCGTCCTGGGCGTGGTGGCCGACCGCCAGCCCGGCCGGGTGATCCTGATCTCCACCACCGACAATCTCGTCAAGGGCGCGTCGGGGCAGGCGGTGCAGAACATGAACCTGGTGCTCGGCTTCCCCGAGACGCTGGGCCTGGAGCAACTGGCGCTGTTCCCCTGAGCCCTGAAAGAGGTACGGGGATCGGAATATTACCGATTGCTATTTCGGTATAATGGTGTGCTCCATGGGCGGCTTTGAGCCCATGGAGCCCGTCATGACCCTGTCGTCTGTCGTGTCTCGCCGTAACCTGTTCGGAACGCTGGCCTGCGGCTGCGTCGCGGCGACGGGGCTCCGACCGTCCCCGGCCCGGGCGGCCGCTCCCATTGCCAAGACCAGCCTGTCCGCCGACGAGGCGCTTGCCAGGCTGAAGGCCGGCAACGCCGCCTTCGTCGCCGGCGGCGCCTGCACCCCGGCCGGCGGACCGGTGCCGATCAGCACGCTCAGCGCCGGCCAAGCACCCTTCGCCGTGGTGCTCGGCTGCTCGGATTCGCGCACCCCACCGGAGCATGTCTTCACGACCGGCCTCGGCGAATTGTTCATCATCCGCGTCGCCGGCAACACGGCCGATGCCACCGCCATCGGCTCCATCGAATATGCGGTAGCGGTGCTTGGCGCGCCGCTGGTTGTGGTGATGGGGCACAGCCAGTGCGGCGCGGTGGAGGCGGCGGTCGACATGGTTGCCGCCGGCACGCGCTTCCCGGGCTTCATCGGCGACATGGTGCAGCCTATCGTGCCGGCCGTGCTGCGGGCGCGCCGCGAGGGGCATACGGAGCTGGTGGATGTCGTGCGCGCCAATGTCGGGGAGGTGAGCGACCACATCGCCGCCGCCAGCGAGATCGTGGCGGCGGCGATCGCCTCGAAGAATCTGCGCGTGGTCGGCGGTGTCTACGACCTTTCAAGCGGCAAGGTCGATTTTCTTGCCTGATTGCGCCGCTCAGGGCGCCGGGCGGGCGGCGTAGCGGGGCGTGAGCGCCGCGCCGTCCCACCGCCAACTGCCCCAGCAGGCGGCGCCGGGCGCGGCATCCTTGCACTGGCTGCGGTCGACCCAGATGTCGAGCGTCGTGCGATCGGTGCCCTGCACCAGCGTGGGCCGGCTGCCGCGCAGCTTCAACGGCGCGTAGCCGGCACTCGACAGGCTGACGGAGATGTCGCAGCCGTCATTGGCGCAATAGGCGGTAGCGGCGCCGTCGCAGCGCAGGTTCTGTGCGTTGAGCAGATAGTCGGGCCGGCCGTCATGGTCGAGATCGGTGCTCATCATCTCCGGCCAGGCATTGCTCTTCAGCTCGCCGCCCGCCGCCCGACACTGCGCGAAGAGGCCGGCGACCTCGTCCATCACCGGCTGCGGTGCCGGCGCGGCGGGAGCGGGACCGGCATCCGCCTGACGGGTGACATTGGTGATGGCGGCGGCGATCTGCTGCTTCAGCGCCGCGTTGCGCTGGCGGTAGAGCGGGGCGAGGCAGCCCACCTCGGCGCCGCATGCCGCCCGCGACGCCAGGAAGGCGCGCGCCTCGTCGCGCCGCGCGCCATTGGCGCCCATCATCAGCTGGAAGCGACTATAGCTGAACCACAGCGCGCCCATCTCGCTGTCGAGGGCCGACAAAGCGGGGTCGGCGCAGACGGCGCGCTCGTCCGGTGTCTGCGCCTTGCCGCAGTCGAAGCTCGCGGCGTTAGCCGGGGCCGGCGCGAAGGCGGCCACCAGAGTCGCGAAAAGGCCGAGGCCGCCGGCCAGGACGGCCGATGTCACGCCTTCACCTTCACATAGCTGCCCGGCGCGTCCTCGATGGGCGCGAACACGCCGCCGCCCGGCTCGCGCGCCGGCACCCGCTGGGCGTCCTGCGCCTCCAGCCAGGCCAGCCAGTCCGGCCACCAGGAACCCGGATGCATCTCGGCGGCGGCGATCCATGCCTCCAGGCTGCCGGCCGGCGCGTCGCCGGTCCAGTACTGGTACTTGGCCCGCGCCGGCGGGTTGATCACCCCGGCAATGTGGCCGGAACCGGCGAGCACGAACCGCGTCGGCGCGCCGAACAGCTGGAGCCCGTTGAACACCGACACCGCCGGGGCGATGTGATCCTCGCGCGTTGCCAGGCTGTAGGTCGGGATCGCC
The DNA here is from genome assembly GCF_031456575.1 of Ancylobacter sp. 3268. Classification (NCBI taxonomy): domain Bacteria; kingdom Pseudomonadati; phylum Pseudomonadota; class Alphaproteobacteria; order Hyphomicrobiales; family Xanthobacteraceae; genus Ancylobacter; species Ancylobacter sp. 3268. The sequence goes on from NZ_JAVDUX010000013.1 coordinate 53,849, forward strand.
ACCCGACCGAGATCGAGCCTGTGGCCGTCCAGCGTCAGATGGCCGGTGGCGAATTTGTTGTCGAGGTAGCAGTTGCGCAGGTAGAACGAATGGTTGGCGCGCGGCAGCCGCGTCGAATCCGCGTTCCAGTAGAGGATGTCGAAGGGGAAGGGCGCCTGCCCCTTCAGGTAGTTGTTCACCACATAGGGCCAGATCAGGTCGTTGGCGCGCAGCATGTTGAAGGCGTTGGCCATCACACGGCCGTCCATGATGCCGGATTCGAGCATGCGCCGCTCCAGCACCGCCACCTGCTCCTCGTCGATGAACACCTTCAGGTCGCCGGCATGGGTGAAGTCGACCTGGGTGGTCAGGTAGGTCGCCGAGCGGATCCCGGCCTCCTTGCCGGCGGCGGCGAGCCAGGCCAGCGTCATGGCGAGCATGGTGCCGCCGACGCAATAGCCCACCGCGTGCACCTGCTCGGCATCGGCGGCGCGACGGGCGACCTCGATCGCCGTGAGCACGCCGTCGTGCATGTAGTCCTCGAAACCCTTGTCGGCGAGGGCCGGGGAGGGGTTGACCCAGGAGATGATGAACACCGTCAGGCCCTGGGCCACCGCCCAGCGGACGAAGGATTTTTCCGGGTTGAGGTCGAGTACGTAGAACTTGTTGATCCAGGGCGGCACGATCACCACCGGCACCTTCAGCACGGTCTCGGTGGCGGGGCTGTACTGTATGAGCTGCATCAGCTCGTTCTGGAAGATCACCTTGCCGGGGGTGACGGCGAGGTTGACGCCGACCTTGAACTTCGAGTTGTCGGTCTGGCGGATCTTCAGTTCGCCGTCGCCGGCCTCGATGTCCTCGGCCAGCATCTTCATGCCGCGTACCAGGTTCTCGCCGTTGGAGGCGAGGGTGGCGCGCAGCAGCTCGGGATTGGTGAAGACGAAGTTCGACGGCGACACCGCGCTGGCGATCTGCCGCACGTAGAACTCGGCCTTGTGCTTGGTGTGCTTGTCGATCTCGGCATCCTCGACCAGCTTCTCCGCCCAGTTGGCGGTGAGCAGATAGGTCTGCTTCAGCGCGTCGAAGAAGGGATTGGTCGTCCATTCCGGATCGACGAAGCGCCCGTCGCGTGCCGGCGGCTGGGCGATGGGGGCGACCTCTTCGCCGGCCAGCCGCTTGAGCGTCGAGGACCACAGCGAGAGGTAGCCGCCGATCAGCCGCGACTGCACGTCGACGGTGCGCTGGGGATCGGTCAGCCAATATTCGGCCACGTGGCCGAGCGTCTTCATGACGTCGGCGACCTCTTCGGCGATGTCGTCCTTCACCCGGCCTTCCTCGCGCGGGCGCAGATAGGCGGCCATCGCCTTGCCGCCCTCCTCGACGAGGCGGGCAAGATTGCCGGCAAAGGTTTCGAAGTCGACCGGGCCCGGCGCGGGCGGGTTGGGGCGCTCCGCCGTGCGGGGAGCCGGGGTGGGGGCGGAAGCCGGAGCCGGCTGCGGCGGCACGGCGACATTCACGGTGAGGCCGGCGGCGATCTCGGGCTCGGGCCGGCGGACGCTCCGCGCATGGCTGGCGGCCGAACGCGTCTGCGACACCCGGCGCGGACGGGGAAGGGGAGCGGGGACGACCGGCGCCGCCGCCTCGGCCAACGGCTTGCGGGTCGCGGTGCGGGAGGGCGCAGGTTCCGCGCCCCCCGCCTTGGTCGCCGCGTCCTTGGTCGCCGCGGGCTTGAGCGTCGCGCTCCTGGACGTCGCGTTCTTCGACGTCACGCTCTTAGCTGTCACAGCCGCGGGCGGCGCGGCCTTCGGCGCCGCCGACTTGGCCGCGGTCCCTTTGGCGGGCGAAACCTTGGGCGCGGGCGTCGTGTCGACTTTGCCGGCTGTCGCGCCCCCGCGCCTGGCCGCCTGCGCCTTGGCAGGAGTCGCGCCGCTACCGGCCTTCGACGGCGCCTGCGCGGTCTTGGCGGATACCCGCTTGGCCGATGCCGGGCCAGTGGCCGGCCCGGCCGCCTTCGGGGCGCGCTGCGTCGTCGCATCGGTGGCCGCCGGCTGGCTCGCGCCTGCCGCCGCGCCGGCCGGCACTTTGCCCGGCTTCTTCGGGGCGGCGGTCTTCGAGGAAGAGGGAGCGGCGGTTTCCGTCGAGGTTTCGTCGGTGGCGGTGGAGCGCGCGGCGGTGCGCCGCTGGCTGGTGGAACGGTCGGTGTTTCGGTTACTCACCGCTTGTCCCCGCGGGTGCGTGCGTTCATAGGTGAGGGCATCATAGACGCGACGCCCGGTTCGAGCGAGAGCCTAGCGCGGAGTCGATGACAGTTCGGGAAACAGGGACATGACGCGCCACCTCGCCCTTCCGCTGAAATCTCCCGCCCGCGCGCGCCCGCTCGCTGGCGCGGCGCTTTGTCTCGGCCTCGGTCTCGGCCTTGCCGGCTGCGCCGCCCCCAGCTTGCCCAAGACCAACGTGCCCGACCAGAAGCTCGCCTATCCCAGCTTCGGCGCTCCGGCGCAGATCGGCACCCGGCCGGTGATGGATCCCGCCGCCCAGGCGAAGACGCAGTCGAGCCTGGAGGGCATGGCCCGCAACCATGCCGACCAGATGGAGCAGCAGATCAATCAGGGCGGTGACCTGAACACCGGCCAGTGACAGCTGCATAAAAGGGGGCCGCCAAGAACTCCGTTACCGATTGATTCACCACGCTTGCGCCACCATCGCTTGTCATGCCTCCTGGGATGGGCGTGGTGAAAATGATAGAAACGCCCGTTGTGTCGCGCCGTTGAGAGGAAAACGGCCGGCTTGGAGCTTGAGACCGATGACCGATTTCCACCGTATCCGCCGGCTGCCGCCCTATGTGTTCGAGCAGGTCAACCGTGTGAAGGCTGCCGCCCGCAACGCCGGCGCCGACATCGTGGATCTCGGCATGGGCAATCCGGACCTCGACGCTCCCGCCCATGTGGTCGAGAAGCTGAAGGATACCATCGGCAAGCCCCGCACCGACCGCTATTCCGCCTCCAAGGGCATTCCCGGCCTGCGCCGCGCACAGGCCGCCTATTACGAGCGCCGCTTCGGCGTGAAGGTGAACCCCGATACCCAGGTGGTCGCCACGTTGGGCTCGAAGGAAGGTTTCGCCAACATGGCGCAGGCGATCACCGCGCCCGGTGACGTGATCCTGGTGCCGAACCCGTCCTATCCGATCCATGCCTTCGGCTTCCTGATGGCGGGGGCGGCGATCCGCTCGGTGCCGTGCGAGCCGGGGCCGGAATTCTTCCGTGCGCTGGAGCGCGCGGTGGCCCATTCGATTCCCTCGCCGCTGGCGCTGGTGCTCTGCTATCCCTCGAACCCGACCGCCTGCGTCGCCGATCTCGATTTCTACCGCGACGTCGTGGCCTTCGCGAAGAAGCACGACCTGATCGTGCTCTCCGATCTCGCCTATTCCGAGGTGTATTTCGACGGCGATCCGCCGCCCTCGGTGCTGCAGGTGCCGGGCGCGATGGATGTGACGGTCGAATTCACCTCCATGTCGAAGACCTTCTCCATGGCCGGCTGGCGCATGGGCTTCGCGGTCGGCAATGAACGCCTCATCGCCGCGCTCGCCCGCGTGAAGTCCTATCTCGACTATGGCGCCTATACGCCGATCCAGGTCGCGGCCGCGGCGGCGCTCAACGGTCCGCAGGAGTGCATCGCGGAGATGCGCTCGGTGTACCGCAAGCGCCGCGACGCGCTGGTCGACAGCTTCGGCAAGGCCGGCTGGGAGATTCCCTCGCCGAGCGCCTCGATGTTCGCCTGGGCGCCGATTCCGGAAAAATTCCGCAACCTCGGTAGCCTGGAATTCTCCAAGCTGCTGATCGAGAAGGCGGATGTCGCGGTGGCGCCGGGCGTCGGCTTCGGCGAACACGGCGACGACTATGTCCGCATCGCGCTTGTGGAGAACGAGCAGCGCATCCGCCAGGCCGCGCGCAATGTCCGCCGCTTCCTTGAAACGGGCGCGGAAACATTGCACAACGTCGTGCCGCTCGCCGCGGCGCGTTGAGTGCCCGTTTATTGCGGGCCGGCGCTGTTCTTTTGTTTTTGATGTTCGGATAGTTTGATGGCGCCGCCGCTTAAAATTGGCATCGCCGGCCTGGGTACGGTCGGAGCGGGCGTCATGCGTATGCTTGCCCGTCGCAATGACGAGATCGCCGCGCGCTGTGGGCGCGCGGTCGAGGTCGTGGCGGTCAGTGCGCGTGACCGCTCGCGTAACCGCGAGTGCGATCTCTCCTCGGTTCGCTGGGCGGAAAGCCCGGTGGCGCTCGCTCGCGATCCCGGCATCGACGTCTTCGTCGAGTTGATCGGCGGCTCGGATGGCGCCGCCCGCGAGGCGGTCGCCGCGGCGCTGGAAGCCGACAAGCCGGTGGTCACCGCCAACAAGGCGCTTCTGGCCCATCACGGCGTCGCCCTCGCGGCGCTGGCCGAGCAGAACGGCGCCGGCATCCATTTCGAGGCGGCGGTCGCCGGCGGCATCCCGATCGTCAAGACGCTGCGCGAGGCGTTGCTGGGCAACCGCATGGCGCGCGTCTCCGGCATCCTCAACGGCACCTGCAACTACATCCTCACGAAGATGCACGAGGAGGGGCTGTCCTTCGAGGCCTGCCTCGACGAGGCCCAGCAACTCGGCTACGCCGAGGCCGACCCGACCTTCGACGTCGACGGCTTCGATACCGCCCATAAGCTCGCCTTGCTGGCGACGCTGGCCTTCGGCGTGCAGCCGGATCCCGGCGCCATCCATGTCGAGGGCATCCGCTCGATCACCCTGGCCGACCTCGATGCCGCCGACGAGCTCGGCTATCGGGTGAAGCTGCTCGGCGTCGCCGCCCGTGCCGGCGACGAGGTGGAGCTGCGGGTCCACCCGACCATGGTGCCCAAACATTGGCCAATCGCGCAGGTCTCCGGCGTCACCAATGCGGTGGCGGTGGACGGCGACGCGGTGGCGCTCACCCTGGTCGGTCCCGGCGCCGGCGGCGATGCCACCGCCTCGGCGGTGGTCGGCGACCTCTGCGATCTTGCGGCGGCGCGGGTCAGCCGGCCCTTCGGCTGGCCGGTCGCGCGGTTGCGTCCGGCCGGCAAGCCCGCCATACAGCGCCATGAAGGCGGCTACTACATCCGCCTCGCCGCCGTCGATCGGCCCGGAACGGCGGCAGCCATTGCCCGTCATATGGCCGAGCGGAATATTTCGCTCGAGTCCATAATGCAGCATCGGCGTGGTCGACCGCATGGCGGCGACCGGGCCGAGAGCGCTGGGGGGCCTGCGCCGGTGGTGCTGATTACCTATGCGACGACGGAAGAGGCGGTGCGCCGCGCCATCGACGCCATCGAGGCGGATGGCGTGATCACGTCGCCGCCGCAGGTTATTCGGATCGAGAAGGATTGAGGGCTGGGACGATGGCGGAAATCACGGTCAAACCGGATCAGGCGCTTGAGCGCATCCTGACGCTGGAGCTGGTGCGCGTTACCGAGCGGGCGGCGGTCGCCTCCGCGAGCCTGCGCGGGCGCGGCGACGAGAAGGCCGCCGACAAGGCGGCGGTCGACGCCATGCGGCGCGAGCTCAACCGCCTGCCGATCGCCGGCCGTATCGTCATCGGCGAGGGCGAGCGCGACGAAGCGCCGATGCTGTTCATCGGCGAGGAACTGGGCACCGGCAAGGGCCCGGCGGTGGACATCGCCGTCGACCCGCTGGAAGGCACCACGCTGTGCGCCAAGAACATGCCCGGCTCCATCGCGGTGATGGCGATGGCCGAGGGCGGTACCATGCTCTACGCGCCCGACGTCTACATGGACAAGATCGCCATCGGCCCCGGCTATGCCGCCGGCACGATCGACATCGATGCCAGCCCGGTCGACAACATCCACTCGCTGGCCAAGGCCAAGGGCGTGAAGCCGTCGGAGATCAACGCGCTGATCCTCGATCGTCCGCGCCATGCCGCGATCATCGAGGCGGTGCGCAAGACCGGCGCCTCGGTGCAGCTGATCACCGACGGCGACGTGGCCGGCGTCATCCACACCGCCGATCCGGACGAGACCGGCGTCGACATCTATCTCGGCACCGGCGGAGCGCCGGAAGGGGTGCTGGCGGCGGCGGCGCTGCGCTGCATCGGCGGCCAGATGTTCACCCGCCTCATCCTCGACACCGAGGAGAAGCGTGAGCGCGCCAAGAAGATGGGCGTCTCCGACCCGAAGAAGATCTACACCATCCACGACATGGTGCAGGGCGACTGCCTGTTCGCGGCGACCGGCGTGACGACCGGCAACCTGCTCAAGGGCGTGAAGTACCGCGGCGACGTTGTGGAGACCCAGACCGTGGTCATGCGCTCCGCTTCCGGCACGGTGCGCTGGATCTCGGCCGAGCATCGCGACCTGTCGAAGTTCCATCTCGACTGACGGCCGTTGCATGCGACATTCGGCGAGGGGCGCGGCGACGCGCCCCTTTGCTTTTGCAGCTGCAGCGCGTCGGCCCGGTCATGGCCGGGATACGCGCTGGCGAGCCGGCGATTCAGGGATTGGCGTTCGCGCCCGTCCAACCGGGGCAGGGCACGGCAATGTCGGCCTCGTCTTTCCGGCGCCGGTGCTTGGCCTTCAACAGCACGCGCGGGCGGAGCGTGGAAGCGCTGCGTTTTTCATTCCCGCGATGCGACGCCGCGGCAATCGGAAAATCTGGCGCTTTGGAACTCGGCCGGTGTGTTGTATACCAGATGCCGCAGACCAGCATTCCACGAGGATGCAAAGACGTTCGCAAAGGGAAACACCCATGTCCGCCCCCCATTCCGCGCTGCCCGCCTTCCTGAAGCAGGTGACCGACCTCATCAATGCCGACAAGTATGAGGAGGTCGGCCAGGCTTTCGCCGCCTTCGTGAAGGAGCACCCCACCACCCGCTATCTCGCTTCCGAGCCGATTCCCTTCAAGGTGAATGTCCGCCTGTCCGCGAAGTACGGTTCCTCGGCGACATCGACCTTCACCCTGCGCCACACCACCTGGGCGGAAGACCTGAAGCGCTCGCTGTCGGACGGCGCCGGCGCCTTCGCCGCACTCGCCGGCAAATATGATGCCGAGGTGGCCGAGGTCGCCAAGACGGTGAAGAAGGTCGCGTGAGCCTTCGCGGGCGCCGGCACGGCCGGCGTCCGCTCTTCCCGGCCGGCGGGCTTGCGCCGGTCGAGGATGTCCGGCGCTACAGCCCGATCCGCCCGAAGCCGGGCAGCTTGATGCCCGGCCGGCGCAGATCGAGCCCGGCGACCGCACCCAGCACGTTGATCTCCACGCCCTCCACCCAGGCCAGGGTCAGCCCGGCATAACCGCCGAGGCTCGCCGTCACGCCGGTGCCCGAGGGCGCCCAGTCGAGCCAGCGTCCGTCGACCGGAAAGTCCTTGCCGATGGCGTTGGAGGGCAGGGCGGCCTGCAGCTCCGGCACCTGCCGCACCACATGGGCAATGAAGGTGTTGGAGTTCGGCCCCGGCCAGATCACATAATCCCCCATGCCGGCAAAGGGATAGTCGGCGATCGCCGCCTTCACCTTCGGGATCAGCGCCGCGGCTGCCGCGCCAGTGGCCTCGGCCACCAGCTCCGGCGTGTTGCCGTACCACTTTCCGTCCGGCGGGAAACGGTTATGGCGAACGGGCGCGCCGGAATAGCCCATCACGTCGTAACGCTGATAGGCGGCCGCGCCGGCTTCCTTGTAAACCACCCAGCAATGCACCGCGAAAATGCTGCGCCAGCCGCCGACCGGGGCGCAATAGACGCGCACCATCGCTTCCGGCATTTGCGGCGCGGCGGGCAGGGTGCCGGTACTCGACCAATCGGCGGAGCGCCAGCCGAGCGAGAGATCGGAGGTCTGCCATGTCACCAGCGCATGCGCGGCGAGCGGCAGGGCGAAGAACAGCAAAAGGCCGAGGCGGACGAAACGGGTAGCGCGCAACATGGCGCACAATGTGCGCGGACCGGGGGCAAAATCCAGAGCCGGCAAGGCTGCTGGCGAAATCGTGTTCGCACGATGCTCGGCGCGGCGCCGGTTGACAGCGTTGCGAATGAATCGCATTTTTCTTGCGACTGAGTTGCAAGAGCGGATGAAATCATGTTGGACAGCCTTTCCCCGGGTGGGTGGCGCCGCGAACGCGGGGATCCCGCCCTGTCGGAGGTGCATGGCTCCATAGCGGTGCCCAAGCGGGTCGGGCTGCGCCGTGTGCTCGCCTTCATCGGGCCGGGCTATCTGGTGGCCACCGGCTATATGGATCCGGGCAACTGGGCGACTTCGCTCGCCGGCGGCTCCAAGTTCGGTTATGCGCTGCTCACCGTGGCGCTGCTTTCCAATATGATCGCCATCCTGCTGCAGGCCCTGTGCTCGCGGCTCGGTGTCGCCTCGGGACGCGATCTCGCCCAGGCCTGCCGCGACGCCTTTCCCCGTCCCGTCGCCCTCGTGCTGTGGATCCTCGCCGAGGCGGCCATCTGCGCCACCGATCTCGCCGAGGTGATCGGCACCGCCATCGGCCTCAACCTGCTGTTCGGCCTGCCGCTGGAAATCGGCGTGATCCTCACCGCGCTCGACGTGTTCCTGATCCTGTGGCTGCAGACTCTCGGCTTCCGCTGGGTGGAGGCGATGGTGATCGGCATGCTGGCGGTCATCGCCGCTTGCTTCGGCGTGCAGATCGCGCTTGCCGATCCGAACTGGGGCGAGGTGATCCGCGGCTTCGCACCCACCGCCGACATCGTGCGCAATCCGGAGATGCTCTATCTGGCGCTCGGCATCCTCGGCGCCACGGTGATGCCGCACAATCTGTATCTGCACTCGGCCATCGTGCAGACCCGCCGGCACGACGGCACGCTGGAGGGCAAGCGCGAGGCGATCAGATACGCCACCTGGGACTCGACAATCGCGCTGATGTTCGCGCTGACCATCAACGCCTCTATCCTCATCCTCGCCGCCTCCGCCTTCCATGCCGGCGGCGCGGAGGAGGTGGCCGATCTCGGCAAGGCGCACGAGCTGCTCAACCCGCTGCTCGGCAGCGCGCTGGCGCCGACGCTGTTCGCCGTGGCGCTCCTGTGCTGCGGCCTCAATTCGACGGTGACGGCCACCATCGCCGGCCAGGCGGTGATGGAGGGCTTCCTCAATTTCCGGCTCGCGCCCTGGCTGCGGCGGCTGATCACCCGCGCCATCGCCATCGTGCCCGCCTCCATCGTCACCATCGCCTATGGCGAGCAGGGCGCCGGCTCACTGCTGATCCTCAGCCAGGTGGTGCTGAGCCTGCAACTGCCCTTCGCCATCGTGCCGCTGATCATGTTCACCGCCGATCGGCGCAAGATGGGCGCGCTGGTGGCGCCGCGCTGGCAAATCATCCTGGCGGTGCTGGCGGCGACGCTGATCATCACCCTCAACATGAAGCTGCTGTTCGATTTCGTGACGGGCTCGTGATCGACCCGCCGAAAGGCCGTCTTGCGCCCGCCGCGAGGTGAGCGTCTCATGAAAAACTGATAGGGTAGCCGCGTCGCCTCCGGGCGATGCGGGGGTCCCGTGGGGGAGCCATGAGCGACACGACAAGCTTTTTCGGTGACCTGCTCGGCACCATCGCCGAGCGCGGGCGGGCGCTACTGGACCTCGGGCGCGAGCGTCGCCCGGTCGGTGCGGTCCGGGCGGCCAGCGTGGTGTCCCTGTGCGAGCAGCTGCTGTCCGGGCGTGGCGAGGCGTCGGGGGTGGCGCTCGCCAGCGAAATCCTGATCGCCTATGGCGCCCTCAAGAGCGGCGAGCGCATCGCCTTTTTCGAGGCGCTGGCCGGCACCTTCGGCCCGGACGCGGCGCGGCTGGAAAAGGCCGTCGCCGCCTATGCCGCCAAGCCTTCCACCGCCACGGCGAGCGAACTGCACCAGGCGAGCGAGCCCCGGCGGCAGGAACTCATCCGCCGGCTGAATCTGGCGCCCGGTGCCACGGCGCGCCTGGTCGGCATGCGGGCCGATCTCCTCGCCAGCCTGGCGCGGCGCCGCGACCTCGCCGAGGTCGACCGCGACTTCACCCATCTCTTCGCGTCCTGGTTCAATCGGGGGTTTCTCGTGCTGCGCCGGATCGACTGGTCGACACCCGCCAATGTGCTCGAAAAGATCATCCGCTACGAAGCCGTGCACGAGATTCGCGACTGGAACGATCTGCGTGCCCGCGTCGACAGTCCGGACCGGCGCTGCTACGCCTTCTTCCATCCCACCCTGATCGACGAGCCGCTGATCTTCGTCGAGGTGGCGCTGATGAAGGATATCCCGGCGGGGATCGCGCCGGTGCTGGCGGAGAAGCGCGCCCATCTCGATCCCGCCAAGGCCAGCGTGGCGGTGTTCTATTCCATCTCCAACACCCAGGCCGGGCTCGGCGGGGTGAGCTTCGGCAATTTCCTCATCAAGCAGGTGGTGGAGGAAATCTCGCGCGAGTTGCCGAACCTCAAGACCTTCGTCACGCTGTCGCCGGTGCCGACCTTCCGCGGCTGGCTGGAAGCCGAGCGGGCCGCCGAACACTCCGCCGTGCTCACCGCCGAGGACCGGACGGCGCTGGCGGCGCTCGATGCGCCCGGCCTGGCCGAGGACCCGGCGCGCCAGGCGATGCTGCGGCCGGTACTGACGGCGCTCGCCGCGCATTATTTGCTGATCGCCCGCTCGCCGAAGGGGCGTCCGCTCGATCCGGTGGCGCGCTTCCATCTCGGCAATGGCGCAAGGCTCGAGCGCCTCAACCCGTTCGGCGACCTGTCGGCGAAGGGAATGCGGCAGGCTGCCGGGCTGATGGTGAACTATCGCTACATCGCCGACGACATCGAGGCCAATCACGAGGCCTTCTTCGACAAGGCGCAGATCGTGGCGAGCCCGGCGGTGCGCAAATCGCTGCGCGCCGAAGCCCAGCAAAAGGCGCTGGCGGTGCGGGAGACGGCGAGCTAGCGCCGGCGCCCGGCACGATTGTCGACCACGTTTGTCAACGGAGCCATTTCCCGCTAGAGAATCGTGACCATCTTGTGGACGTCGGATCGACGATGCGGAAGCAACAGAATTCGTCACCGATGGATGAAGGTGCGCTTCTGCTTGCCGAGTTGCGCCGCCGTCTCGGCCCCGGCGCCGAAGCGGGCTCCGAGCGGCTTCTGCTGCGGCTGGAGCGGCTGCTGGCCGAGCGTGCCCGTCACCTTCACGATTGTGACTCCGCCCTGGCGCGTTACCGCAAGATGTATGAACGCTCCTCCAGCCTCGCCAAGATCGGGGTCTGGGAATGCGATCTCGCCATCCAGGAACTCAGCTGGACCGACGGTGTCTACGACATATTCGGCCTGCCGCGCGGCTGCCGGGTCACGCGCGAGATGGTGCTGGCGCTCTATGCCGACGACTCGCGGCGGGAGATGGAGCGCCTCAGGGAGAAGGCGATCCGCGAGGCCGGCAGCTTCACCCTCGACATCAGGGTGCGCAACCTGGACGGCGCGTCGCGCTGGGTCCGGCTTTCCGCCGATGTCGAGTGCGAGAACGGCCGCCCGGTACGGATTTTCGGCACCAAGCAGGACATCACGCTCGAGAAGGAGCTGTGGGACCGCATGCGGGCCCTCGCCGAGTGCGATCCGCTGACAGGCGTCGCCAACCGCAAGGTGTTCGAAGAGCGTCTGGCCGCGTCGCTTGCCGCGGCTCCGGGGCCGGAGGCGCTGACGGCGCTGGTGCTGGTGGATATTGACGGCTTCAAGCACGTCAACGACACCCTCGGTCACGCGGCCGGTGACGAGTGCCTGCGGCAGACGGCGCGGCGGCTGGGGGCGGCCTTCGGGGCCGCCAGCCTGACGGCACGGATCGGCGGCGACGAGTTCGCGGTGCTGTCGTTCGGTGCCGGCGATGTCGCGTGCATCGAGAGCCGGGCCGCCGAGGCGATCGTCCATGTGAGTCAGCCGATCGCGTGGATGGGAGAGGCCCTCACCGTCACCGCCTCGATCGGCATTGCCGGGGCCATGGCGGCCGATATCGGCGCCGCCCAATTGTTCGCCCAGGCCGACCATGCGCTTTACGCGGCGAAGGCGGCGGGCAGGAACACGTTTCGCCGGTTTGCCGCCCCGGCTTTGCGCCCGCGCATGGGCGTGCGAACCGGCAGCGCGACATTGACCTGACAGCAAGCTGTGCTTGACAGGCCCGGCCGGCCCATGCCCGATGCCGCCAGTTTTCTCCGTCGGGCCTCGCGCATGTTCCTTCTTCCGCATCTCCTCAAGCGTTTCGTCGATAAGGGCCGGCTCGTCGTCATCGACGAGAAGGGCACCCAGCACAGCTTCGGCTCGGGGAAGGACGGGCCCAGCGTCACCATGCGCCTGCACGACGGCAAGCTCGACCGCGAGCTGTTCCTCAATCCCGAGCTGGTGATGGCCGAGGCCTATATGGATGGCCGGCTCACCTTCGAGAGCGGTTCGACCGTCTACGATTTCCTCTATCTGTTCTCGATCAACCGCAAGGGCCTCGCCGCCCATCCGGTGCAGCAGGCGATGCGGCGCTCCTGGCGGGCGCTGAAGCGCTGGCATCAGGCCAATGCGCTCGGCAAGGCGGCGAAGAACGCCCAAAGCCATTATGACAACCCGCCGGAGTTCTACCGGCTGTGGCTCGACAGCCAGATGATCTATTCCTGCGCCTATTTCCCGACGCCCGAGGCGTCGCTGGAAGAGGCGCAGCAGGCCAAGCTGCGCCACATCGCCGCCAAGCTGCAGCTGCGGCCCGGCATGCGGGTGGCGGAAATCGGCTCGGGCTGGGGGGCGCTCGCCATCTATCTGGCCAAGCTGGGCGCCCATGTCACCGCCATCAACGTCGCCACCGAGCAGCTCGCCGAATCGAAGAAGCGCGCGGCGGAAGCGGGTGTGCTCGACCGCATCACCTTCTTCGAGCGCGACTATCGCGAACTGACCGGCACCTATGACCGCGTGGTGTCGGTCGGCATGATGGAGCATGTCGGCGTCAATCACTTCGACGACTACTTCGACACGGTGAAGCGCCTGCTGGTGCCCGGCGGCTATGCGATGATCCACGCCATCGGCCGCATGTCGCCGCCCGGCTCCACCGCGCCGTTCATCCGCAAATACATTTTCCCCGGCGGCTATGTGCCGGCGATGTCGGAAGTGTTCGCCTCGCTGGAGCGCACCAATATGTGGGTGGGCGACTGCGAGATGCTGCGCCTGCACTATTACTGGACCATTCGCCACTGGCGGCTGAACTTCGAAGCCAAGCGGCCGGAGGTGGTGGCGATGATGGGCGAGCGTTTCGCGCGGATGTGGGAGTTCTATCTGGTGGCGGTCGAGCTCGGCTTCCTCAACGGCTCGAACATGGTCTACCAGCTGCTGCTCGCCAATGAGCGCGACGCGGTGCCGGTGATCCGCGATTTCATTACCGACGACGAGCGCGCGCTGGCGAGGGCGGAGGATTTGCCGGCGGCAGCGGGAACCGTTTGACGGCTGGGGCGTTCTTTTGGGAATGCCCACCCCCGGGCCGTCCTGCCCGCCCTCACATTGCGTTTGCCGATGCTTCATGAATCCCGGCGGCACAGGCTGCGCGCCCTGACCAAAGACGCCCACGCCGAGCTTGACGCCAGCGTAGGCGGCTTCGATACGCCGGTCGATTATGTCCGCTATCTCAAGGGACAATATCTATTCCGGCACGCCATCGAGGCCGGGCTTGCCCGGGTGGCGTGGCCGGCGGCCTTTGACGATTGGCGCTGCCGGCCGCTGGCGCCGCTGCTGAGCGCCGATCTCGCCGATCTGGACATCGTGCCGCCGCCGGTTCCGCCGGCCTTTGTGGTGGCGCCGGCTGATCTGCTCGGCGTTCTCTATGTGCTGGAAGGGTCCAGTCTAGGCGCTCGCGTGCTGCATCGCCGGGCGCGTGACATCGGCTTTGACGGCCGGTTTGGAGCCCGCCATCTCGCCGCGCAGGCGGAGGATCGCAACAGCTGGCCGGCATTCCTCGTTATTCTTGAGGCCTTCGAGCCGTTTGAGATGGAGCGCACCGTGAATGCTTCGCTCGCCGCTTTCGCGGCGGCCGGCGCTGCCTTCGAAAGGCCGGTCGATGTCGTCGCCTGAGGTGGTCGATCTTACCAATTGCGATCGCGAACCGATCCACATCCCCGGCAGCACCCAGCCGCATGGCTGTCTGGTGGTGAGTGCATTGGAGGACGGCCGGCTGCTGCGCTGGTCGTCCAATGCGCCGGCTTTCCTCGTTTCCGGCGAGGCGATGCAGGGGCGCCGGCTGGCCGAACTGGTCGGCGAGGATGCCGCCGCGCGCATCGGTGCGGTGCTGGCCGATACGCGGGAAGGAATGCCGCCACGGCTGATGTTCGGCGTTGCGACCGACTCCGGCGCGCGTTTCGACGTTGCGGTGCATCGTTCCGGCGGTGCCGGCGTGGTGGAATTCGAGCGGCATTCCGACGAGCACGGGCCGGCGCTCGACATCGCCCGCACCATGATCGCCCAAATCGCCAACGAGATCTCGGTCGAGGAACTGCTGACGCAGACCCCTCGCGTAGTGCGCGAGGCGCTCGGCTATGACCGGGTGATGGTCTATCGCTTCGCGCAGGACGGCGCCGGGCAGGTGGTCGGCGAGGCCAGGGCGGAGGAGCTGGAGAGTTTTCTCGGCCAGTGGTTTCCCGCCAGCGACATCCCGCAGCAGGCGCGCGAACTCTACAAGCGCAACATCATCCGCGTTATCGGCAATGCGGGGGGCGAGCGCTGCAGCCTGGTGCCGGAGCATGACGATCATGGACGACCGCTCGACCTGTCGCACGCGCATCTGCGCTCGGTGTCGCCGATCCATCTTGAATATCTGCGCAATATGGGGGTGGCTGCCTCCATGTCGATCTCGGTGCTGGTCGATGGCGCGCTGTGGGGGCTGATCGCCTGCCATCACTATTCGCCGCGGGTGCTGCCGATGGCGCAGCGCGCGGCAGCGGAGATGTTCGGCGCGTTCTTCGCGCTGCATCTGCACGCGCTGAAGCAGAAGCGCACGCTGGAGGTCGCCACCGCCGCGCGCGGCGCCCTCGACCGCTTCCTGCGGCTGGCCTCGCATCATGCCGATGTCGGCGAACTGCTGCGCGCCAATATCGAGGAGTTCGCCGCGCTGATGCCCTGCGACGGCGTCGGCCTGTGGCTCGGCGGCGAGTGGACCGCGCATGGCTCGGTCCCGCCCGCCTCGGCAATGCCGGAGCTGGCGGCCTTTCTCGGCGGGCAGGTGCAGGGCCGGGTGTGGTCCAGCGATTCTCTGGTCGAGCTGTGGCCGCCGGCGGAATCGTTCTGGGAAACGGCCGTCGGCGTGCTCGCCCTGCCGCTGTCGCAGCTGCCGCGCGACTATCTTCTGTTCTTCCGCCGCGAGATCGTGCAGACCCTCGCCTGGGCCGGCCGGCCGGAGAAGCACTACGAGACCGGGCCGCATGGCGACCGGCTCACCCCGCGCAAGAGTTTCGCGATCTGGAAGGAGACGGTGCGCCGTCGCGCCAGCCCGTGGACCGACGCCGACCGCGAGATCGCCGAGGCGGCGCGCTCGGCGTTGGTCGAGATCGTGCTGCGCCACAATGAGCTGATGGCGGAGGAACGCGACAAGGCCGACACCCGCCAGCGCCTGCTCAACGAGGAACTGAACCACCGGGTGAAGAACATTCTCGCGGTGATCAAGTCGCTGGTGGAGCATTCGGTGCAGGACGGGCGCACCGTGCAGGATTATGTCGCCTCGCTGCGCGGGCGCATCCAGGCGCTGGCTCTGGCGCATGACCAGGTGGTGCGCGGCGCCGGCGGCGGCGCGCTGGTCGATCTCCTGCGCGCCGAGCTCTCGCCCTATGAGGGTGCCGCCAGCCGCACCAGCCTGGGCGGGCCGATGATCTGGCTCGACGCCCGCGCCTTCTCGGTCATGGCGCTGGTGCTGCATGAGCTGTCCACCAATGCGGCGAAGTATGGCGCCTTTTCGCGCCCCGGCGGGCATGTCGAGGTGCGCTGGAGCGTCGATGCCGCCGGCGACTGCGAGATTCTCTGGCGCGAGCGCGGCGGCCCGCCGGTCGCCCGCCCCGGACGCAGCGGCTTCGGCACCGCCCTGATCGAGCGCAGCATCCCCTATGATCTCGGCGGCGAGAGCGAGATGCGCTACGAGGCGAGCGGCTTTTCCGCCCGGCTCAAGCTGCCGGCGCGCCACATCGCCACCAGCGAGATCGGCGCGGAGGACTGGAGCGACGGTTCCGCCGCGGCGGCCGCGGAGCCGGTTTCCCTCGCCGACGCCGCGGTGCTGCTGGTCGAGGATCAGATGATCATCGCCATGGACGTCGAGTTCATGATGAACGACGCCGGCATCACCCGGATCACCACCGCCGCCTCGGCCGCGGACGCGCTACGCAAGCTGAAGGACGCCACGCCGGACATTGCGGTGCTCGACGTCAATCTCGGCTCGGGCACCTCGGCGCCGGTGGCGGAGGAGCTGGGACGCCGCGGCGTGCCCTTCGTGTTCGCCACCGGCTATGGCGACCGCTCGATGATCCCCCCGGACAGCGGCCATGCCCGCGTCCTCGCCAAGCCCTATGACCGCGATACGCTGATCGCGGCACTGCGCGAGCTCTATGGCGCCAGGGGGCAGCCGCCTGCCCGATGAGCCACGCGACGGCAGCGGCGGGAGCGGGAGGTAGAGAGGGCTTGCCAGCCCCGGCCTGTTTCCATTATGACGAAACCCAAGAGCAACCTCGCGAGAGCCGAGCCGTGACGATGTCGTCCGCCCGCTGCACTTCCGCGACCCCGGCCGCCAAGCGGTTTGCGGGGAACGCTCTGATTCTGTCCGGCCTGCTTCTTCTTAGCCGCCCCTGAGGGCCGGCCGGGCTGCGTGCCTGGGCGCTCAGGGGATGACGCCCGAATCGCCTCGACACCGAAATTCCGAGCCGCCGCCGTGTCCCCGAGGGGCCGCCGGCTCGTGCGTCCAGAAGGAAGAACGCCATGTCCGATATCGCCCATGATCGCGTCGTCATCTTCGACACCACGCTGCGCGACGGCGAGCAGTGCCCCGGCGCCTCGATGACCTTCGAGGAGAAGCTGGAGGTTGCCGATCTGCTCGACGAGATGGGCGTCGACATCATCGAGGCGGGCTTTCCCATCGCCTCCAACGGCGATTTCGAGAGCGTCGCCGAGATCGCCCGCCGCACCAAGCGCGCGGTGGTCGCCGGCCTCGCCCGCGCCATCCCCGCCGATATCGCCCGCGCCGGCGAGGCGGTGAAGCCGGCGCAGCGCCCGCGCATCCACACCTTCGTCTCCACCTCGCCGATCCATCTGGAACATCAGATGCGCAAGACGCAGGATCAGGTGATCGACATCATCTCCGCCACGGTGACGCAGGCCCGCAACCTCGTCGCGGATGTCGAGTGGTCGGCGATGGACGCCACCCGCACGCCGATCGACTATCTGTCCCGCTGCGTCGAGACGGCGGTGAAGGCCGGCGCCACCACCATCAACCTGCCCGACACGGTCGGCTATGCCACGCCCTCCGAATATGAGGCGATGTTCCGGCAGGTGCGCGCCTATATCCAGGAGCGCGTCGCCGATGCGGAGCGCATCGTGTTCTCCGCCCATTGCCACGACGATCTCGGCCTCGCGGTCGCCAATTCGCTGGCGGCGCTGGCCGGCGGCGCGCGGCAGATCGAATGCACCATAAACGGCCTCGGCGAGCGGGCCGGCAATGCGGCGCTGGAAGAGGTGGTCATGGCCATCCGCACCCGCCGCGACGTGCTCCCCTTCGAGACCGGCATCGAGGCGGGCATGCTGACCCGCGCCTCCAAGATGGTGTCGGCGGTGACCTCGTTCCCGGTGCAGTACAACAAGGCGATCGTCGGCCGGAACGCCTTTGCCCATGAGAGCGGCATCCACCAGGACGGCATGCTGAAGAACAACACCACCTACGAGATCATGACGCCGGAAAGCGTCGGCGTTTCCAAGACCTCGCTGGTGATGGGCAAGCATTCCGGCCGCGCCGCCTTCCGCGACAAGCTGAAGGCGCTCGGCTACGAGCTGGGCGAGAACGCGCTGAACGACGCCTTCGCCCGGTTCAAGGATTTGGCCGACCGCAAGAAGGTCGTCTATGACGAGGACATCGAGGCGCTGGTCGATCAGGGCATCGCGGTGGCGCATGACCGGATGAAGCTGGTGTCGCTGTCGGTGATCGCCGGCAGCCACGGCCCGCAGCGTGCCACCATGAAGATGGAGGTCGATGGCCGCGTCACCACCGAGGAGGTGGAGGGCAACGGCCCGGTCGACGCCACCTTCAACTGCATCAAGGCGATCGTGCCGCATTCGGCCAAGCTGGCGCTCTACCAGGTGCACGCGGTGACCGAGGGCACGGACGCGCAGGCCGAGGTGTCGGTGCGGCTGGAGGACGGCGACAAGGCGGTCACCGGGCGCGGCTCCGATCCCGATACGCTGGTCGCCTCGGCGCAGGCCTATATCATCGCGCTCAACAAGCTGCAGTCCAAGCGCCAGAGCCTGAACGCGCAGGCCAGCCCGGCGGCGGAGTGAAGCGTCCGCCGGTGCGATAGCGGAAGCCCCCGCCCGTTTGCAGGCTGTGTGGAAAGCTTTGCGGTTCAGCTAGGATGGCCGCCTCGGGAACGGGGCGGCCATTTTCATGGGCTATATCGTCGGCGAGGATCGGGAGCGGGCGTCACTTCTGCCGTCGCGGGTTGAGGACTACGTGGCGTCGGATGCTGCGGTTCGGGTGATTGACGCCTTTGTCGCCGGTCTTGCTCTTGCGGCGCTGGGCTTTGTGCGTGCGTCTCCGGCGTCGACGGGGCGTCCCGGCTATGATCCGCGTGACCTTCTGAAGCTCTATGTCTGGGGCTATTTCAACGAGGTCCGCTCGTCGCGCCGACTGGAGCGAGCCTGCCGGCGCGATGTCGAGGCGATATGGCTGGCGCGAAGGCTCGCCCCCGACTTCAAGACGATCGCCGATTTCCGCCGCGACAACGGCCCCGCCCTCGTCGGCGCGTGCCGGGCCTTTGTGCTTTGTGCCGGGAAGCAGGCCTGTTTGCGGCCCGGCTGGTGGCGCCGGACGGCTCGAAGTTCCGCGCCGCCGCCAGCCCGAAGAGGGTGATCGGCCGCCGGGAGATCGCGGATGAAGCGGCGCGCCTCGACGGCACGATCGCCGCCTATCTGGCAGGTCTCGATGAAGCTGACGCGGCCGAACCCGACGATGCACCCGAGGCGGTCGAAACAGCGCTCGCCGCGCTCCATGCGCGCCGTCGCGAACTCGACCGGATGGCCGCGAGGCTGGATGCGCAAGAACGCAACACGCTGGTCGAAGGCGAAGAGGATGCCCGGCCGATGGGCTATGCCGGCGGTCCCAAGCCGCCGTCCTACAATGTACAGGCCGCCGTCGACGCCGATACGGGCCTGATCGTGCATCATGAGGTCACCGACGCGCCGACCGACCGACGCCAGCTTCATCCGATGGCCAGCGCCACGAAAGAGAGCCTCGGCCTCGACGCCCTGACGGTCGTGGCCGACAAAGGCTTCGACAATGGCGAGCATGCCGGCGCCTGCGAGCGCGACGGCATCGTCGCCGGCGTGCCCTCGCAGCGCTCGATCACCAATCAGGGCGACGGCGCGCTCCTTGACCGCACCGCTTTCGCCTACGATCCCGCGACCGATACGCTTGCCTGCCCGGCGGGCCGCACGCTCATGCGCAAGCAGCTTCATCGCAGGAAGCGCAACGTCACTTACGTCTCGCAGGACGGCTCCGGTTGCGCGCTCAAGCCGGCCTGCACCACCGCCGGCCTGCACCACCGCCGGCCTGCACCACCGCCGGACGGCGCACCGTCAAGCGCCACCTCGACGACGATGCGCTCAACCGCATGGACGCCCGTGCCACGCCACAGATGATGAAAGCCAGGCGATGTGCCGTCGAGCATCCCTTCGGCACCATCAAGCGCATGACGGCGGGTGGGCGCTTCCTGACCAGGAACCTAAGGGAACCAGAACCGAAATGGCCCTTTCGATCCTCGCCTATAACATCCTGCGAGCCATCAACATCAAAACCGCCACAGCCTGAAACCAAACAGGCCCCGGCATTGCCGGAGCCTCAAATCAGTTTCCACACAGCCTCCGTGAGGGCCAGGGTTTTTCGTGGCGCGCCGTGGTCTCCGCCGCGGTCTATTCGTTGGGCTGCGGCAGCTTGCGTTGCGGCTTGCCGTCGCCGCCTCCCCCGCCGCCCTGTTGCTGCGGCGGCGGCCCGCGCCGCTGCTCCTGCTGCTGGCGCTGCTGATCGGCCTGCTGGCGGCGCTGCTCCATCTGCTGGCGGCGTTGGTCCTGCTGCTGCCTCTGCTGGTCGGCCTGCTGGCGGCGCTGCTCGATCTGCTGGCGGCGCTGGTCCTGCTGCTGCCTCTGCTGGTCGGCCTGCTGGCGGCGTTGCTCCATCTGCTGGCGGCGCTGGTCCTGCTGCTGCCTCTGCTGGTCGGCCTGCTGGCGGCGTTGCTCCATCTGTTGACGGCGCTGGTCCTGCTGCTGCCTCTGCTGGTCGGCTTGCTGCCGGCGTTGCTCGATCTGCTGGCGTTGCTGGTCCTGCTGCCGTTGGCGCTGCTGGTCGGCCTGCTGGCGGCGTTGCTCGATCTGCTGGCGCTGCCGGTCCTGCTCGGCGCGCCGGCGCTCGATCTCCTGCTGCTGCTGGTTGCCGCGTGCCGCGTCCGGCCGCGGGTCCGGCGGCATGCCGGGCCGCGGCGCGCCACCGGCGCCCGGCGGCATGGCCGGACGGGCACCAGGGGGCATGCCGGGACGGGCGCCGGGTCCGGCATCGGGGCGTGCGTTCACCCGTTCCGCCCGCGCGCGCTGCTCGGCGCGAATGCGATCCACCTGCTGGCGGCGCTGTTCCGCCGCCTGCCGCCGCTCCCGCTCCAGCGTGTCGGCGCGTGAATCCGCCTCGCGGCGCAGCTCGCGGATCCGGTCGGCGCGTTCGCGCTCGATTCGGTCGATATCGCGGCGGTAACCGTCGGGGTCGCCATAGCGGCGCTGGCGCAGCTCGCGCCGCTGTTCCGGCTCCAGCGCACCCAGAAGGGCTGCCGAAGGCGCAAACAGCCCGGGCTGGCCGCGGTCGCCGGGATCATCGCGGACATATTGCCGGATCAGCGGCCGGCGGTCCGGATCGATGCGGCGCTCATAGCGGGGCGGCGGGGCCAGCCGGTCGCCAAAGGCGATGAACGGCGCGAAGATGCCCAGCCGGCCGGCGTCGTAGAACAGCTCGTCCTGGCGATCGACATAGATCACCTCGCGCGACACGATGCGCTCGCGGATCGGCGGCCCGTACACGTCGGCGCCGAAGCCGCGATTGACGTAATAGCCGTCGTCCCAGCTCGGCTCGTAATAATCCGGCGCGGCCTGCAGGTAGACGCCGATGGCGGGGATCGGTGCGACATAGGGCGAGAGGTCCTCCTCGCCCATGTAGCGGTCCTCGACGAAAACCCAGCTCTCGGCGACCGGCGCGCTGTACTGGGTGGCGCGTCCCACGGCATAACCGGGGCGATCGGGGGCGATCGGCGCCCAGCCGGTGCGTCCGCCGCCACGGCGCCAGGTTACCCAGGCCGGCGCCCAGGTGTCGCCCGGCACCCAAAACCAGCCATAGGCGGGATCATAGCCCCAGCGGCCGTAGTGATAGGTGGCCCAGCCGAAGGGCTCGTAGGATTCCCAGTACCAGCCATAGGCATCGGTCCACACCCAGCGCCCTTCCTGATAGGGGCGCCAGCCCGGGGCGACATTGGAGGGAATGAACACGTACTGGTAATCGGGGTGCTCGACCCACGAGCCGTAATCGCCCAGCTGGTCATAGAACACATTGACGTCGAGGCTCGCCCCGCCCGGCGGCGGTCCGGCCGGCGCGGCGGCCGGCGGGGGCGTTTGGGCGATAGCCGACGGCACGGCGGCGGTGGAGAGCAGGCTCGCGGCCAGGCCCATGGCGAGCAAAGGGCGGCGGAGACGAAGCATGTTGGTACCCCGTAAACTCGGTCTTCAAGTTACGTTTCAACGCTGGCCGATCAAAAAGGTTTCAACTGAGAAAGAAGTGTCTACGTTTTCTATCGGGATGTGCTTGTTGGCGTGAAGATAATGTCGAAAACATGTCTGTGTAATAATTGGCTATGCGGCGACGCCTGCCGTGTTTCGCTGCGTCGAAGGTCCGGAGATTGAAAAACAAGTTGGGCGCGAAGGTGCTGCCGCGCGCTGCCGGGCCCGTGCGCAGGCGGGGAGGGCCTGTCGGTGCTCTCATGGTCGACGCCCGGCGCGCCCGACAGATCGAAATTCTGGAGGTTGCCGCGATAGTCCGGCAGCGCCAATGTCGGCGGAGCTGGCGCCGGGCCAACTCCGCTCCGGCTGCCTGCCATAATCCTGCCCGCCGGGTCGGGAATGGCTGGCTGCATCGGAGATTTGCATGGCGCTGCCCGCATGACGTCGGCCCCGCGCGTCGAGCTGAGCGCGCTGGATGCGTTGCGCCCGCACCCGGCGCGGAAGCGGCGCGGCGAGGGCGCGGCACGCCTCGCCGGTGCGCTGGCGCTGCATCTGGCGGCGCTCGCGGCGGCGCTGATGGTTGCCGCCGCGCCGTTCGTCGATCGGCAGGAGGGACCGGCAATCGAGACCGAGGTGATCAGCGCCCGCGATTTCGATGCCCTGCGCGGCGTCGCGCCGGCGCCCTCCGGTCCGCCGCCCGCCGCCGCCGCGCCGGAGGTCCCGGCCACGCCGT
This sequence comes from Ancylobacter sp. 3268, assembly GCF_031456575.1. Lineage (NCBI taxonomy): Bacteria > Pseudomonadati > Pseudomonadota > Alphaproteobacteria > Hyphomicrobiales > Xanthobacteraceae > Ancylobacter > Ancylobacter sp. 3268. The sequence continues at coordinate 76,539 of NZ_JAVDUX010000013.1, forward strand.
CCGCCGGCCCGCCGCCTCCCGCCGCCGTGCCGGCGAAGCCCGACGACATGATCCGCCCCACCCGCATGCTGTCGGCGCAGGTGCTGGCCGATCCGCACAGCCGGGCGACGCGGCGGGCGCTGGCGACCTTGGCGGAGGAGGAGCGCATCGCCCAGCTCTGCGATCTGGAGGCGATGGAGCAGATCCATGCCTGGCGGCCCGGCTACCAGCCCGACCGGCTGGTCGACTATGCCCGTGCCGACACCCGCAGGCGCGGCAACAGCCTGATCGCCGGCGGCGGTGCCTTTCGCAGCGGCCTGAAATGGTACGAGGTGTCGTTCTCCTGCGAGCTCGACGGCAGCCTGCGCCAGGTGGTGGGCTTCGCCTTCAAGGTCGGCGCGCCGATCCCGCGCCAGGACTGGACGGCACTGTCCTTGCCGGCGGTACACTGAACCTCAGTGCGGCGTCAGCGCCACCCTGCATTCGGCGGCGACGCGCCGCCCCAGCTCGTCCATCAGCGTTCCGATCAGCGCCGAGCCGTCCGCCAGCGGGGTGCCGTCCAGCGCCGTCGCCGGGCGCAGGAAGCGCACGCTGTTGCTGAGGAACACCGCCTCGGCGCCGCCGAGCTCGGCCGGCGCCAGCGGGCGCTCTTCCACCGCGAGGCCGAGCTCGGGGGCGATCTCGCACACCAGCCCGCGCACGATGCCCGGCAGGCAGCCCTCGGCGAGGCCGGGCGTCACCAGCCGGCCGCCGATCACCGCGAAGACATTGGCGATGGTGGTGCAGGCGACCCGTCCGCGGGTGTTCAGCAGCAGCGCGTCGTCCGCCCCGGCCTGCGCCGCCTCGCGGGCGGCGAGGATGGCGTCGAGATAGCCGATCGCCTTGAGAGTGGCGGTGGGCGAGAGGTCGTTGCGCCGGCCGCTGGCGGTGACGAGGCGCACCTTCTGGCCTAGCAGCGCCGGGCTCCACGGCGCCGCCGTCACCACCACGGTCGGCGCGCCGACGCTGGCCGGCCAGAGGCCGCGGGCGGCGGTGCCGCGTGTCACCGTGGTGCGCAGGATGCTGGGCGCCGGCGTCAGCGCCGCCTCGATCGCCGCCTCGATCCCGGCGCGCTCCACGGCGATGCCGATGGCGTCGCAGGCGGCCAGCAGCCGTTCGACGTGCCGCCCGCGGGCGAACACCGTGCCGCCCAGCGCCAGGGCGGTGTCGAACACCCCGTCGCCGAGCGTGAAGCCGCGATCCTCGACGCTGACGCTTTCGGTCATGCCGCGACCTTGGCGCCCGCCAGCGTGAGGAAATTCTCCATCAGCCGGTAGCCGTGCTCGGTCAGCACCGATTCCGGGTGGAACTGCACGCCATAGGTCGGGTGCGCGCAGTGGGCGAGGCCCATGATCTCGCCATCGTCGCTCCAGGCCGTGGCCGTAAGCGGCCCGGCCGGGTCGAGCTCCACCGCCAGCGAATGGTAGCGCCCGGCGGCAAAGGGGGAGGGCAGGCCGGCGAACACGTCGGTGCCGAGATGGCGGATAGCCGAAGGGCGCCCGTGCATCGGCTGCTTCGCGGCCACGACCCGGCCGCCCAGCGCCTGGGCGATGCATTGGTGGCCGAGGCAGATGCCAAGGATCGGCACCTTGCCGGAAAGCTGCCGGATCGCCTCCAGCGATACCCCGGCCTCGTCGGGCGCGCAGGGGCCGGGCGAGATCACCAGTGCCTCGAGATCGGCCCGCGCCGCCAGCGCCCCGGCGCCCACCGCGTCGTTGCGCAGCACCTCCACCTCGGCGCCGAGTTCGACGAGATAGCGCGCCACGTTGAAGGCGAAGCTGTCGTAATTGTCGATCAGGACGATCATGCCGTCGCTCCCAACGTCATCCTTCTCAACGTCATCGTTCTTCCTGCCGGAAGGCGCGGAAGATGCGCTCGGCCTTGGTCAGGCTCTCGCGATACTCCGCCGCCGGGTCGGAAAGCAGGGTGATGCCGCCGCCGACGCCGAAGCGGGCGACGCCATCCTCCAGCGTCACGGTGCGGATGGCGATGTTGAGGTCGGCGGTGCCGTCGAAGCCGAGATAGCCGATGGCGCCGCAATAGACCCCGCGCGGAATGCCTTCCAGTTCGCGGATGATCTCCATGGCGCGGATCTTCGGCGCCCCGGTGATCGAGCCGCCGGGGAAGGAGGCGGCGATCAGGTCGAGCCCGTCGCGGCCGGGCTTCAGCGTGCCGGTCACCACCGAGACGAGGTGGTGCACATTGGCATAGGTCTCCAGCCCGCATAGCCGCGGCACCTTCACCGTGCCGGGCCGGCATACCCGCGAGAGATCGTTGCGCAGCAGGTCGACGATCATCACGTTTTCGGCGCGGTCCTTCTCGCTGGCCACCAGCTCGCGGCCGCGAAAGGCGTCGAGCGTCGGTTCCACCGAGCGCGGCAGCGTGCCCTTGATCGGCCGGGTCTCCACCTCCAGCCTGCCGGCGACCGCCCGCAGGGTCAGGAACCGTTCCGGCGAGGAGGAGGCGACGGCGCGGCCTTCACTGAGGATCAGCGCCGCGAAAGTGGCCGGGTTGGCGTTGCGCAGCCGCTCATAGATGGCGAGCGGGTCGGTCGCCCCGATCTGCGCCTGGAATTGCTGGGTGAAATTCGCCTGGAAGATGTCGCCGGCACGGATATAGGCGATCACCTTCGCTACCGCCGCCTCGTAGCGCGGGGCATCGAAGTTCGACGTCCACTCGACGGCCGGCAGCTCGGTGTCGAGCGCCGGCAGCGGCGCCGCGAGGGCCGCGCTCATCTGCTCCATGCGGCTGCGGGCGCGGGCCAGCCGGGCCTGCGGCTCGGTCTCCGGCCAGCCGGTGGAGATCAGGAAGCCGCGCCGGCTGACGATATCGAAGGCGAGCACCACGTCGTAGAAGCCGAGATCGATTTCCGGGCCCTCGCCGGGCTCGGGCTGCGGCGTCGGAAAACGGTCGAACAGCCGGCCGGCCTCATAGGCGAAGGTGCCGATGGCGCCGCCCTGGAACGGGGCGTCGCAGGGCAGGGGGCCCTGCGCGTAGAGCGCCAGCCGGCGGCGCAGCGCTTCGCGTGGCGGGCCGTCCTCGGCGGCATCGTTCCAGAAGGCGGTGCCGCCGGTGACGCGAAACCGGCCGAACGGATCCGCCGCCACGAAGGACCAGCGCCCCAGCTGCGGATGCGCCATGGCGCTGTCGAGGAAGGCGAGGCCGCCAAAGCGCGCTGCCAGCCGCCGGGCAGCGTGCCAGGGGTCGGCATGGTCGATCGAAACGACGAGGGGGGGCGGCTCCTGAATCATGCACGGAATATGGGACCAAGCCGGCCGACTTCCTAGCCGGTGCCGCATCGGAGGGCCCATTGGTCACAATCAGCGGGCTAATGCATCAGTGTCGCAAACATATTGAGGTTAGTTCGAAAATGCGGCTTGACGGTGAGGCAGGCGAATGCTCGCCTAGCCGCAACCAAAAAAGCCCTGCCGGGCAGGCCGGCGCCGGCAATAATAATCGACCCAATACCCGCTTCTGGAGGAACACCCGCATGAAATGGAAAACAGTCGCCGCCGGATTCGCGGCTCTCGCGCTCGGCCTGGTGCCGTTGGCAGGCGCCAAGGCGCAGGAGTATCCGACCCGCGCGATTTCGATGATCGTGCCGTTCGCGGCCGGCGGACCGACCGACACCGTCGCCCGGCTGATCGCCGAATCCATGTCGCGCAGCCTCGGCCAGCAGATCGTTGTGGAAAATGTCGGCGGTGCCGGCGGCACCCGTGGCGCCGGCCAGGTCGCCAAGGCGACGCCGGATGGCTACACCGTCCTGCTGCACCATATCGGCCAGGCGACCTCGGCGACGCTCTATCGCAAGCTGCCCTACAATGTGCTGACCGATTTCGAGGAGGTCGGCCTCGTCACCGACGTGCCGATGACGATGATCGCGAAGTCCGGCCTGGAGCCGAAGGACATCTCCGCCCTTGTCGCCTATGTGAAGGAAAACAAGGACAAGGTGATCTACGGCAATGCCGGCGTCGGCTCCGCCTCGCATCTGTGCGGCATGCTGTTCATGTCGGCGCTGGGCACCCCGATGACCACCGTGCCTTATCAGGGCACCGGCCCGGCGATGAACGACCTCGTCGGCGGCCAGATCGACCTTATGTGCGACCAGACCACCAACACCACCGGCCAGATCAAGGCCGGCAAGGTGAAGGCCTATGCGGTGACCACCAAGGACCGCCTCAAGGCGCTGCCCGACGTCCCCACCATGCAGGAAGGCGGGGTGAAGGACTTCGAGATCGCCGTGTGGCACGGCATGTACGCCCCCAAGGGCACGCCGCCGGCGGTGGTCGCCAAGCTGAACGCCGCGCTCAAGCAGGCGTTGCAGGACCCCAAGGTCATCGCCCGCTTCGCCGATCTCGGCACCGAGCCGGTGTCGCAGGAGCGTGCCACGCCGGAGGTGCACAAGGCCTTCGTCGCCTCTGAGGTCGCCAAGTGGAAGCCGGTCATCGAGCAGGCCGGCGTGTTCGCCGACTGATCCGGATCTCCTGACCTTCGTCCCGGTCCGTCCGCCTGCCCCCGGGGCAGGTGGCCGGACGGGTGTCGCCTCACATCACCGCGAGGTTCCGCATGGGTCGCTTTGTCCGAAGCCCGAAGGACGTCGTCACCGGGTTGTTGCTCATCTTCCTGGCCGCCTGGTTCGCCTGGCTCGGGTCCGATCTGCCGATCGGCCGGGCGATCAGGATGGGGCCGGGCTACTTCCCGCTGGTCCTGTGCGGAATTCTGGCCGCACTTGGCCTCATCGTACTCCTCACCGGCCTCGCTTTTCGCGGGGATGTGGAGGCCGACGAGGACGCCCGGCGGATCTCGATACCGTGGCAGGGGCTGGTGCTCGTCACCCTGTCGGTGGTGGTGTTCGGCCTCACGGTTCGCCCGCTGGGCCTTGGCCCGGCCATGGGCCTCGCCGTCTTCATCTCCTCGACGGCGAGCCGAAAGTTCTCGATTTTCAATGGCTTGGTCATGACGGCGATCATGGTTGCCTTCGCCTGGGCGGTGTTCATCAAGGGTCTCGGCCTGCCGCTCCCCATGCTCGGCCCGTGGCTCGGCGGCTACTGATCGGAGAGTTAAGTCCATGGAAATCTTCGATCATTTGGCGCTAGGCTTCTCGGTCGCCTTCACGTTCCAGAACCTTTTCTACTGCTTTATCGGCGTGTTGCTGGGCACTTTGATCGGCGTGCTGCCGGGCCTCGGCCCCGTGCCGACCATCGCCATGCTGCTGCCCATCACCTTCGGCCTGCCGCCGGTGTCGGCGCTGATCATGCTCTCCGGCATCTATTACGGCGCGCAGTATGGCGGCTCGACCACCGCCATCCTGATCAACCTGCCCGGCGAGAGTTCCTCGGTGGTCACCGCCATAGACGGCTACCAGATGGCGCGGCAGGGCCGGGCGGGGGCCGCGCTCGCCACCGCGGCGCTCGGCTCCTTCTTCGCCGGTTCGGTCGCGACTTTCCTGCTCGCCGTCTTCGCGCCGCCGCTCGCCGACCTCGCGCTGAAATTCGGGCCACCGGAATATTTTTCCCTGATGGTTCTGGGGCTTGTGGCTTCGGTGTCGCTGGCCTCGGGCTCGGTGATCAAGGCGCTGGCGATGGTGGTGCTCGGCATCCTGTTCGGATTGTCGGGTCAGGACGTCTACACCGGCACCCCGCGCTTCACCTTCGACATCGTCGAACTCGCCGACGGCATCGAGTTCGTGGCGCTGGCCATGGGTCTGTTCGGTCTCGTCGAGATCGTCCGCAACCTCGAGGACGAGCACAGCCGCAGCGTGCTGGTGCAGAAGGTACAGGGCCTGATGCTGTCCAAGGACGACGTCAAGCGCATCATCGCCCCGGTGCTGCGCGGCACCGTACTCGGCTCCTTCCTGGGCATCCTGCCGGGTGGTGGCGCGATGCTCTCCTCCTTCGCCGCCTACTCGATCGAGAAGCGGGTCTCGAAGCATCCCCAGCAGTTCGGCCGGGGTGCGATCGAAGGCGTCGCCGGGCCGGAGAGCGCCAACAATGCCGGCGCGCAGACCTCCTTCATCCCCATGTTGACGCTCGGCATTCCGTCCAATCCGGTGATGGCGCTGATGATCGGCGCCTTGATCATCCAGGGCATCGTGCCAGGCCCCAACGTGGTGAACGAGCAGCCGAATCTGTTCTGGGGCATCATCGCCTCCATGTGGATCGGCAATTTCATGCTGGTGGTGCTGAACCTGCCGCTGATCGGAATCTGGGTGCGGCTGCTGACGGTGCCGTACCACATCCTGTTCCCGCTGATCATCGGCTTCTGCTGCATCGGCGTCTACAGCGTGAACAACAACGTCTACGACGTCTACGCGATGGCCGCTTTCGGCGTGTTCGGCTACCTGCTGGTCAAGTTGGACTGCGAGCCCGCGCCGCTGCTGCTCGGCTTCATCATCGGGCCGATGCTGGAGGAGTATCTGCGCCGTGCCATGCTGATCTCGCGCGGCGATCCGACGGTGTTCGTCACCCGTCCGCTCTCGGCGGTGATGCTGGCGATCGCCGTGCTGGCTCTTGCGGTGGTGTTGCTGCCTTCTGTGCGCAAGAAGCGCGAAGAGGCATTTAAAGAGTGAAAAAGTACCCGGGCCGGTAGACAGGCCCGGGTAGCTTTGGTACACGACCGCCGCTCGCGAGTGAAACCTCCTCGTCGACGCACCCCGGTCGGGCGCATAGCTCAGTTGGTAGAGCAGCTGACTCTTAATCAGCGGGTCCAAGGTTCGAGTCCTTGTGCGCCCACCAACCGCAAGCCCTCCATGCCGCTTCGGTTGGCCTGACTCGGGATCTCCGCCTTTCAGCATGTTTTGCAGCTACACCGCACCCGCGCGATAGGCGCAGGCTGCTTGCTCAACTACCATGCGCGCCTCTGAAGCTCCGTCGGCTGACGACACGGGAGATCCAGCCCATTAACGATTCGGTCACTCTATGTGCCCGTTGCCTGCGCTGCGGGCGGCGGTCCATCCTCGGGCGCAGCGAGCAATTGCATGCGCTCCCAGACTCATCGGGCGCGACGCGAACCCAGCTGCGCTGCGATATTTGTGGTGGCCGGCGCATCGAACTTTTCCATGCGCAAGGACCGACGGAAGTGGTTGCCTTCATTTCCGGCCGCCGCTGAACGGCGAACCAAACATTGTCTCGCGCGTTGTGGCGTCGAATCTGTTCAGCACAGGAGAGCGGCGATGGCCAGGCCCGATACCTCGAACATATCCGATGCCGGAGACAACAGGCAGCTCTCGGGCAATCCGCGCTCCCGTGCCGTCACCGCCCGGGCCCCCCGGTCTGCCGATGATGTCGTCTCCGCGCTTCCGGATATTTCCGTGCCCGACGAGACGATCCTTGATGCGTCGCCGCGCCGGCGCGCTGTCGGACTGCCGGAACGAAAATACTCTTTCAACGCCTTGATCGCCGTCGGCATCACCGGTTTCTTGGTCGGTCGTTTGCTGTCACGCTGATCGTCGATCCGCAAGGAAATGCCTGCATGCAAACTCTCACCGTGCGTCACGTCACGCACTACACCTACGCCAATCCGGTGGTGTTCCAGCCGCATCGCCTGATGTTGCGACCCCGTGACAGCCATGACCTGCGTCTCGTCGGTGCCGAGTTGACGCTGTGGCCGCATGGCAATGTCCGCTGGATGCACGATGTGTTCGGCAATTCGGTCGCGGTGGTGGATTTTATCGAGCCGTCGAACGAATTGAAGATCGAGAGCCTGCTGACCATCGAGCGCTACGGCATGGGTTCGCCGAATTTCGAAGTGGAGGAGGGGGCGAAGATCTACCCCTTCGTTTATTCGACCGACGACCGCACCGATCTCGGCCGTATGCTCGAATGCCATTATCCCGATCCGAACGGCGAACTGGAGGCCTGGGCCAAGAGCTTCATCGCCAGCCGGCCGACCGACACCATGGCGTTGCTGGCCGACATTAATGCCGGCATCCACACCGGTTTCGCCTATCAGGTGCGGCATGAGCAGGGCACTCAGCCGCCGCTGGAGACGCTGCGGCTCGGCTCCGGATCGTGCCGGGATTTCGCGCTGTTGCTGATCGAGGCGGCGCGGTCGCTCGGCTTCGGCGCGCGTTTCGTGACCGGCTATCTGTATGATCCGGCGCTCGACGGCGAGAATGTTGGCATTGTCGGCGCCGGTGCCACCCATGCCTGGGCGGATATCTATCTGCCGGGCGCGGGCTGGATCGAATTCGATCCCACCAACGGATCGATCGCCGCGGACAACCTGATCCGGGTGGCGGTCACCCGCGACCCCAGCCAGGCGGTGCCGGTGTCTGGGGGCTTCACCGGATTGGTCGGTGATTATCTCGGTATGACCGTCGACGTGTCGGTGCGCTCACCGCAACCTGATATCGCAGCGCCAGAGCCATTGGCGTCCGATTTGGTGGAAGCTGAATCTCAGCCGTCGGAGCCTCGGCTGCCGCCGTCCGAGCCTGCCGCGGCCTGAATAGTTACGAATCGTCGAAAGTTGAAGGGCCGCCCTTCCGGGCGGCCCTTTATGTCGATGGCGCTCAGGCGCCGGCGGCTTCCAGCGTCGGATAGTCGGTGTAGCCCTTCTCGCCGCCGCCATAGAGATGATCGCGGTCGAGATCGTTGAAGGGGGCATTCCGCTTCAGCCGCTCCACCGCGTCGGGCGAGGAGATGAACGGCTTGCCGAAGGCGACCAGATCGGCCTTGCCGGCGGCCACCACCTGTTCCGCCAAGGCTTTGTCGTAGCCGTTGTTCACCATCCAGGTGCCGCTGAACCGCTTGTGCAGCGCTTCGAAATCGAAGCCGGGCACGATATCGCGCGGGCCGCCGGTGGCGCCCTCGATCATGTGCACATAGACCGGGCCGAGTTTCTCCAGCACATTCACCACATGGGAAAACAGGGCGGCCGGGTCGCTGTCGGTGAGGCCGTTTGCCGGGGTGACCGGCGAGATGCGGATGCCGGTGCGCTTGGCGCCGATCTCGCCGATGATGGCCTCCGTCACTTCCGTGAGGAAGCGGGTGCGGTTCTCGATGGAGCCGCCATACTGGTCGGTGCGCCGATTGGCGCCGTCGCGCAGGAACTGGTCGATGAGATAGCCGTTGGCGGCATGGATCTCGACGCCGTCGAAGCCGGCGGCGATGGCATTGGCGGCGGCCTTGCGGAAGTCGTCGACGATGCCGGGAATCTCGTGGGTCTCCAGGGCGCGGGGTTCGTCGACCTCCAGGAATTGGTTGTTCACATAGGTCTTGGTCTCGGCGCGGATGGCGGAGGGGGCGAGCGGCGCCGCACCGCCCGGCTGCAGCGAACGGTGCGAGACCCGCCCGACATGCCAGAGCTGCACGAAGATGTGGCCGCCCTTGGCGTGCACGGCCTCGGTAATCGGCTTCCAGCCTTCGATCTGCGCCGCCGTGTGCAGGCCGGGCGTGTCCTGATAGCCCTGCGCAGTGTCGGAGACCTGCGTGGCCTCGGTCACGATGAGGCCGGCGGTTGCGCGCTGGGCGTAATATTTCACCGACAGCGGATTGGGCACAGTGCCGGTGATCGCGCGGTTGCGGGTAAGCGGCGCCATGACGACGCGATTGGTGAGCGTGATGTCGCCTAGGCGGTAGGGGTCGAAAAGCGAGGCAGTCATGCGAGAGGTCCTCGAACAGGGTTTCTCTGCTCAGATAGATACCGGTGTGCACCGCACCAGAGATGCGAAGGGCCTAGTCAGCTACTGCTTTAGTAGCAGGGCGTACCATATTGCAGGTGATAATAACGCACGTTATGTTATGCAGCGTAGGTGAAACATGACGTGCCAACCCGATTACGATTTTCTGTCGCTGCTGCACGAACTGGCGCATCTGATGCGCACCAAGTTCGACCAGCGGGCGCGCGCCTTTGACATGACGCGGGCACAGTGGGTCATCCTGCTGAAGCTGGAGCGTTCGCCGGGCATGACCCAGAACGAGTTGGCTCAGTTGATCGAGGTCGAGCCGATCACTGTGGCGCGGCTGGTCGATCGCCTGCAGGCGCGCGGGTTTGTCGAGCGTCGGCATGATCCGCAGGACCGACGCGTCTGGCGTCTGCATCTTCTGCCGGCGGCAGACCCGATCCTCGAAGAGATCGCCCGTGCTCGCAAAGAGATGGTGAGCCAGCTGATCGGGACCAGCGTGACGCCGGAGGCGCTCGCCGGCATCGAGGCGACCCTCGGCCTGATGAAGGCGAATCTGTCCTGCGATAGCCGCGCGGCATGCCCGCCGGATGCCGCCTCGTGAGACCGTGCCATGCTTGATCGAACCAAAGAGCCCTCCACCGTAAATGCCGACGCGAAGCCCGCACCGCCGGCGGCGGCCAAGCCGGCCCCGGTGCCGAAGCGGCGCAGCCGGTTGCGGGCGTCGCTGATGCTCGGCGGCATTGCCGTGGTGGCGATCGGCGCTTTCTATGTGTGGCTGACCGGCGGGCGCTATGTGTCGACCGACGACGCCTATGTGCGCGCCGGCAAGCTCATGGTTTCCACCGACGTGTCAGGGATTGTCAGCGACGTCGATGTCAAGGAAGGCCAGCAGGTCGCGGCCGGCGACGTGCTGTTCCGCGTCGATCCGCGCCAGTATGAGATCGCGCTGCGCAACGCGCAGGCCAATCTCGACCAGACCCGGCTGACGCTGGAATCGATGAAGGTCGATTACCAGCGCATGGCGAGCGACATTGCGGCCGCCGCCGCGACGGTGGAGAATGACCAGACGACCTTCGACCGCTACGAGGTGCTGGTGAAGGACGCCGCCGCTCTCTCGCGGGCGACCTACGACCAGGCGCGCTTCACGCTCCAGACCGACAAGGCCAAGCTCGATTCCATCAAGCAGCAGGCGGCGGTACTGCTCGCCAAGCTAGGTGGCGACGCTGACTTCGCGGTCGAACGGCACCCGCTCTATCTCCAGGCGCAGGCGGCGCTGGACGAAGCGAAGCGCCAGCTCGACCATGCGACGGTGCGCGCACCGTTTTCCGGCACGGTCACCGAGGTCGACAACCTGCAGCCCGGACTTTACCTCGTCGCCGCGACCGCGGCGCTGACCAATCAGGGCGCCGTCGGCCTCATCTCCAATGACGACATGTGGGTCGAGGCCAACGTCAAGGAAACCGATCTCACCTATTTGAAGCCCGGGGATACGGTCGACGTGACCATCGACGCCTATCCCGACCATCGCTGGACCGGCACCGTCGGCAGCATCGCGCCGGCGAGCGGCGCCGAGTTTTCGGTGCTGCCGGCGCAGAACGCGAGCGGCAACTGGGTGAAGGTGGTCCAGCGGGTGCCGGTCCGCATTCAGGTGAACCATCAAGACAATGATCCGATCCTGCGGGCGGGCATGAGCGCCTATGTCGAGATCGACACCGGGCATTCGCGTCGCTTGCGCGACATTCTTTGATTTTCCCAATCCGGCTGCTTCCGCCCCCCAAGGCAGCCGGCCGAGACGGGCGGGAACTGGATCCGCAGATCCACGATCCCGCCCGTCTCACTGCATTCCGGCCCGGATGACCGGAGCACGAGGCCAACGCCATGTCCGCCGCAACCTCCGCCACCGCCACGCCACCGGCCGATGCCGCCCATCCCATCGGCGCCACGCGAACCATCATCACCGTCTGCGCGATGACCGCGACATTGATGCAGGCGCTCGACGCCACCATTGCCAATGTGGCGCTGCCCTATATGCAGGGGTCGCTGTCGGCGACCGCCGACCAGATCACCTGGGTGCTGACCTCCTACATCGTTGCCGCCGCCATCATGACGGCGCCGGTCGGCTGGCTCTCGGCGCGTTTCGGCCGCAAGAGCGTGTTCCTCGCCAGCCTGATCGGCTTCACCGTCGCCTCCATGCTGTGCGGCGTGGCGCAATCGCTTACGCAGATGGTGATCTTCCGCCTTGCGCAGGGCGTGTTCGGGGCGGCGCTGGTGCCGCTGTCGCAGGCGACCATGATGGACATCTATCCGGCCTCCCAGCGCGGCCAGGCGATGGCCGTGTGGGGCATGGGGGTGATGCTCGGGCCGATCCTCGGCCCCACGCTCGGCGGCTGGCTGACCGATGCCTACAACTGGCGCTGGGTCTTCTACGTGAACCTGCCATTCGGCATCATCGCCACCGCCGGCCTCGTGATCTTCATGAAGGACGAGGGCCGCAACGACGCATTGCGCTTCGACTGGACCGGCTTCGCCGTGCTGGCGCTCGGCATCGGGGCGCTGCAGATGATGCTCGATCGCGGCGAGCAACTCGACTGGTTCGGTTCGACCGAGATCGTGGTGGAGACGGTGCTGGCCGGGCTCGGCCTCTATCTCTTCACGGTCCACATGGTGACCCACGACAGGCCGTTCCTCAGCCCGCGCCTGTTTCGTGACCGAAATTTTGCCGCCGGGCTGGTGATCATGTTCGCCATCGGCATGGTGCTGCTTGCCACATCGGCACTGCTCGCCCCCTATCTGCAGCGGCTCGGCGGTTATCCGGTGCAGACCGCCGGCCTGCTGATGGCGCCGCGCGGCTTCGGCACCATGGTCGCGATGATGATCGGCGGCCGGCTGGTGTCGCGCATGGACCCGCGGATCGTCATGTTCTGCGGCCTTGCGCTGATTGCCTGGAGCTTGTGGGATATGACCGGCTGGACGCCGGACATCGATACCCGCTCGATGATCATCAACAGCATCACCCAAGGGGCGGGGCTCGGCCTGGTGTTCACGCCGCTCACCGTGGTCGCCTTCGCCACGCTGCCGCCGGAGTTGCGCACCGACGGCACCGCATTGTTCAGCCTGGTGCGCAATGTCGGCAGCGCCATTGGGGTGTCGATCACCTCGTTCCTGCTGTCGCAGAACACCCAGATCATGCATGCGCAAATCGCCGAGCACATTACGCCGTTCAACCCGATGGTGCAGAGCGGCGGCGCCTACCAGTTCTGGAACATCGCCAACCCGGCGACGCTGGCGGCTCTCAATGCGGAGATCACCAAGCAGGCCACGGCCATCGCCTATGTCGACGACTTCAAATTCATGATGCTTGTGACGCTGCCCACCGCGCTGCTGCTGCTGATCATGAAGGCGCCGTCGCGCGCATCGGCCGGCGACGGCCATGTCGAGGTGCTCGACTGATCGCCTTCCCGGCTTCCAGGGCGGCGACAAGCGGTTCTGCGCGGATTTGCCAGGCGACCATTCTGTTCCAGGCGATTATTGGAAGGACTCCAACTTCAACGGTTTGAGCATATTGTTGCCGTTGGGGTCATTTCGATCTGTGCCAAATGTGTTCTAGAAGAGGCTCGCCGGAACCGGGCGGGGCTCATGATCGATATCGCATCGCGCGTCTACAATCATACCTGGAAGATCGATCCGATCGTCCGGTCCGTGCTCGACACGGATTTTTACAAGCTGTTGATGGCGCAGACGATCTATCGCCGCCATTTTCATACCCGCGTCACCTTCGGCATCATCAACCGCACCAGCTGCGTGCGCATCGCCGACTTCGTCGACGAGAGCGAGTTACGCGAGCAACTCGATCACGTGCGGACGCTGAAGCTGACCCGCGGCGAGTCCACTTGGTTGCGCGGCAACATGTTCTACGGCAAGCGCCAGATGTTCTCGCCGGACTTCATCGCCTGGCTCGAGAGTTTCCGTTTCCCGCCCTATCACCTCGAGAAGCGCGACGGTCAGTTCGAGCTGACCTTCGAGGGGCCGTGGATCGAGACCACCATGTGGGAGGTGCCGGCGCTTGCCATCATCAACGAGCTGCGCTCGCGGGCCGTGCTGCGCGGCATGGGGCGCTTCGAGCTGCAGGTGCTCTATGCCCGCGCCATGACCCGCGTGTGGGAGAAGGTGGAGCGGCTGCGCGCGCTCGAAGGGGTGAACGTCGCCGATTTCGGCACCCGCCGTCGTCACGGCTTCCTGTGGCAGGACTGGTGCGTGCAGGCAATGATCGAAGGAATCGGCGATAGTTTCCTCGGCACTTCGAATTGCCTGATCGCTCTCCGGCGGGAGGTGGAGGCGACCGGCACCAACGCGCACGAACTGCCCATGGTTTATGCAGCGCTGGCCGATACCGACGAGGAACTCGCCCAGGCGCCTTATCGGGTGTTGCTCGACTGGCAGCAGGACTACGAAGGCAATCTGCGCGTCATATTGCCCGACACCTTCGGCACCACCGGCTTTCTCGGGGCAGCGCCGGACTGGGCGGACAAATGGACGGGCATCCGAATCGACAGCAAGGAGCCGATCGCCGGAGGTGAGGAGGCGATCGCCTGGTGGCGCGCCCGTGGCCAGGATCCGAGGGAGAAGCTTGCCATCTTCTCCGACGCTTTGGACGTCGAGGATATCGTCCGCATCCATCGCCACTTCCATGGGCGCGTGAAGCTCGGCTTCGGCTGGGGAACGCTGCTCACCAACGATTTCCGCGGCTTCGTCGCCGATGGCGCCCTCGATCCGATTTCCATCGTCTGCAAAGTTATTTCGGCCGATGGGCGGCCCACCGTGAAGCTCTCCGACAACCCGACCAAGGCGATGGGACCGGCCGAGGAAATCGCCCGCTACAAGCGGGTCTTCCACGTCTCCGCGCAGACCGAGCGCGAAATTCTGGTGTGAGGCGGGCTGAGGATAACCGATGCAGGGAGGTTTTTAGGTACCGACTAAAGGGGGTGCATAGAAAGCTTGGCCAAGAGTTGCCGCAATCCGTCTTCATGGTGAAAATTCAGTCGTGTGTCTTTCTTGCATCAAGATACCTTCTGTCGCTACTGTGCGGCCGGCTGGCGAATCGATGCAGGGCGGACGAATCAGTGCGGGGCATGTGAGCCCTGTTGGAAAGAGTTGAGCGTAACGCATGATGAACGGTTTTGACCGCGGGTTCGGGCAGACGGGCGCAATGGCCGCAAGCGGCTATCGTGAAGATGGTCTTTCCGATTCGCCTCGCTGTTTTCCGTCTCAGGCTTCCGTCCTTCGTATCCTGCGTCGGTTGAAAGGCTGAATTCGCCATGACGACCAATTCGCAGGGAAGGTCCGCTTCGGAGCTATCCGCTTCGCTGGTGCGCGACTATCGCGCCATGATCAGCTCGCTGGAGCAAACCAAAGGGGAGGGGCCGCAGCTTCCGCCTTCCGCCTTTGAGGCCTCACCCTCTCCCGAAGCCGCGGGTTCGTCCGAGCGGACGATGGCCGAGCCGGTGATCCGTTCACTACGCCCCGCCGCGCCGTCCCCATCCCGCCCCGCGCCGCTGGGTTTCGCCGAACTGCGCAGCAAGCTTTCGGCGCTGAGCGACGCGCGCCATATCATGCCTTCGAGTCGTCCGGCTGCCGCGAGTGCAGCAGAGGCGACGGTCAATGCTTCCACCGTATCCTCGGACGCTGCGGCGGTGACGCAGGCCAGCCGCCGACGCATGTTCGGCGCTGCTAGCCGCGCGGAAAGCGAGCCCGCCGCGCGTCGTCGTCGTGCCGCTTCCGGCGAGGCATTCACCTGGCGGCGGCTGGGGGTGCTGGCGGTATGCTTCGTGGCGGTCGGCGGGGCCGCTGTGGCTCTGCAGTCCGTGGTCGGACGCGACGAGGCCCGCGTAGCGCCGGAAGTCATCGGCAATGCCGCCATCGCCGCGGTAGCGCCTTCGGCGCCGGCGGCGGCCGTGCCGGCGCCCGAGCCGGCTCGTGTCGTGGTGGCGGAGCCTGCCGCGCCCTCGGCCCCCGCGGCTCTGCGCGCCCTCGAAGCGGTGCAGGCGCCGCCGGCAATGCCCTCGATTTCTGCCCGTACCCTGCTTGCGCCGGATCCCGTCGAGCCGGGACCCGCGGTGCCGGGACTGACAGCCTTCGCCGCGCCGGAGCCTTCGGTGCTGGCCGCGGCACCGGAGGCCAAGCTGCCGCGCCAGGCGCCGCTGCCGCCGCCGGCCCCGCCGCGCCGCGCCGCTGTCGTTGCCGCCGTCGCGCCCGCAACGGCTGCTGCCAAGCCGGCCGATGAGGTGGCCGATGCCGCCGATGCGGCTCCGTCCGAGGCCGGCGCCGAGCCGACCGGCGGCGCGACGATCCGCTCACCGGTGACCATGCGCACCGGCCCGAACAAGGGGGCGGCGGCGATGCAGACTCTGAAGAGCGGTCAGCAGGTCGAACTGGTGGCATGCGACAGCTGGTGCGAGATCGTCGCCGACGGCAAGCGCGGCTTCATCTATAAGAGCTTCCTCAATGCCGGCGCCCCCCGGGAAGCTGACGCGACCCCGGTGGCCGAATAGCCGCGCCTTCGCCGCGGGCCTCCGCGGTAACATGCGGAATCAATTAGTGAAGCGCCGTCCATGCCTTCCGGCTGGCCGGCGCCTCGTCAGCCCGGTACGCGCATGTTAGACGGCGCTTGTCACGCTGGCAGTCAAGGAATCGTCGCATGTCGAACAGCCTGAAAGAGGCGCCTCGCCCGGTTCGTGTCGGGGTGGTGGGCGTCGGGGTCATGGGCGCGAACCATGCCCGCGTGCTGGCCGACCTGCCCGGAGCCGAACTGGTCGGCATCGCCGATCCCGACGCCGCCCAGGCGAGCAAGGTGGCGGGGCTGCTCGGCTGTGCCGCCGTAGCGGATACTGAGGCGCTCACCGCCCTCGGCGTCGACGCGGTGGTGGTCGCGGCTCCCACGCATCTGCATCACGACATCGCCCTGGCTGCCATCGGTGCCGGCGCGCATGTGCTGGTGGAGAAGCCGATCGCTCCCAGCGTCGCGGAAGGCGAGGCCATCGTCGCAGCCGCCAAGGCGCGCGGCGTCGCGCTGATGGTCGGCCATGTCGAGCGTTTCAATCCCGCCGTCGAGGCGGTGAAGAAGGCGATCGAGGGCGAGGAGATCCTGTCCATCGGCATCACCCGCGTTGGCCCGTTTCCGCCGCGCATGTCGAATGTCGGGGTCGTGATCGACCTCGCGGTGCACGACATCGACCTGATCTGCCATTTCACCGGCTCGGAAATCGCCGAGATCCAGCCCCAGGTGAAGGCGGCGGTGGCCGAGCGCGAGGACATCGCGCTCCTGCAGTTCCGCACCGCCAACGGCGTGCTGGCGCATATCAACACCAATTGGCTGACGCCGTTCAAGGCGCGCACGGTGCATGTCGCCACCCGCAAGAAATACGTGATCGGCGACCTGCTCACCCGACAGGTGACCGAGTGCTTCGACTACAAGCCGGATGGCAGCTATTCGATGCGCCATCTCCCCGTCGCCTATGCCGAGCCGCTGCGCGTCGAGCTGTCGCGCTTCCTTGCCGCCGTGCGGGGGGAAGCCGCGCCGCCGGTGACCGGCGAGGACGGCGTCGCCAGCATCGCCACTGCCATCCGTTGCCTGGAGGGGCCCGAGGCCGCGCGCCCGGTCTCCCTCCCGTCCGCGCGCATTCGCGCCGCCGGCTAGTTCGAGGACCGACATGAACAGCCATGTGACCACCAATGCCGCGCCGCTGCCCTTCATCGACATCGCCGCGCAGCGCGCCCGCCTCGGCACCCGTGTCGACGAGGCGGTGACCCGCGTCCTCACCCATTGCCGCTTCGTCAACGGGCCGGAAGTGATCGAGCTCGAAAAGCAACTGGCCGAGTTCGCCGGCGCTCGCCACGCGATCTCCTGCTCCAGCGGCACCGATGCGCTGGCCATGCTGCTGATGGCCTGGGGCGTCGGGCCGGGCGATGCGGTGTTCTGTCCGTCCTTCACCTTCTGCGCCACCGCCGAGGTGGTGCCGTGGGTCGGGGCGACGCCGGTATTCGTCGACGTGCTGCCGGACACCTTCAACATGGACCCGGCGAGCCTGGAGGCGGCCATCGCGGTCGCCGAGCGGCAGGGGCTTACCCCCCGGGTGGTGATCCCGGTCGACCTTTTCGGCCAGCCGGCCGACATGGACGCCATCGGCGCCATTGCCCGCGCCCGCAATCTCAAGGTGCTGTGCGACACCGCGCAGGGCTTCGGTGCCACCTGGAACGGCAAGCGCACCGGCTCCTTCGGCGATGCCACCGCCACCAGCTTCTTTCCGGCCAAGCCGCTCGGCTGCTTCGGCGATGGCGGCGCGATGTTCACCGATGACGACGATCTCGTGCCGGTGCTGAAAAGCGTGCGCGAGCACGGCCAGGGCGTCGACAAATACGAGAACGTCCGCATCGGCATGACCGGACGGCTCGATACCATCCAGGCGGCCATTCTCCTGGAAAAGCTCGCCATCTTCGAGGAAGAGATCGCCGCCCGCGACCGTGCCGCCAAGCGCTACAATGCGGCGCTGGCCGATGTGTGCACCGTGCCGGTGGTCGATCCGCGCGCGACGTCGATCTGGGCGCAGTACACGATCCGCTTGGCCGCCGGCGTGCGCGACGATCTCGCCGCCACCTTGCAGAAGGAAGGCGTGCCGACGGCGGTTTATTACCGTATCCCCATGCACAGGCAGCCGGCCTATGCGCAGTACCCTGCCGCCGGCAACGGCCTGCCGGTTAGCGAGAAGCTCTCGGGCGAGGTGATCAGCCTGCCGATGCACGCCTATCTCGACGATGCCTCGCAGGACCGGGTGATCGCCGCCGTGCGGCGGGCGCTGGGGAAGTAACCCAACGCCGTCCGGCGAGGGACGGGGAAATAGCCCTGCGTCGTCGGGTTCGATAGAATGGGCCGGTGTCCCGAAGGAGCCGGTCCATGGTGCCGCCCGCCTTGAAGCGCATGTCGCCGGAAGAGTTCTATCGCTGGCCGGGCGAGGAGGGCGTCCGCTACGAGCTGGTGGATGGTTTCCCCGTCAAGGCGATGACGGGGGCGAGCCGCCGTCATGACCGGATCGTCGTGAATGTGCTGACCAGCCTTACGTCGAAGCTGCGCGGGTCGCCCTGCCGTCCCTCTACCGACGACATCGCCGTGGCGGCGATGAACGGCAATATCCGGCGGCCGGATGTGTCGGTCGATTGCGGCGAGATGCCCGATACCGCCTATGAGGCGACATCGCCCCGTCTGGTCGTCGAAGTGCTTTCGCCCTCCACACGCCAGACCGATCTCGTGCGCAAGCTGGAAGAGTACAAGGCGCTGCCGTCGCTCGCCTATATCCTGCTGGTCGAGCCGGACCTGCCACGGGCGCTGCTGTGGTGGCGAGCGCCGGGCAGCGCGTGGGAAATCGTGCAGTTCGACGGCTACGACGGCGTGATCGATCTCGGCGCCATCGGCACCGAACTCGCCATGTCCGAGGTCTATGAAGACATCGCCTTCCCCGATCCGCTGGCGGGCGAGGGCGGGCTCCGTTAGGTTCCCGCGACGCTCAACGACGCCGGACATTCTATGATTCGCAGCATTTTCTCGGTCGGCGGCTGGACGCTGCTGTCCCGGCTTACCGGCTTCGCGCGCGACATCATGATGGCGGCGGTGCTCGGCGCCGGCCCGGTGGCGGACGCCTTCTACCTCGCCTTCCGGCTGCCCAACCATTTTCGCGCCATCTTCGCCGAGGGGGCCTTCAACACCGCCTTCATTCCCGCCTATGCGCGGGTGAAAACGCAGGAGGGCGACGCCAAGGCGGCGCGCTTCGCCGACGGCGTGCTCTCGGGCGTGGTGGTGGTGCAACTGGCGGTGCTCGCCTTCGCGCTGATGGCAACGCCGCTGGTGGTGGCGACGCTGGCGCCGGGCCTCGCCGACGACCCGGAGCGCTTTGCGCTGACGGTCGGCTATACCCGCATCACCTTTCCCTATCTCGGGCTGATCGCGGTGGTGACGCTGGTGGGCGGCGTGCTCAACGCCAATGAGCGCTTCTGGGCGGCGGCGGCGGCCTCGATCCTGCTCAACGTCGCCATGGTCGGCACGCTGAGCGTCGCCGGCTGGTTCCCGACCGCCGGCGACGCCGCCGCCTGGGGGGTGCTGATCTCCGGCTTCCTCCAGGTCGGGCTGCTGGTGTTCGACGCCGAGCGGCACGGGCTGGGTCCGCGCTTCGCGCTGCCGCGGCTCGACCCGGAGACCCGGCGCTTCCTCATCGCGCTCGGGCCGGCGATCCTCGGCTCGGCCGGGCTGCAACTCGCCATCTTCGCCGACACCATCGTCGCCTCCTTCCTGCCGCAGGGAGCGGTCGCGGCGCTGTTCTATGCCGAGCGCATCTACCAGCTGCCGGTGGGGGTGATCGGCATCGCCGCCGGCATCGTGCTGCTGCCGGAAATGTCGCGTCGCCTCGCCGCCGGCGACGAGGCCGGCGCCCGCCACGCCCAGGCGCGGGCGCTGGAGCTCATCCTGCTGCTGGTGCTGCCCTTCCTCGCCGCCTGCCTCATCGTGCCGGAGGAGATCATGCGCGGGCTGTTCCTGCGCGGCGCCTTCACCGGCGAGGCAGCGCGGGCCGCGGCGCAGACGCTGGCGGCCTATGCCATCGGGCTCATTCCCTTCGTGGTGATGCGCGCCTTCATGTCGCCCTTCTACGCCCGCGGCGACACCCGCACGCCGGTGATCGCCACGCTGGGGGCGGCGATGGTGAACATCGCCCTGAAGGTGTGGCTGATGGACGATTTCGCGCAGGTGGGCCTCGCCTTCGCCACCTCGGTCGGCGGTTGGATCAGCCTCGCCTTGCTGATCGCCTTCGCGCTGCGTCGCGGCTATGGCTGCGGCGATGCGGCGCTGGTCGCGCTGCTGCCGCGCCTTGCCCTGATCGGGCTCGGTGTCGCGGCGGCGCTGTTCGCCGCAGCGCGGTTCGGCGCGCCGCCGATTGCCGCGCTGCCCAGCCTGCGCGACGAGGCGACGCTGGCCTTGTGCATCGCGGCGGGCGGCGCCGCCTATGGGGTGCTGGTGGCCCTTCTGGTGGGGCCGCGGCGGCTGAAAGCGCTGCTGCGGCCGTGAGCCGGTAAAAGCTTTATTACGTTTTATTGCTTACGCAGTGCAGCAAAACTGTGGTACCAGCCTAGCCCGAATGCCGGTCGATGAGGGATGGCGGCCCCCGTCGGACGGCGCGACGCGTTTGTCGAGCGCGTTGCCGATACACGTTCCGGAGTTGAACTCATGACGTTTCCTGCGCTTCGCCGTTTTGCCCCCGTTCTCGTGCTCGCCGCCCTCGGCTTCGGCCTTGCCGCCTGCTCGGATCAGAAGCAGCAGGGGGGCGGTGCGCCGCAGGCGGCGCCGGTGACGGTCGCCAAGCCGCAGGTCAAGCAGATCACCGACTATGACGAATATGTCGGGCGCTTCACCGCCGTGGATCTGGTGCAGGTCTATGCGCGGGTGTCGGGCTATCTCGACAAGATCAACTTCACCGACGGCCAGCTGGTGAAGAAGGGGGATCAGCTCTTCGGCATCGACCCGCGCCCCTATCAGGTGGCGCTGGACCAGGCGAAGGCGAATCTCGCGCGCTCGCAGGCGGATCTCGACTTCGCGATCTCCGATCTGCAGCGGGCGCAGACGCTGATCGAGGATCGGGTCTCGACGGCGATTTCCAAGCAGACCTTCGACCAGCGCCAGCAGACCGAACGCTCGGCGCGCGCGCAGGTGGCGGCGAACCAGGCGGCGGTGCAGGCCGCCCAGCTCGACCTCGAATTCACCACGCTGACCTCGCCGGTCAACGGCCGCATGGGCGATCGCCGGGTCTCCATCGGCAACCTTGTCACCGGCGGGCAGGGCGGCAGCACCAACACGCTGCTCGCCACCATCGTTTCGACCGACCCGATCTATTTCGAGTTCACCTTCGACGAGGCTTCCTACATCCGCTACCAGCAGATGGAGAAGATCAGCCGCACCTCCGGTTCCATCGCCTCCATCCCGGTCAGCCTCGGCCTCATTTCCGAGAGCGGCTTTCCGCACAAGGGCGAGATGAACTTCGTCGACAACGTGATCAACGAGAACACCGGCACCATTCGCGGTCGCGCGGTGTTCGCCAATCCCGACGGTTCCTTCACGCCCGGCATGTTCGGCCGCATCCGCGTGCCGGCCTCGCTGCCGCATGACGCGCTGCTGGTGCCGGACGTCGCCATCGGCACCGAACAGACCCGCAAATTCGTCTATGTGATGGCGCCGGGCAGCGAGCCGCAGGTGCCAAAGATCAAATACGTCACCCTCGGCCGGCAGGAAGACGGGCTGCGCGTCATCACCAGCGGTCTCGACAAGGACGACCTGGTGGTGGTGAACGGGCTGGTGCGCATTCGTCCGGGCGCCAAGGTGATCGGACAGCCGGAGCCGGCCAAGCCGGCCACCGCCCCGGCGGGCGAAGGCACCACCGCCAAGCCCGCCAACTGAGCGCGGGAGCGTCGGTCATGAAATTCTCGCACTTCTTCATCGATCGCCCGATCTTCGCCTCGGTGGTTTCCATCGTGGTGATGATCCTCGGCGCGGTCGCCTATATCTCGCTTCCCGTCGCGCAATATCCCGACATCGCCCCGCCGGTGGTGAACGTCACCGGCCAGTTTCCCGGCGCCTCGGCCGAGACGGTGGCGGATACCGTGGTCTCGCCGATCGAACAGCAGATCAACGGCGTGGAGGGGATGCTCTACATCTCCTCCAACTCCACAGCCGATGGCCGCTTCTCCATCGCCGTGACCTTCGACATCGGCACCGATCTCGATATCGCGCAGGTGCAGGTGCAGAACCGCGTCGCCACCGCGACGCCGCGCCTGCCGCAGGAGGTGCAGCAGATCGGCGTGACGGTGGCGAAGTCGTCGCCGGACATCCTAATGGTGGTGAGCCTGTTCTCGCCGGATGATACCCGCGACAGCCTGTTCATCTCCAACTACGCCAATCTGCAGATCAAGGACCAGCTGCAACGCGTGCCGGGCGTCGGCTCGATCACCGTGTTCGGCTCGCGCGACTATGCGATGCAGATCTGGCTCGACCCGCAGAAGCTGCAGGCGCTCAACCTCGCCCCCACCGACATCATCGCCGCTTTGCAGGCGCAGAACGTGCAGGTGGCCTCCGGCGTGCTGAACGCCCCGCCGGTGGAGAAGCAACTCGCCTTCCAGGTGGCGGTGCGCACGCTCGGCCGCCTGTCGACGCCGGAGGAGTTCGGCAACATCGTGGTGCGCCAGTCCGGCGCCGCCGTGGTGCGGCTGCGCGACGTCGCCCGCATCGACATCGAGGGCCAGGACAATTCCTCGATTTCCTATTTCGACTCCAAGCCCTCGGTAGCGCTCGGCATCTTCCAGCTGCCCGGCTCCAATGCGCTGTCGACCGGCCAGGCGATCGAGGCGGAGATCAAGCGCATCGCCGAGAGCTTCCCCGCCGGCATCACCTATTCGACCGCCTACAACCCGACGCAGTTCATCGCCGAATCCGTGCGCGCGGTGGAGCACACCATCTTCGAGGCGATCATACTGGTCGTCATCGTGGTGGTGCTGTTCCTGCAATCCTGGCGCGCGGCGATCATCCCGATCCTCGCCATCCCGGTGTCGCTGATCGGCACGTTCTTCATCATGAGCCTGTTCGGCTTCTCGCTGAACAACCTGTCTCTGTTCGGCCTCGTGCTGGCCATCGGCATCGTGGTCGACGACGCGATCGTGGTGGTGGAGAGCGTCGAGCACAATATCTCGACCGGCCTGTCGCCGCGCGACGCCGCCTACAAGACCATGGACGAGGTGGGCGGCGCGCTGGTCGCGATCTCGCTGGTGCTGGCCTCGGTGTTCATTCCCTCGGCCTTCATCACCGGCATCTCCGGCGAGTTCTACCGCCAATTCGCGCTCACCATCGCCGGCTCGACGCTGATCTCGCTGCTGGTGTCGCTGACGCTGTCGCCGGCGATGTGCGCGCTGCTGTTGAAGGCGCACGACCCCGACCACAAGCCGGCCTGGTATGCCCGGCCGATCACCGGCTTCTTCCATTACTTCAACAAGGGCTTCAACGGCCTGTCGCACGGCTATGCCTGGCTGACCGGCCGGCTGATGCGCTTCGCGGTGCTGGTGCTGATCGTCTATGGCGCCATCCTCGCCGGCGGTTTCGAGATGTTCCGCTCGACGCCGCAGGGCTTCATTCCGGCGCAGGACCGCGGCTATCTGATCGTCGCCTCCCAGCTGCCGGGCGGCGCCGCGCTCTCGCGCACCAATGAGGTGATGACCCGCGCGGCCAAGGAAGTGCTCGCCACGCCCGGCGTCGCCCATGTGGTGAACATCGTCGGCTTCTCCGGCGCCACCTTCACCAACGCGCCGAATGCCGGCGCCATGTTCGTGATCCTCGGCCCGGCCGACGAGCGGGCCAAGCATCCCGGCCAGTCGGCGGTGGCGATCCAGGGCGCGCTGTTCGGCAAGCTGGCCGCCATCCAGGAAGCCTTCATGATCGTGGTCATGCCGCCGCCGGTGAACGGCATCGGCAATGCCGGCGGCTACCGCATGATGATCGAGGACCGGGGCGGGCGCGGCTACGACGCGCTGCAGGGCGCCGTCTACGCCATGATGGGGCGGGCGAACCAGACGCCGGGGCTGAAGCAGGTCTATTCGCTGTTCGAGACCTCGACGCCGCAGCTGTTCCTCGACATCGACCGCACCAAGGCGCAGATGCTCGGCATCAACATGGCCGATGCCTTCGCCACGCTGCAAACCTATATCGGCTCCACCTATGTCAACGACTTCAACCTGTTCGGCCGCACCTACCGGGTGCAGGCGCAGGCGGATGCGCCCCATCGCCTGACACCGGAAGACGTGCTGAAGCTGAGGGTGAAGAACGCCAATGGCGAGACGGTGCCCTTCGGCTCCTTCGCCACGGTGCGGGACATCTCCGGTCCCTATCGCGTGCCGCGCTACAACCTCTATCCGGCGGCCGAACTCGACGGCGACGTCGCCGGCATCTCGCAGGGGCAGGCGATCCAGCTGATGCAGCAGATCGCCGCCGAGACGCTGCCGGACGGCTTCTCCTATGAGTGGACGGCGCTGGCCTACCAGCAGGTGCGGGCGGGCAACACGGCGATCTTTGCCTTCGGGCTCGGCGTGGTGTTCGTCTTCCTGGTGCTGGCGGCGCAATATGAAAGCCTGACCTTGCCCCTTGCGGTCATCCTCATCGTGCCGATGTGTCTGATCGCGGCCGTGGCGGGCATTCTCATCCGCGGCCAGGACAACAACATCCTCAGCCAGGTGGGCTTCATCGTGCTGATCGGCCTCGCGGCCAAGAACGCGATCTTGATCGTGGAGTTCGCCAAGCAGCTGGAAGACCGGGGATCCAGCCGCTTCGAGGCGGCGACCCAGGCCGCCCAGCTACGCCTGCGGCCGATCATCATGACCTCGCTGGCCTTCATCCTCGGGGTGGTGCCGCTGGTGATCGCCACCGGCGCCGGCTCGGAGCTGCGCCAGGCCCTCGGCACCGCGGTGTTCTCCGGCATGATCGGCGTGACCTTCTTCGGCCTCTTGTTCACGCCGACCTTCTATGTGGTGTGCCGCTGGCTGGCGAGCTTCGGCGAGAAGCGGCGTGCCCGCAGGGAAGAGGCGAAGGCGGCCGCGGCGAACGCCGCGCACTGACGCCGGTCGCCAGACAAAAGAAAAGGCCCCGTCGCCGTCGGCAGCGGGGCCTTTTTCATGCCGGGGCGGCTCGCGGGCTCAGTCCAGCACGGCAGCCTTCAACAGGCACACCATGGTGGCATGCGCCGGCTCGGTGCCGGTGTTGCGGATCACATGGCGGCGGTCGCAGCGATAGCGCAGCGTCTCGCCGGCGCGGGCGAGCTCGGTGACATCGGCGCATTCCACCTGCAATTCGCCGGAGAGCACCGACAGGCATTCGATGGAACCGCGCTGGTGGCCGTCCGACACCAGCTCGCCACCAGGTTCGGCGACGAAGTCGAACCATTGCAGCCATTCCACCGTCTTGATCCAGCCGGTGATGGTGAGGCGGCACTTGCCATCCTCCGACACCAGGATCGGCGTATCGGCGCGGGTGAGGTGCTCGACGAAGGGCTCGTCATCGGTGGCGGCGAGGAAGCGCTCGATGGAGACGTCCAGCGCCTGCGACAGCCGCCAGACCGTGGCCAGCGTCGGGTTGGTCTCGTTGCGCTCGATCTGGCTGATGATCGACTTGGCCACGCCCGACTGCTCGGAGAGCTCGGAAAGCGACAGATTGTAGGTCTTGCGCAGCCGCTGGATGGTGCGGCCGAGCTGGCCGGTGATCGCCAAGGCGCCGGCTTCCATGCCGCCACGATCCAAGCTGCGCGTGCGGCCTGACATAGTATTTCCTTCCTCTATGGAGCCGAATTTTACGGCGGCGGCCCCCGGCGGCGCAAGCGCGGGGACGGTGGAAGCAAGGGGGCGAACAATGTTGTGCTCAGCCAATGGTGCAACGACTTGGACGGTGCGCAATCGTTCGGGGGAGGGTAAGTTGCCGGCATGACCGAGCCGCTTCTCCCCAATTTCGACGATGTCGTTTCCGCCGCCGACCGCCTGCACGGCGTAGCGGTGCGTACCCCGCTGCTGAACTCGGCGCGCCTCGACGCGCTCACCGGCGGGCGGGTTTTCCTCAAGGCCGAGCCGTTGCAGCGCACCGGATCGTTCAAGTTCCGCGGCGCCTATAACCGCATCTCGCGGCTGCCCGACAGCCAGAAGACCGGCGGCGTGGTCGCCTGCTCCTCCGGCAACCATGCGCAGGGCGTGGCGGCGGCGGCGACGCTGATGGGCATGCCCTCGGTGATCGTGATGCCCAAGGACGCGCCGGCGATGAAGAAGGCGCGTACCCTCGCCTTCGGCGCCGAGGTGGTCGAATATGACCGTGAAACCGAGGACCGCGACGCCATCGCCCATGCCATCGCCACCGAGCGCGGCGCGGTGTTCGTGCCGCCCTATGACGATTTCCATGTCATTGCCGGGCAGGGCACGGTGGGGCTGGAAATCGTGCGGGACCTGTCGGGGCGCGACCTCGAGCCGGATGTGGTGCTCTCCAACGCCTCCGGCGGCGGGCTGATCTCCGGCATCGCGCTGGCGGTCAAGGAGATGTTTCCCGATGCGCGGGTGCTGACCGCCGAGCCGGCCGGCTTCGACGATCACGCACGCTCCTTCCGCTCCGGCGGGCGCGAGCGCAACAACCGCGTCGCCGGCTCGATCTGCGACGCGCTGCTGGCGGCGACGCCGGGACAGCTGACCTTCCAGATCTCCTCGCAACTGGTCGGCGAAGGTGTGTCGGCCACCGACGAAGAGGTGATGCGGGCAGTGGCCTTCGCCTTCGAGGAGCTGAAGCTGGTGGTGGAACCCGGCGGAGCGGTGGCGCTCGCCGCCGTCCTGGCCGGCAAGATCGACCTCGACGGCAAGGTGGCGGCGGTGGTGCTGTCCGGCGGCAATGTCGACGCCGCAATGTTCCAGCGCTGCCTGGATTTCGCGGCGAGCCGGCCGGCGTGAGGCGAGGGCCATCGAGCCGTCGACTTCGAGGGCTGGTTTCTCGTGCCCCTCATCCTGAGGGGCTGACCCAGAAGCGCTAAATGAATGAAGAAGCGCCCTCTTTCCGGTCGGGGAGAGGGCCGGGGTGAGGGATCTGCTTCGCCTCCCGATGGCGTCGCCCCTCACCGACCGGCTTCGCGGGTCACTTCTCCCCAACGGGGAGAGGGCTTGCGAGCCGGACACTCGGGATGAGGTTGCCGTCGGTGAAACCTGAGTTCTGGGCCAGGCTCACGATGACGGGTCTCATGGGATGAGAATTCCCGGCGGGTCCTTGGGATTACATCCCGCTGGAAGTTCGGCCGCGTCGCCGATCACCCCGCCAATGCGCGGGCGTGGTCGGCGGCGGTCTGCGCCTGCTCGACATTGTCGAGGAACTGCCTGGTGCAGGCCTGCCAGCTGTGGCGAAGCGCGAAGGCGCGGGGCGCCTCCCGCCCGATTTCCAGCGCGGCCAGTGCCGCGCGGCGCAGGTCGGTGTCGAGTACGCCGACCGGAGCGTCCGCCGGCGCCGAGCCGATGACATCCAGCGGCCCGGCGACCGGGAAGGCGGCGACCGGCAGTCCGCTCGCCAGCGCTTCCAGAAGCACGATGCCGAAGGTATCGGTGAGGCTCGGAAACACGAACACGTCCGCCGCCGCATAGGCGCGGGCGAGCGCGGCGCCTTCGCGCAGGCCGAGGAAGCGGGCATCCGGGTGCTTGGCCTGCAATTCGGCGCGGGCCGGGCCGTCACCCACCACCAGCTTGCTGCCGGGCAGATCGAGATCGAGGAACGCGCCGATGTTCTTCTCCACCGCCACCCGGCCGACATAGAGGAAGATCGGCCGCGGCAGATCGAGCAGCGGGTCGGCCGCGCGGTCGGCGGCACGCTCGGCCTCGTCGCGCGGCCGGAACAGCTCGGAATCGACGCCGCGCGACCAGTGCATCAGCCGCAGGAAGCCGCGCTTTCGCAGCTCCGCCTCGATAGTGGCGGTGGCGACCATGATGCCGGCCCCGGCATTGTGGAAGCGGCGCAGCCACGCATAGGACAGCGCGCGCGGCACCGGGGCGCGGGCGGCGAGATATTCCGGGAAGCGGGTGTGATAGCTGGTGGTGAACACCCGGCCGCGCGAGAGGCAGACCCGGCGGGCCAGCACGCCGATCGGGCCTTCGGTGGCGATGTGCACGAAATCGGCACCGATATCGTCCATCCGCCGCGCCACCATGGCGCGGGTGGCCAGCGCCAGCCGCACCTCGGGATAGGTCGGCATCGGCACGGTGCGGAAATCCTGCGGCGTCAGGAAGGAGACGCGCGCGCCGAAGGCGGAGGCCTCGCGTGCGGTGTGCTCCAGCGAGCGGACTACGCCGTTCACCTGCGGCGCCCAGGCATCGGAGGCGATGAGGATGTGCATCAGGCGGCGACTTTCGGGGCGGGGAGCGCCAGCGGCTCGCTGACGCCTTCGCGGGACCGGCGCGCCCAGTCGATCATCTCGAAGCGGCCGTCGGGATGCTCGACGATGGCGGTGCAGCTCTCCACCCAGTCGCCGCAATTGAGATAGTCGACACCGAAGCGGTCGTGCATGACGGCGTGGTGGATGTGGCCGCAGATGACGCCATCCACCTTGTGCCGGCGCGCCTCGTTCGCCACCGCTTCCTCGAAGCGGCCGATGAAATTGACCGCGTTCTTCACCTTGAGCTTGGCCCACTGGCTCAGCGACCAGTAGGGGAAACCCAGCTTGCGGCGGATCCAGTTGAGATAGGTGTTGACGCCGAGAGCGGCGGTGTAGGCGCCGTCGCCGAGGAAGGCCAGCCATTTGGCGTGGCGCACCACGACGTCGAAGACGTCGCCATGGATGATGAGGAAGCGCCGGCCGTCGGCGGCCTCGTGAATGGCGGTCTCCACCACTTCGATGCCGCCGAAATGGCTGCCGTAATAGTCGCGCAGGAATTCGTCGTGATTGCCCGGCAGATAGACGATGCGCGCGCCCTTGCGGCCCTTGCGCAGCAGCTTCTGCACCACATCGTTATGGGCCTGCGGCCAATACCAGCCGGTACGCAGCCGCCAGCCGTCGACGATATCGCCGACGAGGTAGATGGTATCGGCCTCGTGCCAGCGCAGGAAATCCAACAGCATGTCCGCCTGGCAGCCCTTGGTACCGAGATGCACGTCGGACAGGAAGATGGTGCGGTAGCGGCGCGCGTCGGGTGCGTCGTTCACTGCGAAGGACCTCCCCGCTGCGCGCCACGACAAGGCCGGGCCAGCGCTCCATAGGGTCATGGCGGCAGATAGCCCGACTCGGATCACGCTTTTATGACGATTGCCGCCTCGCGGAATTCAGAGGAACAGCGTGACCACGCTGAGCGCCACCAGCGACCCCATGACGATATTGAGGATGCGGTGCTGCCGCGGCGTCGAGAGCAGCCGGCCGATGAGCACGCCGAAGCCGGCCCACACCGCAAGGCAGGGCAGGCTGAGCAGGCCCAGCACCAGGGCGATGAGCAGCACTTCGGCGATGAGGTCGCCGCCCGGCGTGGTGAAGGCCGGGATGACGCCGAGCGCCAAGGCCCAGGCCTTGGGGTTCACCCATTGGAACAGCGCCGATTGCAGGAAGGTCGGCGGCCGCTCCATGGCGGTGCTGCCGATGCCGCCCGCCGCGCCGGCGATCTTCCAGGCGAGGAACAGCAGATAAGCGCCGCCGGCGATCTTGAGCATCCAGTGCAGCTGCGGCATGGCGACGAACAGGCCACCCAGCCCCATCCCGACCGCGATCACCATGACGGCGAAGCCGACGGCGACGCCGAGGATCTGCGGCACGGTGCGGCGAAAGCCGAAAGCGGCGCCGGTACCGGCCGAGATCATGTTGTTCGGCCCGGGCGTGATGCCGCCAGCGAGTCCGAACAGGATGAGGGAGAGGATCGGCACGCTCACGGGAACACCTTGGGGATGGCGGCGCCATGCCCGCCGACGCCACAGCTAGTGGCGCCGGGGCCGTGCCGCAACCCGAAATCGACCTCGGACCCGCGAAAGCGGGATGTGATCCGGCGACGCGAAGAGGGAGCCGCGCCGGGTTGCCTCGCGCCGCCGGCCGGACGATGATCCGCGCCCGCCCGATCAAAGTGAGGATGACGGAATGAGACTGGTGCGTTTCGGCGCTCCCGGACAGGAGAAGCCCGGCCTGCTCGACGCCAACGACGTGGTGCGCGACCTGAGCGGGGTGGTGGACGATATTGGCGGCGCTAAGCTTAGCCCTGCCGGCCTTGCGCGGCTCAGGGCGATCGAGCCGGCCTCGTTGCCGGCGGCGCCGCCGGGCGTGCGGCTCGGTGCCTGCGTGGCCCGGCCGGGCCACTTCATCGCCGTCGGGCTCAACTATGCCGATCATGCCGAGGAATCCGGCATGGCGATCCCGGCCGAGCCGGTGCTGTTCTCCAAAGCGCCGAACTGCATCGTCGGGCCGAATGACGACGTCATCCAGCCCAGGGGCTCGACCAAGCTCGACTGGGAGGTGGAGCTCGGCATCGTCATCGGTTCGCGCGCCCGCTATGTCGAGGAGAAGGATGCGCGCGCGCATATCGCCGGCTTCTGCCTCGCCAACGATGTTTCCGAGCGCGCCTTCCAGATCGAGCGCGGCGGCCAGTGGATCAAGGGCAAGAGCTGCGAGACCTTCGGGCCGCTCGGTCCCTTCCTCGCCACCCCGGACGAGATCGACGACGTGCAGAAGCTTGCCATGTGGTGCGACGTGAACGGCGAGCGGCGCCAGCGCGGCTCCACCGCGACCATGATCTTCGGCGTCGACTTCCTGGTGTCCTATATCAGCCAGTTCATGGTGCTCGATGTCGGCGACGTCATCATCACCGGCACGCCGCCCGGCGTCGGGCTCGGCATGAAGCCGCCGCTCTACCTGAAGCCGGGTGACGTGATGACGCTCGGCATAGAGGGGCTGGGCGAGCAGCGCCAGAAGGTGGTGCCCTTCGAGGGATGAGAGAACCGGCCGGGCGGCGGGGGCCGCCCGGCGGATCATGCGCGGCCGGCGGTGGCGCGCCGGTCGACCTTCAATGGGCGCAGAGCAGCGGCAGCGGCGGATCGGCGATTAACGAGGCGGTGACGCCGCCCAGCACCAGCTCGGTGAGGCGCGGCCGGCTATAGGCGCCCATCACCAGCAGATCGGCCTGATAGGCGGCGGCCTCCGCGGCGATCACTTTGGCGGCGTCGCCCTCGACATGCTTATGCTCGACGTTGACGCCGTGGGTCTTGAGGAAATCGGCAAGGCGCGCGCCGCTCTGCGACGTCGCGGCGCCGTTCTCGCCGACGGTCAGCACCAGCACCTGATCGGCGGCGGCGAGCAGCGGCAGGGCGAGGCGGACGGCATGGCCGGCCTCGCGCGAGGGCTTCCACGCCACCACCACGCGGCCGATGCGGGCCGAAAGCTTCTTGCCGGTCGGCACGACCACCACCGGCGCGGTGGAGGTGAGGGCCAGATGCTCCGGCAGGATGGCGGCGAGCTCGTCATCGGTGGTGCCGGAGACGGTCTCGCTCACCACCGTTATATCGGCGAAATCGGCGGCGCCGCGCAGTTCGCCGGTCACCTCGCCATCCACCACTTTCCACTCGGCGGCGACGCCGGCGGCGGCGACGGCGGCATCGAAGCGCGCCCGGATCGCTGTTTCCTTCTCGCGCGCCTCGCGCTTCAGCTCGTTCACATAAATGGACAAGGCGCGGCCGACCCGCGGCACACCGGCCGGATACAGGGTGTAGAGCGCAAGCAGCCGGGCGCCCGCCTGCTTTGCCAGGGCCAGGGCATAGGCGAGCCGGTCGTCGAAGCCGCTATCGGGAGCGGCATGGAGAAGGACGGTGCGGATGGACATGGTTCCACTTTCTTTCGGTCGGCGTTTCCCACGCAGTGTTTTGACGCTACGTCACGCCGGCGCCGGAAAATATTAGGTAAACCACGATCGGCGAAAACCTGTGTCGCCGTCGCGCTCTACGCCGCCGTCGCCGCGGGTGGAAAAGGCGATCACGAGCGCGCGATGCACCTTGTATTGCGTTGCAGCAGATTGGAGCCGCACTAATCTGGCGCGCGCCGGGATACCCAGTTCGCCCGGTGTTGCAGGGAGCGCATTCATGATGAGCCGTAAGGCGGCCTTTGCCGTCGCCGCCGTGATTTCCGCCGTCGCCGCCACGTCCGTCCTCGCCCAGGATCCGATTGCCGAGCGCGAGAAGCTGATGAAGGAGTGGGGCCAGGCGACGCGTCCGGTCGGCGCCATGCTGAAGGGAAGCCAGCCTTTCGACCTCGCCGCGGTGCAGGCGGCCCTGGACAGCTACGCCAAGCATGCGGCCACGATGCCCTCGCTATTCCCCGCCGGCTCGGGTGGCGGCACCACCGAGGCGCTGCCGGCGGTGTGGACGCAGAATGCCGAGTTCAATGCGCTGTTCGTCAAGTTCGGCGCCGACGCCGCCGCCGCCCGGGCGGCGATCACCGACGAGGCGAGCTTCAAGGCGAACTTCCCCGACGTGGTCCGCACCTGCGGCACCTGCCACCAGACGTTCCGCGCCAAGAGCTGAGATGTCTCAAACCGAAATGTATCCGGCGGAGGCGGCCCGCTCCGGCAGGTCGCGGAGCGCGCAGGCCAGGCAGGTGACGGTGCTGGCCTGGGACTTGCCGACGCGGCTGGCGAAATGGACGCTGGCGGCGCTGGTCGGGCTCGCCTTCGCCAGTAAATATTACGGCGATGTCGGGCTGGTCTGGCACATGTGGAACGGCCTCGCCATTCTGACCGTGCTGGTGTTCCGGCTGTTGTGGGGCGTCGTCGGCGGCAGCACGGCGCGCTTCCTCGGCTTCCTGCGCGGGCCCGTCGCGGCGGTTTCCTATGTGCGGGGGCTGGTGACCGGCAGGAAGGTGGCCTATCTCGGCCACAACCCGCTGGGCGGCTGGATGACCATCGCCCTGCTCGCGGCGGTGGGGGGGCAGGCGATCGCCGGGCTCTACACCACCGACGACATCATGGTGGACGGGCCGATGGTGGCGGCGGCGAGCGGCGAGGCGATCTCGCTCGGCTCCATGCTGCATCAACGCATCTATCCGATCCTGCTGGGGCTGATCGGCCTGCATGTGGTGGCCAACATCGCCTATTCGCTGTTCGGCGGCGACAACCTCGTCAAGGCGATGATCACCGGGCACAAGCCGGCGAGCGCCTATGCCGATCGCGCGGCGGCGACGCCGGGGTCGATCGCGGCGGCGCTGGCCTGCCTTGCGGCATCGGCGGCGATCGTGTTCGGCGGGATCGCGCTCGCGGGTGGAAATCCTTTTCCCTGACGCATTCCCGCCCTGCGGAAGATCATCTTGTCGCAAGGCGGGACTCATGCTCCATGGCGCGCATGAACGCGCTCAAGGGGATCGCGCTGCAGATCGGCGCGACCTTCGTCTTCACCATCATGGCTGCCATGGTCCGCATCGTCTCGGAACGGATTCCGACCGGCGAGGTGGTGTTCGCGCGTTCCTTCTTCGCGCTGTTCCCGCTGATGGCGCTGCTGGCCCTGCGCAACGAGATCGGCGCGGCGGTGCGCACCGCCCATCCGCTCGGGCATGTGCTGCGCGGCATCATCGGCGTTCTGGCCATGAGCCTGTCCTTCACCGCCCTTGCCTTTCTGCCGCTCGCCGACGCCACCGCCATCGGTTTCACCGCGCCGCTGATCACCGTGGCGCTGGCGGCGGTGACGCTGGGCGAGCGGGTGCAGTTCTATCGCTGGGCGGCAGTGGCGGTGGGCCTTGCCGGCGTGGTGGTGATGCTGTGGCCGCATATTGGCGGCGGGTTCGAGACACGCGAAAGCGCCATCGGCGCCACCTGTGCGCTGGTCGGCGCCTTCTGCACCGCTGGCGCCATGGTGCAGGTGCGGCGTCTGACCGCCACCGAGAGCACGGCGGCGATCGTGTTCTATTTCCAGTCGCTGGCGGCGGTTGCCGGCCTCGCCACCGCGGCCTGGGGCTGGGTGCTGCCGGGCTGGGGTGACGCGGCACTGCTGATCACCATCGGCCTGTTCGGCGGCGTGGGCCAGATCCTGCTCACCGAGAGCTACCGCTTTGCGCCGGCCTCGGTGGTGGCGCCGTTCAACTATTCGGCGATGCTGTGGTCGCTGCTGCTCGGCTTCGTGCTGTTCGGCGAAATACCGCCGCTGCTGGTCGTGGCCGGCGGCCTGATCGTCATCGGCGCCGGGCTGTTCGTCATCCTGCGCGAGCGCCAGCTCGGGGTGAGGCGGGAGGAGGATGCCGCAGCCGGACCGCCCGGCGGTCCGGCGACTTGACTTCACTCGCGGGCCGCCCGGCGGTCCGGTAACCTGACGCCACATGCGGGCCGCCCGGCGGTCCGGCAGCCCGGTTTCGTTTGACCGTCGACGACGGTCAGAACGCCTTGAAGGTGATGATGGTGCGGGTGTCCTGGATGCCGGGAATGGTCTGCACCTTCTGGTTCACGAAATGGCCGATATCGGTTTCCGAAGGTACGTAGAACTTCACCAGAAGGTCGAAATCCCCGGCCGTGGAATAGATTTCCGACGCGATCTCGGCATCGGCAAGGGCATTGGCCACCTCGTAGGAGCGGCCGAGATGGCATTTGATCTGCATGAAGAAGGGGACCATGGCGGGATTCCGGTAGCCTGAACGTGTGCCGCCACAGGACCAGAAGGGCACCGCCGGCGCAACCCCCGGCGGGGAAGCGTTCGCCGCCTTGCGCCGGGCGACGGCATCGCTTAACTCATTGGCGACGATCGCGTTGGGGTGTCCCGCAGGCGAGCTGCGGGGCTGAGAGGCGATGCCGGGAGGAATTCCGGTGCCAACCCACGAACCTGATCCGGGTCATGCCGGCGGAGGAAACGGGTCGCGCGCAACGGGGCATTCGCGCCCCGCACGGACGCGCCCGGCCTTCGGCGGCCAGGAGGCGCCGAATGAGTGAGCAGACGACCACCGCCGACACCGTACCCACCGCCATCGCCGTGACCATAGCCGGCTCGGATTCCGGCGGTGGCGCCGGAATCCAGGCCGACCTCAAGACCTTCTCGGCACTCGGCGTCTACGGCGCCAGCGTCATCACCGCGCTGACCGCACAGAATACGCTGGGCGTAACCGGCATTCACGACGTGCCCCCCGGCTTCATCGCCGCGCAGTTGGATGCGGTGTTTTCCGACCTCAAGGTCGACGCGGTGAAGATCGGCATGCTCTCGCGCCCCGAAGTGATCGAGACGGTGGCGGAGGGGCTCGACCGGCACCGGCTCGGCACCGTGGTGCTCGACCCGGTGATGGTGGCGGCCTCCGGCGACCGGCTGCTGGTACCGGAAGCCATTGACAGCCTGCGCCGCCAATTACTGCCGCGGGCGCTGCTGATCACTCCCAACCTGCCGGAAGCGGCGGCGCTGCTCGACGAGGCCCCGGCGGCCGGACTTGCCGATGCGCGCCGGCAGGCCGAGAAGCTGCGCGCGCTCGGCGCCCGCGCGGTGCTGATCAAGGGTGGTCATGGCGAAGGACCGGACAGCGTCGACGTGCTGCTCGACGATGCCGGTTTCCTGGAATTGTCGGCGCCGCGGCTCGCCACCCGCAACACCCACGGCACCGGCTGCACGCTCTCCTCCGCCATCGCCGCCGGACTGGCGCGGGGCCTGGCGCTCCGCCCGGCGGTGGAAGCGGCCAAAGCCTATCTCACCCGCGCCATCGGCGCTGCCGACCAGCTGGAGATCGGGCACGGCCATGGGCCGGTGCACCATTTCCACGCCTGGTGGGGCAAAGGCGGCCATTAAGGGTCTTGGCGGCGGGCGGGCATTCGCAGCGGTGGCGGGTGGTGCTATCGCAGCGCCTGCCGCGCATTCCGCGCGAGTCGGTTCCTGCGCCCGTGCCGTCGTGATCGTCCAGCGCCGCATCATCGCCAGCGTCTATGTCGGGCTGTTCTTCGGCATCGGCATCTATCTGCCGTTCTTCCCGGTCTGGCTGGCCGGTCGGGGCTATGACGCCGCTTTCATCGCCGTGGCGCTGTCGGTGCCGCTGCTGGCGCGGCTGTGTACCCAGCCGCTCGGCGGCTTCCTCGCCGACCGTACCGGACGGCCGCGGCTGACGGTGATCCTGTACTCGCTCGCCTCGGCGCTCTGCTTCCTTGCGGTGCTGGCGGCACCGGGACCCTGGACCATGCTGGCGGCGCTCGGCCTCGCCTCGGTGTTCTGGCAGCCGACGCTGCCGGTGCTCGATGCCTATACGGTAGCGCGACGCCGGGCGATCGGCCTCGATTATGGCCGCACGCGGCTCTGGGGCTCGATCAGCTTCATCGGCGGCAGCCTCGTGGGCGGAGCGGTGCTTGGCGCGTTTCCCGGCGACGGCATCCTCTGGCTGATCGTGGCGGGATGCCTCGCCTGCGCGCTGCTGGCGCTGCCGCTGGAGGAGGCTTCGACCCCGGGCGCAAGGCGCGAGGTTGCCGGCGGGCGCATCCCGCCCGTGCTGGTGCTCGGCCTCGGCGCGGCGGCGCTGGTGCAGGGCTCGCACGGCGTGCTCTACGCCTTCTCGTCGCTGCACTGGCAGGCCCAGGGCTTGAGCGGCGCCGCCATCGGCGCACTGTGGGCGGTGGGGGTGATGGCCGAGGTGCTGCTGTTCCATTTCGGCACCCGGCTGACCGCGCGGCTGGGGCCGGCGCTGCTGATCGCCCTGGGCGGGGGCTGCGTGGTGATCCGCTTCGCCGCGATGGGCCTCGATCCGCCGGCGGCGCTGCTGCCGCTGCTGCAGACGCTGCACGCCGGCACTTTCGCCTGCACCTATCTCGGCATGGTGGAGCTGGTGGCGCGCCATGCTCCCGCCGGTCGCGGGGCGAGCCTGCAGGCGATGGCGACCTGGGGGGTGACGATCGGCGTGGCGCTGACCACGCTGGCGGCCGGACCGCTATGGAGCCGCGTCGGTGCCGCAACCTTCTTCCTCGCGGCCGGGCTGGGCGGGGTCGGCGCGGTGCTGGCACTGCTCACCCATCGCCTGCGGTCCCGCGACGACGGATGAGGTGCGGCCCGGCGGCTCAGCCCCAGAGCTCCGGTGCCGGCGGAAAGACGAGGCTGCCCTCATAGCGCAGCGCCGGCTCGCGGTCGCGCGCCAGCAGCAGCGGGCCATCGAGATCGACGATGCGGGCGAGGCCGGCGAGCAGCAGCGCCGGCGCCATGGCGAGCGAGGTCGCCACCATGCAGCCCACCATGATGTCGAGCCCGGCGGCGCGGGCCTCGCGCGCCAAGGCCAGCGCCTCGGTGAGCCCGCCGGTCTTGTCGAGCTTGACGTTGACGGCGTCGTAGCGGCCGACCAGCCCGGCGAGACTGTCGCGGCCATGCGCGCTCTCATCGGCGCAGACCGGCACGGGGCGCGGGAGATCGGCCAGCGCCGCGTCGGCACCCGCGGGCAGCGGCTGCTCGATCAGGGTGACGCCGGCGCGGACACAGGCATCGAAATGCAGGGCCAGCTCCTCGGCGCGCCAGCCTTCATTGGCATCGACGATCAACTCGCTCGCCGGCGCCGCGGCACGGATGGCGGCCAGCCGCTCGGCATCGCCGGGAGCGCCGAGCTTCAGCTTGAGCAGCGGGCGGGCGGCGGCGCGGGCGGCCTCGGCCATCGCTTCCGGCGTATCGAGGCTGATCGTGTAGGCGGTGACGACGCGCTGCGGCGCCGGCAGGCCGGCGAGCTCGAAGACGCGCCGACCGCTCCGTTTGGCCTCGAGATCCCACAGGGCACAGTCGAGGGCGTTGCGGGCGGCGCCCGGCGGCAGCCGCCGCTGCAAGGCGTGGCGATCCAGGCCGGCGGCGATCTCATCGGCGAGGGCTTCCAGTGTCGCGACCGTGGCCGCGACGCTCTCGCCATAACGCGGATAGGGCACGCATTCGCCGCGCCCGACATGGGCACCATCCCGTATCTCGGCCACGACGACCGCCGCCTCGGTCTTGGAGCCGCGGGCGATGGTGAAGCGCCCGGCAATGGGAAATCGTTCGGTGCGGACGAGCAACTGGGGCATGGGTCAACGGCAAAGCGAGAGGCGCGAATCGGCGCATGGCAAAGGTGGGCTCGAGTGTGCCGCCAAATGTGGCGTCAGGGCGTCACAGGGAAAGCACAGTGCCGCGCCGTCCATCGTTCAACTGTACAGTATTACCTCCAATCGCCGGGCGGCCGCACCCGTACCCTCGACAGCGGGACCTTCGCGCGGATAAGAGGTTAGCAGGAATTTGCGGCTGACCGCCCGATTCCTGCGATGCCATTTTGGCGCGCGCCGCGCGTGGAAGAGGGGAACCGGAATTGGGAGCCGCTGAAGCACCGCTGCTCGCCGCGGCTCGCAACGGGCGCGAGCTGGTGGTCGTCGGAAACGGCCGATGGGTCGCAACGCAGAGCGCCGCCCTCGAAGGCGCGGTGGATGCGGTGCTGGCCGAGGCCGGCAGCGGTGCCACCGGGACGGTGCGGATCGACCTTTCCGGCGTGCGCAGCCTCGATACGGTTGGCGCGGTGATGGTCGACAGGCTGGTGCGCAGCCTCGGCGAGAACGGAACGAAGATCGGTCTCGTCGGTCTCGAGCGTCGCTTCCAGCCGCTGTTGAACGAAATCACTCAGGGCTGCCACGAGGTGCCGCCGGCGCGGCGCCATCTCAACCCCATCATCGGTGGGCTCGATGTGACCGGCCGCACGGTGGTGGCGACCGTCAAGGATTCGCTGCTGTTTCTCTCCTTCATCGGAGCGGTGACGGCGGCATTGCTGCGGGTGGTGGTGCGGCCGACGACGTTCCGCTGGACCTCGATGGTGTTCCATCTGGAGCGGGCCGGCCTGCGAGCGGTACCGATCATCGCGCTGATGACGTTCCTGATCGGCTGCATCATTGCCCAGCAGGGCATCTTCCATTTCCGCCGTTTCGGCGCCACCACCTATGTGGTCGACATGGTGGGCATCCTCACCTTGCGCGAACTCGGCGTTCTGATCGTCTCGATCATGGTCGCGGGGCGCTCGGGCAGCGCCTTCACCGCCGAGCTCGGCGCGATGAAGATGCGCGAGGAGGTCGATGCGCTGCGGGTGATGGGCTTCGATCCCAACGAGGTGCTGGTGCTGCCGCGCCTGGTGGCGCTGATCATCGCCGTGCCGCTGCTCACCTTCATCGGTTCGATGTGCGCGCTGTTCGGCGGCGGGCTGGTGGCCTGGCTTTATGGCGGCATCTCGCCGGAGATCTTCATCAACCGGCTGCGCGAGGCGATCTCGCTGAACACCTTCGAGGTCGGGATGATCAAGGCGCCGTTCATGGCCGCCATCATCGGCCTGATCGCCTGCATGGAGGGCATGCGGGTGGGCGGCTCGTCGGAATCGCTCGGCACCCACACCACCGCCTCGGTGGTGAAGGCGATCTTCCTGGTGATCGTGGTGGACGGCCTGTTTGCCATGTTCTTCGCCGCGATCGACATGTAGGGGCCGGCGATGCAGCTCGAGACCGATCGCGTCCCTTCCCATGCCGAAACGAATGACGAGGCGATCATCCGCGTCCGCGACCTCGTGGTCGCCTTCGGCGAGCGCAAGATCCTCAAGGGCCTGTCGCTGGATGTGCGGCGCGGCGAGATCCTTGGCTTCGTCGGCGCCTCCGGCGGCGGCAAGTCGGTGCTCACCCGCACCATTCTCGGCCTGGTGCCGAAAGCCTCCGGCACGGTGCAGGTGTTCGGCGAGGATCTCGATGAATTGACCTTCGAGGAGCGTCGCAAGGTCGAGCAGCGCTGGGGGGTGCTGTTCCAGCAGGGGGCGCTGTTCTCTTCGCTCACCGTGAAGCAGAACATCCAGTTCCCGATGCGCGAATTCCTCACCATGTCGCATCGGCTGATGAACGAGGTGGCCCTCGCCAAGGTGGAGATGGTGGGGCTTCCGCCCGACGTCCTGGAAAAGATGCCCTCCGAGCTGTCGGGCGGCATGATCAAGCGCGTCGCGCTCGCCCGCGCGCTGGCGCTTGACCCGGAAATCCTGTTCCTCGACGAGCCGACCTCGGGCCTCGACCCGATCGGCGCCGGCGAGTTCGACGATCTGATCGCCACGCTGCAGCAGACTTTGGGCCTGACCGTATTCATGGTAACGCACGATCTCGACAGCCTGCACAGCGTCTGCGACCGAATCGCGGCCCTTGCCGACGGCAAGGTGATCGCGGTGGGACCAATCGAAGCGATGCTGAAGTCCGACCATCCCTGGGTGCATGCCTATTTCCATGGCAAGCGGGCGCGGGCGGCAGGTATCGGCCCGCAGAACGGCCACGACGAGGGACGGTGAGACCGGACGATGGAAACGCGTGCCAATTATACAATCATCGGCCTGTTTACCCTCCTGGTGGTTGCCGCGGGCTTCGCCTTCGTGTGGTGGTTCAACGGCTCGGCCTCGCGCGGGCCGCGCGCCCTCTACGACGTGGTGTTCAACGGCCCGGTGAGCGGCTTGCAGACCGGCTCGGCCGTCACCTTCAACGGCATACCCGTCGGCGAGGTGACCGGGTTGCGGCTCGATGCGCTCGACCCGCGCCGGGTGGTGGCGACCATCGCCGTGCAGCCGTCGACGCCGGTGAAATCGGACACCCGCGCCG
The DNA here is from genome assembly GCF_031456575.1 of Ancylobacter sp. 3268. Lineage (NCBI taxonomy): Bacteria > Pseudomonadati > Pseudomonadota > Alphaproteobacteria > Hyphomicrobiales > Xanthobacteraceae > Ancylobacter > Ancylobacter sp. 3268. The sequence goes on from NZ_JAVDUX010000013.1 coordinate 117,319, forward strand.
AGCTCAACGCCCAGGTGCTGACCGGCCTCGCCTCGGTGGGACTGGTCGGTGGCCTGGCATCCGCCGAGCCGCTGCAGCCCCCGGCGGAGGGCCAGTTGCCGCGCATCGAGGCGGATGCCGGGGCGGTGCAGGATCTCGTGCAGGGGGCCAAGCAGATCATGGGCCGGGTCGACGATGTGGTGCGTCGCGTCGATGACCTCCTGCGTGAGAACGAGGGCAAGATCGGCTCGGTGATCGACAATGTCGACAAGTTCACCACCGTGCTCGGCAACAATGCCGACAACATCAACGGCGTTATTGCCGATGTCGGCGCGGCGGCGCGGCGGATCGATCAGCTGGCGGCCAATCTCGACAAGACGGTGCAGGCGGTGGACCCGGAAAAGGTGCGGTCGACGGTGAACGACATCAGCGGCTTCACCTCGCGGCTCGGCACCATGTCGGACAAGGTCGACAGCATTCTCGACAACGTCAACGCACTGACCACCAGCGAGGAAGGCAAGGGTATGTTCAACGAGATTTCCTCTGCTGCCGCCGAAGTGCGGAAGCTGGCGGCCAATCTCGACGTGCGCACCGCCGAACTGACGAAGAACCTCAACCAGTTCACCGGACCCGGCCTGCGGCAATACGAGGCGCTGGCCGCCGACGGCCGTCGCACCCTGGCCGAGATCGAGCGGGTTTTCCGCAATCTCGAACGCAACCCGCGCCAGTTCATCTTTGGCGGGTCGTCGGTTCCCAGCTACACTGGACGGTAATGATGGCTGGGCGTGAATTTAAAACGGGTGGGGGCCTGCGCGTGGGAGTTCTGGACGGACGGCGTCGGCTGCGCCGCGCCGCGGTAGCGCTGGCGATGTCGATGTCGCTGGGTGGTTGTGCCTCCCTGCTCGGCAGCAAGCCGATACCTACTTTCGATCTTTCGGCGCCGGCCGGCTTCACGGCGCCGCGCAGCATGCCGGGCGTGCTGTCGGTGAGCACGCCGGCGGCGCTGCAGGTGCTCGACACCCAGCAGATCGTCGTCGAACCGCGTCCGGGCCAGATCACCTATCTCGGCGATGCCCAGTGGAGCGACCGGCTGCCGGCGCTGCTGCAGGCCCGGCTGATCGAGACCTTCGAGAACGGCACCGGCGGGCGGTGGGTGACGCGGGCCGGCGACGGGGTGGTGGCCGATTATCAGCTGCTCACCGACATCCGCACCTTCGGGTTGCGGACCCATGACGGCACCGAGGCGGTGGTGGAGATTTCCGCCCGCATCGTCGCCGGCACCAGCGGGCGCATCGTGGCGGCGCGGGTGTTCACCGGCCGGGCGGCGGCGGCCGGCACCAGCGGGCCGGAAGCGACGCGGGCGCTGGACGAGGCATCCAATCAGGTGCTCACCGAGCTGGTGACCTGGGCCTCGGCCCGGCGCTGAGCCGGCGGGCCGAGGCGCTGCGACTCGCCCGGGCGATATTTGGCTCACGGGAGTTCCGCGACGGCGTCGTCCCCGACGGGCGCCCATCGACAAGCACGATCCTGAACGGCCGGGAGAAATCCGACGGTCCGCCGGGCGGCTGCCGAGGCGGAGCAGATCCGCGACGTGATCCGGGCGCCGAGCACGCGGCAGGTCCGGGCGGCCTGGTTGGCGTGCAGGTTGGCGGGGCTGGCCGGCGGCGTGGCGCGGCTGCACGCGCGGCGACCCATCGCTTGAATGTTCCTGCATTTTCCTCGGCGTGTCCCCGATGGCCGCGGCCCATCCGGCCCGGCGCCGCTGGTGCTGCGGCTCTGTGCCTTTCGGCTGGCGGCTTTGCCCTCGCTGCGTCCGACAGAACGGCGCGCCTGCGCCCATGGCAGGCGGCGGGAGCTTGCCTTCTCCGCCCGCCTCATTGCGGACAGGTCGTGACCCTGAGGTGAGGGGCGTCGCCGGCTGGGAGGCGTCCGGCGAGCGCCGGATGCGTGGCCCCGTGAGAGCCAATGACGGCTTGGTCGAGCTCAGGCTTGGGACTGCCGGTTCTCACCTTCCGGGCTGGCGGAACCGCTGCCGGCGGGGCGCTGCCGCCCTCGCTGTCTCCGCACCTCTGAAAACGGAACGGGCGCCACGCGGGCGCCCGTCCTGTAGCGCGATGGATCTTCCGCTCAGTCGAAGCGACCGGCGGCGTGGGCGAGGAGCGTATAGACCTTGCCGGTGTCCGAGGTGAGATAGGTGTTGGTCAGCGCCTGGCCGCGCTCGTCGCGCGAGATCTGCTCGAGCAGCCGCTCGAATTCCAGGATGTAGCGATCCACCGTGTCGCGGAATTCGAGGTCGCGGCGATATTTGCGGCGGATCTCCTCGAAGGTCTGCTGACCCTGCATGGTGTAGAGCCGGCGGGTGAAAACATTGCGCTCGCCGCGCTTGTAGCGCTCCCACAGCTCCACCGCCGCTTCGTGGTCGATCATCCGGGCGATATCGACCGAAAGCGAATCCAGCGATTCGATGGTGTGCTGCACCGGGCGCTCATTGACCGGCGGCCGGGGTTCGGCCGGACGAGCGGGCGTCGGCGTGCGCGCCGTACGGGGCGCGGGAGCGGCGGCCTCCGTGTCGGCGCGGGCCAGCAATTCGGACAGCCAGCCGCTCTGGGCATCCGGTGCCGCGGGCGGCGGGGTCGGTGCCGGCCGGCGGACCGGCAGGGGGGGAGCCGCCTGGGGCCGCGCCGCGGAAGCCGGAGTCGAGGGGGCCGGAGTCGAGGGGCGGGGGGCGGGCTCGTAGCGGGGGGCTTCGGTGCGCGCCGGCATTGCCGGACGCGGGGCCTCGGCGCGACGAGCGGGCTCGGCCGCCCGCGTGGGGGCGGGGGCGGGGGCAGGGGCCGGCGCAGGGGCGGTCTGACGGTTGCGCGCGCCGGTGTCGATATCGAGCGCCCGGCCATGGCGGGCGACGATGTCGTTGAGCTCGGCCAGCGCCTTGATCTGGTCGCTGACCGTACGGCGCAACGCTGCGGCGCTGGCCTCGGTCTCTTCCGGCAGCACGAGAATGCCGCGCTTCAGCTCGTCGCGGGTGCTCTCCAGCAGGCCCTGGATGTCGTTGGCGGACCGGCGCAGCTCGTCGGCGGTGCCGGTGAAGCTCTCCTGGGCCTTGGCCATCAGGGCGCTCACCTCGTCCACCGCCTGCTCATAGGTGCGGTGGAGATCGGCGATAGTGCGCTCACGCTCGCTCTCGACCGACTGGCGCAGCTTTTCCTGCTGGGTGACGACGGCATCGGCCGAAGAGCTGGCGCTCTCGACAATGCTGCGCGCCAGCTCGGCAGCGCGGGTCTCGGCCCGGGCGAAGGTGTCGTCGAGCGCGCGGGCATAGTCGGCGAGCCTGCCGTCGATCTCGCCGGTGCGGGCCTTCAACGTGTCGGCGAGGGTCAGCAGCGCCTCGTGGCGGCCGCCGAGCGTCTCGTCGAGATTCTCGTGGGCCGAGCCGAGGGCGGTGGCAACATCGGTGATGAGGCCGGCCTGTTCGCTGAAGCTGCGGGTGAGCGTCGAGACATCCTGCAGCACATCGGTCGAAACCGAACGCAGCTCGCGAATCTGTTCGTCCAGGCGGCCGGAGGCGAGCTGGCTCGTCTCCTCGATGCTGGCGACGGTGGAGCGGAAGCTGTCAAGCCGCGCGGAGATCGAGTTTTCGATTTCCGCCAGATTGGCCGTGGAGCCGGCGAGAACGTCCTGCAGCTGGACGTTGACGTCGCCGAGCCGCTCCAGCAGGCCGACGACATCCCCGCGCAGCGATTCATTGGTGAGGGCGATCTCGGCCACCGCGGCGCGGCCGCTCTCGGCGATCGCGTCGACGATGCTGGTGCCGCGTCCATCGAGGGTGGCGGTGATCTCCTCGCTGAGGCGGGCCAGCTCGGAGGACGCGAAGTCGGCGGTCTGACGGGCGGCGTCGACGATGGCGCCGCCGCGACCGTCGAGGTCGCTCACCAGCTGCTCGCTGATGCGCGCCAGTTCGGCGGCAGCAGTTTCCGCGGTTAGGCGGGCGGCATCGACGATGGCATTGCCACGTCCGTCGAGGGTGCCGGCCAATTCCTCGCCGATGCGCACCAGTTCGGATGAGGCGAACTCGGCCGCCTGGCGGGCGGCGTCGACGATGGCGTTGCCGCGCCCGTCCAGGGTGCCGGTCAGCTCGTCACCGATGCGCGCCAGCTCGGCGGCGGCATATTCGGTGGTCTGGCGGGCGGCGCCGACAATCGCCTCGCCGCGGCCATCGATCGAGCCGAGGAAGGCCTCGCTGACACGGGCCAGTTCGGCGGCGGCGTAATCGGTGGTCTGGCGGGCGGCATCGACGATGGACTCGCTGCGCCCGTCGAGCGCCTGCACCAGCTCGTCGCTGAGGCGGGCAAGTTCCACAGCGGCGGCTTCGGCGGTCTGGCGGGCCACCTGGACCATGGCTTCGCCACGGCCGTCAAGGGAGGCGACGAACTCGTCGCTGACGCGGGCGAGCTCGGCGGTTGCGGCTTCAGCGGTCTGGCGGGCGGCGCCGACCATGGCTTCGCCGCGACCGTCGAGGGAGGCGACGAACTCCTCGCTGACACGGGCGAGCTCGGCGGTGGCCGCTTCCGCGGTCTGGCGAGCGGCGCCAACCATGGCGTCGCCGCGACCATCGAGCGAAACCGCGAAGTCCTCGCTGACGCGAGCGAGCTCGGCGGCGGCGAATTCGGCCGTCTGGCGGGCGGTCTCGACGATGGTGCCACCGCGCTCGTCGAGCTCGCGAACGAACTGCTCGGTGAGCCGCAGGAATTCGGCAGAGGTGACGTCGCTCGACTGGCGCAACACCTCGACCAGCTGGGCGCTGCGGCCGTCAATGTCGCTGACCAGGGCGGCAGAGTTGCGGCTGAGTTCCTCGGTGAGCTGGCCGCCGGCCTGCTGCATGGCGGCGACAACCTCGCCGCTCTGGCTCCGCAGGTTGGAGATCAGATCGTCGCCGACCCGCGCCATGTCGCCGGCGGCACCGGCCGTGGAGCGCTGGAAGGCATCGAGAAGGCCGACGGTGCGGGCTTCGACGGCGCTCAGCACCTCGTCGCTGACGCGCATCAGCTGCTCGGAGCGCTCGCTGGTGGTCGCCTCGAAGGCGGAGACGATGACGCCGGAACGCGATTCCAGCGTGTGCAGCAGCTCTTCGCTGGCCCGCTGGATGTCTTCCATCGCACCGGTGCGGGTGCGGTCGATCGCCTGCACCAGCGTGTCGCGGTGATCGTCGAGGGCGGCGAGCATCTCGGTCGAGCTGCGGCCGATCTCGCTGGTGATGCCGACGCTGCGATCCTCCAGCGCCGCGAGCAGGCCATTGCCGCGCTCGTCGAACAGCCGGCCGATCTCCTCGGTACGCGCGTCGAACAGCGAGGCGACGTCACCCGCGCGGTCGGCCAGGGTGCGGCTGACATTATCGATGAGGACGGTGAGGTTCTGCTCGATGTCGTTCGCCTCGCCACGCAGCTGGCCGGCGACGGCGCCGACGCGCTGGCCGAGCAGATCGGCCATGGCGGCGCCGCGCACTTCCACCGAGGTGGCGACGCTTTCCAGCCGCCCGACGACGGTTTCCTCGAAGCGGTTGACCCGGGCGTCCAGCACTTCGGCGATGTCGCGCGAGCGGTCGGCGAGCGTGCGGTCGGCGAACTCGATGCGCTGCCCGATCTCCTCGGTCACGCCGCGGGCGCGATCCTCGAAGAAGCCGTCCAGCATCGCCAGCGACTGGCTCATGGCGTCATTGGCCGACTGCGCGCCATCGGCGAGGGTGCGGGCGGCCTGATCCATGCGCTCGGTGAGCGACTCCGTGACCTGGCGGGCGCGGTCGGCAAAGAAGCTGTCGAGCGTGCCGAGCGACTTGTCCATCGCCTCGGTGGCGAGCTGGGCGCCTTCCGTCAGGGTCTTGGCGAATTCGACGGTGCGGCCGGACAGCGTGTCGTTGAGGCCTTCGAGCCCACGGTCGAGCACGCCCTCGATATTGGCGAGGCGCTGGTCCAACGCGGCGGTGACCTGCTCGGTCTTGGCCGAGACCTGGTCGTCGAAGCCGGTAAGATTGACGTCCATCGCGCGGGAGATGGTCTCGACCCGCTCGGTGATGCGCTCGACGATGTCGGAGCCATGGGTCTGCAGAACGGTATCGAAATCGCGCAGACCATCGGTGATCTGGCGGCCGAGCAGGGCGGTGTCGGAGCCGATGCGGTCGGCAAGCTCGTTGCCGCGCACCGAGAGGGTCTCCTCGATCGCCTTGATGCGGGTGGTGAGCAACTCGCGCACCGCGTCGCTGCGCGAGGCGAGGGAGGAGGTGGCCGTCTCCACGCTCTCGCGGAACTGCTGGTCGGCGCGCTGGCTACGCTGGGCGATGGTCTGGGCCACCCCGTTGCCGACTGCCAGGAGCTGCTCGCTCATCGCGCCGCCGCGCTGCGCGAGATCCTGGCCGAACTGCTCCGCCGACGCCGCAAGCGTGTCGTGCACGCCGGCGCTGGCCAGGGTGATCTGGTGAACGACGCGCTCGCCGGTCTCACCCAGCAGCCGCTCGAGATCGCCGCCGCGGCCCTCGATGGTTTCGTAGATGCGATTGCTGGTGTCGGCGATGCGGTCGGCGAGGTCGTCGCCGCGCACGGTGATGGTGTCGGCAACACGCGCGCCGGTCTCTTCCAGCTTGCGCACCACCTCGCCACCGCGCACCGACAGGTCGAGCACCAGCCCGTCGCCAGTGCTCTTCAGCGTCTGGTTCACCTCGCCCGCCCGCACCGCGATCTCGTCGGCGAGGCGGGTGCCGGTGGCGACCAGCGCATCGGTGATGTCGCTGGAGCGACTGCTCAGCGTTTCCGTCAAATTCAGCGTCGCGGCGGTCAGCTTGGCGCCGAGTTCGTCGGTGCGGCTGGTCACCACGTCGGAGAGCTCGCTGGCGGTGCGCATCAGCCGGTCGCCGATCTCGTCGGTGCGGCTCGCCAGGGTGGTGGCGAGCTCGCCGGTAATGCCGGACAGGCGTGTGGTGATCTCCTCGGACTGGCTGCCGAGAGTGGAAATCAGCTTGTCGCTGGCGCTGGACAGGTTGGTGTTGACGTCGGCGCCGGTCGATTGCAGGCGGTTGATCAGGTCGCCGCCCTTGTCGGACAGCGCGTCGATGATGGTATCGCCGACGCGGCCAAGCGCCAGGGTGATGTGCTCGCCCTTGTCCGACAGCGTGGCGGTGACACGGTCGGCCGCCTCGGAAACGGTGGAGTTGATGCGCTCGCTGACGCCGTCCACCTCATGGGTGAAGGAGAAATGCGCCGCGGCGATCGCTTCGCGGACGTGTTCCGCATGCGACAGCACCATCTCGCGCTCGCCCTGCAGCCGCTCGATGAGCTGGCGCATGCGCGTCTCGTTCACCTCATAGGCGCGCTCGAGCTCGGAGACTTCGGAGCGTACCAGCATTTCCAGCTCGCTGGCGCGGCTGAGATTGCGATGGATCTCCTCGTCGACCGCCGGCACGGCGGACTGGAGGCGGGTGGGCGGGGCGGCCTCGACGGCGGCGGCCGGCACCGCCGCCGGCTCGGCGAGGCGCATGGCGACCTGCGCCATGGACTGGGCGACGATGCGCATCTCCTGCATCCGGCGCGACATCGCCGCCAGGGTGAAGAAGAAGGCCGGCGGGACGATGAGGCCCGCCGCCACGGCGAGTGCGGCCGGCGAGGTCAACATCTGCGAGACGTCAAAGCCGGTGCCGCGGAACGCGGTGGCCGCCAGCGCGCTGCCCGCCGCGATCCAGGCCACCGAGACCCCGCTGGCGAGATAATAGGGCGCGGCGGACGGACGGCGCTGCAGCGCCGCCAGCAGCTGGCCGATGGACTGGCGGTCGTCATTGGCGGCACGCGGACCGGCCGCGGCGCCCGGGGACAGCTCGTTGCGGCCCGCGGCGCGGGGGGCGGGCGCCGGCTCGGCGAATTCCGGGCGCGGAATATCGAGGATTGGTGGCGGGCCGAGGCGGTTGGCCACCGGCTCGTCGTCGGCCTCCGACAGCGTGGCGTCGAAATCGCCGAGCTCGACATCGCGCGTGGGCGAGCCATCGGCGTCGAAGTCCATCTCTGTGTCGAAATCGTCGCGCGAGCGCACCTCGATCCGCGGACCCTCGGGATCGCGGGCCGGCAGCAGGTCGGCAGCCTCGGCCTCGGGGAGGGCACCGGCCTCGCCGGCCTCCTGCCGTGCTTCATCCGCTTCCTCGGCGCCCGATGTCACGTGCGGAGGATCTGCCCGTTGGGCGCGCACCTCTTCCTCGGCGAGGTCAAGGCTCAGGGCCTCCTCGATCGCCGAAAGCGCCGCTTCGGCGGGATCCTGATGCACCTTTTTCGTGCTCGTCGACATAGGCGGTCGCCTCCGGTCCTTACGCAACTCCGAACGGCTCGCGCCGCCGTGCCGGGGTATGCGGTCCCCGCCTTCCCTTCAGGGTTTTCCGGCGCACGTCATGCGCTGGACCGGCAAATCGCCGGAAAGCCTTGTCGGAACGGCAGTTCACCGCACCCGTATCCTACGCTTGTGGGACAAGAAAATGGAACTGGGGTTGATCGGCTGATTGTGGTTATCGTTAACGGGCTGTTCACCATGCCTGTTAACGCCTTGTTTTCAAAGCATTGCGTCGCGGCAGCCCTACGGAGGGCTAGGGTCGGGACGGCTGGCTTTCGCCGGCGAGCGAGTCTATCAAGTCACCCTAACCTGAATTTGTTCTTTTTCCACGAACGGTCAGCCATGCCGAAGATTACCTTTATCGACGCCGCCGGCACCGAGCGGGCGGTGGATGCGCCTGTCGGCTCCACGGTGATGGAGGCCGCGATCCGCAACGGCGTGCCGGGAATCGACGCCGAATGCGGCGGTGCCTGCGCCTGCGCTACCTGCCATGTCTATGTCGACGATACCTGGGTTGCCACCGTCGGCGAGCCGGGACCGATGGAAGAGGACATGCTCGACTTCGCGTCCGACGTTCAGCCGAACTCGCGGCTCTCCTGCCAGATCAAGATCACCGAGGCGTTGGACGGTCTCGTGGTGCGCACGCCCGCCCATCAGGGCTGAGGGTCCCGCATCGTCGCCGAAATGCGCCGCGCATTGCCCGCCCGGCCGTAAACGGATCGGCGGTGGTGATGAGGCGCGCCGGGAGCCTGACGTCCTCGCCGGCGGCTGAAACTCACCGGCCGTGCCGGGAGATGTGAGTCGTTTCAGCGGCTTATCCGCAGTTCCGCATGCGGTGATTCATCCGCTTCACAGCCGGATTCATCCGCTCCCTTCCTGATCCAGGCATGGGCGATGGACGGCATCGTGCGGCGCGGCGGGCTGAGGAAGTGATTCCGCTCGCCGTGCGATCCCGCTGGATTTCCACGAATTTTGGTGGCGCGCATGGGCCGCCTTGAGGCGGGGCACGCCAGCGGAATGGCTCGCGATCCGATTCAGCTGCCGCGGGCTCAGCCTTGTTTCGGCTCGTCTTTTTCGCCTTCCTTAGCGTTTCGTGCGATGAGCCCGGAGGCGACGTCGGAAAGCGCCGGCGCCGGCAGGGCGGCGAAGGGCAGCGGGCGCGTCACCTCGATGGCGGCAAGGCCGAGACGCGCGGTGAGCAGGCCGTTCACCACCCCTTCGCCCAGCCGCGCCGACAGCTTGGCGGCGATGCCGTGGCCGACCAACTGCTGCAGGATGGAATCGCCGGCCGCCATGCCCCCGGTGACGGCGAGATGGGCAACCACCTGCCGGAATAGCCGGATCATGCCGAGCGTGCCGGGGCGCCCGCCATAGAGCAGCGACAGCCGGCGCACGAGGCCGACCGCGGTCAGCAGCACGAAGATGAGATCCACGGCCGCCCGCGGCGAGACGGCGGTGACCACCGATACGCGCTTGGCGGCATCCGACACCAGCCGCGTCGCCTCGGCATCCAGCGGCGCCATCAGATGGCGCTCGGTCAGGCGCACCAGATCGGCGCCGTCGATGATGGCGTCGAGATGACCGGCAAGCTCGGTGCGGGCACGAAACAGGCGAGGGGAGGTCTTGGCGAGCGCCATGAGTTCGTGGGTCACCGCTTCGGCCTGTCTGCGGTCGTCCTTGGCGATGGCCTCCGCCGCCTGCTCGCGCAGTGCGTTGAGCGTTCGCAGGCGCATCAGGCCGAACACCTCGCGCCCCAGCAGGGCGAGGGCGCCGGCGACGAACAGCGCCGCAAAGCCGAGGCCGGTGTAGCCGAGCCAGTCGGCGCGGGCGAACAGGTCTTCGATCAGCTTGGAGACGGCAAGGCCGAGCCCGAGCGAGACGAGGCCGCCAAGGCCGGTCCAGAACAGCGTGCTCCAGCGCGAGGCGCTCGGCGGCGGGGCCGGCAGCGGCTGCGTCTCGTCCGGTTCCGGCAGGGCGAGGCTGGGGGTGACGACGATGGCGCCGCGCGGGGCGGCGCGGCCGTCCTCGGCGAGTACGACATCCGGGTCGTCGAGGCGGAAGGCTTGCGGGCGGCGGGGGCTCTTGTCGCTCATGATCACCTCAGCCGGTCGCCGAGCAGGAAGTCGAGGGCGCGGTCGAGCCGGATATGCGGCAGGGCGAGGGAGCGTCCCTCGGCATTACGCGTCACCAGCGGTGGCCGGAAGCGCAGGAAGCGGAAATCGCCGCCCTCGGCGTCGGCCAGCCCGCGAAAGCCGAGACTGGGATCGAACAGCGCGGCGGGGTTTTCCGGCAGGTCGCCCGGGAAGACGGCGGCCTCGGCGAGGCCGTCAAAGGCATCGGCGCCGTGCTGGCCGGCTTCCGGCACACCTATGATGGCGGGCAGCGCGGTGCGGCCGCGCTTGACGCTGGCCTCGCGCGTGGCGCGGACCGCGGCGAGGGCCACCACGTCGATCTCGGCGCCGGTGCCTTCGGTGCGGGCCAGCGCGCGTTCGACGAGGCGGCGCAGGATCGCTTCCAGCCGGTCGTGGCTGGCGTGATGGAGATGATCCGCCTTGGTGGCGGCGAACAGCACTTTATCGATGCGGTGGCGGAACAACGCGGTGAGCCACGAATCGCGGCCGGTGCGGAAGGCGGCGAGGATGCCGTCGAGCGCGGCCTCCAGATCGGCCAGCGCCGCCGGGCCGGCATTGAGCGCGGCCAGCACGTCGATCAGCACGATCTGCCGGTCGAGCCGGGCGAAATGATCGCGGAAGAAGGGGCGGACGATGCGCTCCTTATAGGCCTCGAAGCGCCGCTCCATCATGGCGTGCAGCGAGCCGGGAGCAGCCTCGGTGGCCGGGGGCAGGTCGAGCGGGGCGAAGGTGAGGGCGGGCGAGCCTTCGAGATCGCCGGGCATCAGGAAGCGGCCGGGCGGCAGCAGGCTCATCGACACCGCCTCGGCGCGGCAGGCGGCGAGATAATCGGTGAACAGCGCCGCCAACTGGCGCGCCTGAGCCTCGTCGGCCGGGACTTCCGGCGGGGCGGTCGCGAGTCCGGCGAGGAAGGGGGCGGCGAGCGCAGCACGAGCCGGGGCGCGGGCGAGCGACAGGCTCTGCGCGGCAAAATCGGCATAGGACTGGTGGAGCAGCGGCAGATCGAGCAGCCACTCGCCGGGATAATCGACGATATCGAGGGTGAGGCTGCGCCGGCCGCCGCGGGCGGGCGCATAGTCGATGGCGAGGCGCAGCTCGCTGATGCGGCGGGTGGATTCCGGCCAGCGGCGCTCATCCACCAATGTGGCGAGGTGGCCTTCATAGTCGAAGCGCGGCACCGCGTCGTCGGGTTGCGGCTCCAGATTGGCGCGGGCGATGCGGCCCTCATGCATAGCGCGGAACACCGGCATCCGCTCACCGCGCATCAGCGCGTGGACGAGGGCGGTGGTGAACACCGTCTTGCCGGCACGCGACAGGCCGGTGATGCCCAGGCGCAGCGTCGGATTGGTGAGTTCCTCGGCGCGGTCGAGCAGGGTGAAGGCGGCGAGCCGGGCCTCCTCCACCAGCGATTCGTACCAGGACGGCAAAGCCTCAATCCTCCTCGGCTTCGAGGCTGCGCGGCGTGACGAAGCGCTCCAGCGTGCCGGTGCCGGGGCCGACCTCGGCCCAGCCTTTCGCCGGCAGATCGATCACCGCCAGCCCGCCGGTGGGGAATTTCACCGGCAGCCGCGCGCGGTCGGCCGCTGCCACCAGGCGCGCGGTGAGCGATTCGAGGCCCGGGTTGTGGCCGACCAGCATGAGCGGGGAATCGGTGCCGCGCCGGCGAATGACGTCGAGCAGCATCTCGGGCGCCGCCTCGTAGATCGCCTCCTCATAGGTGGTGGGCGGCGGCGAGGCCCAGGAATCGCACGCGGCAGCCCAGGTTTCCAGCGTGCGGCGGGCCGGCGAGACCAGCACCTGGGACGGGGTGAGGCCCGAGCGCACCATGTAGGTGCCCATGACCGGCGCCGCCTTGCGGCCGCGCGGCGCGAGCGGGCGCTCGCGATCGGCCACACCGGCGGGCCAGTCGGATTTGGCGTGGCGGAACAGCATGAGGCGCAGCATGGCGTGAACTCGAACCAGAGGAATGACACAGACCTATATAGGCGTGGCACGGTCGATTGCCCGCCGATGCGATATTGTGACAAACGACTTCCGTTAAGTGACTTTTCCGCAACCAAAGTTCGGCTAGGCTGGTCTATGAACGAGCGGTAACGCGGGCATAGGGTTGGGTAGATGCGGTCGATCGGTGTAACGGGACTGGCAGTCGCGGCGAGTGTGCTGGGATTCGCGACGCTGGCGCAGGCTGCCGACATGTCGGCCGTCCAGCCGGTGACCATCCAGACGGAGACGCCGACCGATCGGCAGTGGACGCTGACGCTGGGCGGTTATGTCACGGGCCAGCCCGAATATCTGGGCTCGGGCAACTACGAGGTCGGCTTCATGCCGATCATCAGCATCGACCGCGCCAATGAGCTGAGCCGCTTCAGCAGCTTCAACGACAGCCCGAGCATTGCGCTGTTCAATGTCGGCACCTTCGAGCTTGGCCCGGTGGCCAACATGGTGTGGAAGCGCGACGAGGGTGATTCGTCCGACCTGCGCGGCCTCGGCGACATCGATTACGCCTTCGAGGTCGGCGGCTACCTGCAATTCTATCCGCTCGACTGGCTGCGCTTCCGCACCGAGGTGCGCTACGGCTTTGGCGGCTATGAGGGCGTGGTGGCGGATTTCGCGCTCGATGCCATCCATTTCGCCGATTACTGGGGCGGCCTCACCGTCTCCGGCGGTCCGCGCCTGAAGATGGCGAGTTCCGGCTTCGTCGACACCTATTTCGGCATCACCCCGGAACAGTCGGCCACGGCGATCTCGCTGGGCAACGATCTCGCTCCCTATCAGGCTGGCGGCGGCGTCTATTCGGTGGGCGTCGGCGGCCAGGTCATGAAACGCTTCAACCCCAACTGGACCGGCTCGATCTTCGCCGAATACGAGTATCTGACCGGCGATGCCGCCGACAGCCCGCTTGTGGTGCAGAACGGCGACCGCAACCAGTTCCAGGCTGGCGTCTCGCTGTCCTACACCTTCTTCCTCGGCATCCAGTGAGCCTGCGCCTCGCCAGGCGTAGCCGAGCATGATCAAGGCCCCGCCCGGTGCAGTGCCGGGTGGGGCCTTTCGTTTTTCCGGATCGTCGTTCCCCGTTCCGCCATTCCGCGAGGATGACGCTTGCGGGCGCCTATGCGTGGAGGTAGTGGGGCGCTTTGCCTGCGCCTTTGCCGCCGAGCCCGGTGCGCCGCGCTCGACCCGAGCCGCGGGTTTGTTGCCGTGGTTTTTCATTCACCGGCCGCGGCCGTCCCGATGCGAAGGCGGCGTTGTTTCCGGCCGGGGAGGGCGGGACGGGGGGCTTGCCTGCAATTTCCGCGCAAGCTGCTGAAAAATCCGCCATTTCATGTCATGTGGATGACAATGAGGACGGTTGTACGGCGCGGTTCGGAACGCTATAAGCTGCGCCCGAAAGGGGCATACCCTGCAACACGAGGACGAAGGCCGATGTCGGTAGTCATCGACGAGGAATATCGCCCCCGCGAGGACGAGCCTTTCATGAATGAGCGGCAGCGGGAGTATTTCCGCCTCAAGCTGCTGCAGTGGAAGGATGACATTCTGCGCGAGGCGAAGGAAACCCTTCAGCATCTCCAGGACGAAAATCAGAATCACCCGGACATCGCCGACCGGGCTTCTTCCGAAACCGACCGTGCCATCGAATTGCGGGCGCGCGACCGCCAGCGCAAGCTGATCGCCAAGATCGACGCCGCGCTGGAACGTATCGACGACGGCAGCTACGGCTATTGCGAAGAGACCGGCGATCCGATTTCGCTCAAGCGTCTCGAAGCCCGGCCGATTGCTACCCTGTCGATCGAGGCACAGGAGCGTCACGAGCGCCGCGAGCGCGTCTATCGCGACGATTGATCCGCACGCCGCGCGATCCGATCAGACGAAAAGAGCGGCCCGCCATGCCGGCGAGCCGCTCTTTTCATATTCCGATGGCCGTCTTTACGGACGGCGGTTGCGGCCGAGCAGGCTTGCCATTTCGGCCTCGAAATCCGGATCGACGACGCCGGGGCGCTCGGCCGGCTGCACCGGCGGTACCTCGGCGCGCGGGTTCTCGACGGCAGCTTCCGCCGGCCCGATAGCCGGCGCGGCGCGGGAAGTCGCCTCCGCCGTCGGGCGGCGCAGCGTCGCTTCCAGCTGATCGACCATGCCGGCGAAATGCGGGTCGAGCTTCACCGCCACGCGGCCGGTGCCGCCGGGCGCGCGCGTCTCTTCGGTCGGGGGCGCCGCGGCGGGCCGGTTTTCGGCGGCCGGCGGCTCGGCAGGGGCGGGCTCCGGTACGATTTCGGTCGCGTCGAAGACCGGCACCGGCGGCTCGGCCGGCTTGATCGGCTTGGGCCGGGCATCCGGGACGGTGGCCGCGGCGGCGACCACCGATGCCGCTGCCGCTGTAACCGCCGGCCTGGGCGCGCCGGTCGCGGGCGTGCCCGGGACTGTCGGAGGCGGGGCCATCTCGCGCACCGGAGTCGCCTCGCGCACCGGGGCCACCGGACGGGGAGCCGGCACCGGCTTGGAAGGGGCCGGCGGCGCGCGCTCGGCCACGGGCGCCGGTTCCGCCGGGGCAACGGCCTGCCGGGTCGGGGGACGGCCGATGCCGGCCTCGACCAGGAAATCGCTGCCGCCGCCGAGAATGACGAGGTGCTGGACATCGTCCCGCTGGATCAGCACCAGTCGCCGGGTCTCGTCGATGGGTATCTGGTCGAGCACCGCCAGGCGAAGGCCGCCGACGGTGACGGGACGGTGGCGGTTGCGCCGGCCGAGCCGGATCACCAGCACGACGAGAAGGATGAGGCCGATGCCTATGGCAGCCAGCACGCCGGTGCCGGTGAGGCTGCCATTAGCGAAGAGCGTGTCGAACATAAAGCTTGTCTCCCTGGTGCCGCGGGGCCGGCTGACGGCCGCCGACGGCATCGCTCGCCTCTTTTTGGAGCGGAACCGGGGCTGCGGCAACCCTGGCTCGCGTTCAAGCGCCTTTCCGTCCTACGCCCCCACTGGGGCAAATCTGGTGCCGGGCCAAATCCGCCCTTGCCCCTGCGGGCGCGCTCGGGCACCAAAGGGAATCAGTGACTCGCCTTCCGAGGCATCGGCGGAGGCTCTATCGCGCCGGCGGATGCAGGACGGCTTCTGGCATGGACATGGCGGACAGCGGACCCGACGATCACCTTCTCGACCGTCGTGAAATCGGCGGCAGCATCCGCCTGGTGCTGGCGGTGGCGCTGGCGCTCGTCGGCGCGGTGGTGTCGCTGCTGCTGCTCGGACGCGAGAATGCCGACCCCTGGATCGTCGGCCTGCTCAGCGCGCTGGCGGTGATCGGCGTCTTCGCCCTGTTCGCCTATGCCGCCGGGCTGCTGCGCTTCGGCATGCCCGACCCCTCCGACGAACTCGCCCGCCGCATCGTCGATGGCGCGCCGGAAGGCATGAGCATCGTCGATGCGCTTGGCCGCGTGCTGCACGCCAATGCCAGTTACCTCGCCATTACCGGCGCCAGCTCCATGGATGATGTCCGCCCGGTCGAGCGGCTGTTCACCGCCGATCCCGACGCCTCGGAAGCGGTCTATCGTCTGGCGCAGGGCGTGCGCGACGGCCGCGCGGTCTCCGAGGAAGTGCGCATTGCCAGCCTGCCGGGAGGGGCGGTGCGCTGGCTGAGGCTCGGGGCCCGTCCGGCGCCGGGCCGGGCGGTCATCTGGACGGTGACCGATCTCACCCGCGAAAGGGAACGGCAGGAGACCGCCTTTCTCGAGCTCCAGCACGTCATCGACTATCTCGACCACGCCCCGGCGGGGTTCTTTTCGGCGGCCGGCGGAGCGATCCACTACATCAATGCCACGCTGGTGGACTGGCTCGGCTACGACCTTGCCGAGTTCGGGCCGGGCGGGCTGACCGTCGCCGATATCGTGCCCGGCCCTTCCGCCGCGCTGCTGACCGGCATGACGCCGACGCCCGGCGGGGTGCGCACCGAGGTGTTCGACCTCGACCTGAAGCGCAAGAACGGTCAGCGCCTGCCGGTGCGCATGTGGCACCGCGTCTCCTTTGCCGCCGACGGCTCGCCGGGAGCCTCGCGCACCCTGGTGGTGAACCGCTCCCGCGCCGACAACGAGGCAGATCCGCTGCGGGCGGCGGAGGTGCGTTTCGCCCGGTTCTTCCACAATTCGCCGATCGCCATCGCCACCATCGACCGCAAGGGGCGGATCGTGCGGGCCAACGCCATGTTCGCCCGCCAGTTCGGCGGCGGCGGCGACACCGGGCAGGCGCGCCGGCTCGTCGAGGCCGCGGCGGAGAACTCTCGGCCGGCTCTCGTCGCCGGGCTGGAACAGGTGCTCACCGGCCATGCGCCACCGGGCCCGGTGGATGTCGGCTTCGCCGGCGACAGCGCCCGCTCCGCCCGCTTCTACCTCGCACCGGTCGAGGATGGCGGCGAGGAGGCCGAGGCCGCCATCGTCTATGCCATCGAGACCACCGAGCAGCGCACGCTGGAGGCGCAGTTCGCGCAGAGCCAGAAAATGCAGGCGGTGGGCCAACTGGCCGGCGGCGTGGCGCACGACTTCAACAACGTGCTCACCGCCATCATCGGCTATTCCGACCTTCTGCTCGCCAATGCGCGGCCGACCGATCCGTCCTTCCAGGACGTGATGCAGATCAAGCAGAACGCCAATCGTGCCGCCGGCCTGGTGCGCCAGCTGCTCGCCTTCTCCCGCCGCCAGACGCTGCGCCCGCAGGTGCTGAACCTCGGCGACGTGATGAGCGACCTTTCCATGCTGCTGCGGCGCCTGCTCGGCGAGCGGGTGAAGCTGGAAGTGAAGGAGGGGCGTGGCCTCTGGCCGGTGAAGGCCGACCTCAACCAGTTCGAGCAGGTGATCGTCAACCTGGCGGTGAACGCCCGCGACGCCATGCCGGACGGCGGCACGCTGACCATTCGCACCGCCAACGTCACGGCGGCGGAGACGGAGCCCTACGCCCGCGCCGGCCTGCCGGCGGCCGACCATGTGCTGGTGGAGGTGATGGACACCGGCTCCGGCATTCCCTCCGAGATCATCGACAAGATCTTCGAGCCGTTCTTCTCCACCAAGGAGGTCGGCAAGGGGACCGGCCTTGGTCTGTCGACGGTGTATGGCATCGTCAAGCAGACCGGCGGCACCATCGATCTCGAGAGTGTGCCGGGCCGCGGCACGGTGTTCCGCGTGTTCCTGCCGCGCCATGTGCCGGAGGTGGACGACGCGCCGGCGAAAGTGCCCGAACCGGAGGTGGCCGCCAAGCCGGCCGACCTCACCGGGCGCGGCACGCTGCTGCTGGTCGAGGATGAGGAAGCGGTACGCGCCTTCGCGGCGCGCGCACTCGCCTCGCGCGGCTATCAGGTACTGGAAGCCGGCTCCGGCATTGAAGCGCTGGAAGTGATGGAGGCCCATGGCAACGCGGTGCAACTCGTGCTTTCCGACGTGGTGATGCCGGAAATGGACGGGCCGAGCCTCTTGCGGGAGTTGCGGGTCTCCTATCCCGACATAAAAGTCATATTCATGTCGGGTTATGCCGAGGAGGCCTTCGCCAAAAACCTGCCCGAAGGTGCGGATTTCGGCTTTTTGCCGAAGCCATTTACGCTGAAGCAATTGATCGAAGCGGTAAAGGACAGCCTCGCGCCGACATCGTAGGCTGCCATGGATTGCCAGAGCCGGAGATATTTATGAGCGCCGACCTCGACCGGATTTTCAACGCCCTCAACGACAGCCATGCCCGGGAAAAGGGCGCCACACTTGCTAGCCTGTTTGCCGCCGATCCCGATCGCTTCAGCCGGTTCTCGCTGCGGCTCGACGATCTTCTTCTTGATTATTCAAAGACTTCGCTGACAGACGCTAGCCGTGCGCTGCTGCTCGACCTCGCCCGTGCCGCCGGGGTGGAGGCCAAGCGCGACGCCATGCTCTCGGGCGCGCGCATCAACATCACCGAAAACCGCGCCGTGCTCCACACCGCGCTGCGCCGGCGGGCGGGCGAGGTGGTGCTCGTCGACGGGCAGGACGTCATGCCGGAGGTCGTCGGCGTGCTCGCCGCCATGGGCGTCTTCGCCGAGGGCGTACGGGCCGGTACGGTGACCGGTGAGGGTGGCGAACGCTTCACCGACGTGGTGAATATCGGCATCGGCGGGTCGGACCTCGGACCGGCCATGGCGACGCTGGCGCTGGCTCCCTATCATGACGGGCCGCGGCTGCATTTCGTCTCCAATGTCGACGGCGCGCATCTCTACGACACGCTGAAGTCGCTCGACCCGAAGACGACGCTGTTTATCGTCGCCTCCAAGACCTTCACCACCCAGGAGACCATGGCGAATGCCCGCTCGGCGCGCGCCTGGCTGGCCGGGGCGCTGGGCGAGGCGGCGGTCGGCTCGCATTTCGCCGCCGTCTCCACCGCGCTCGACAAGGTGGCGGCGTTCGGCATCGCTCCCGATCGCGTCTTCGGCTTCTGGGACTGGGTCGGCGGGCGTTACTCGATCTGGTCGGCGGTCGGCCTGCCGCTGATGATCGCCATCGGGGCGGAGGCGTTCCGTTCCTTCCTCGATGGCGCCGCCGATCTCGACGCGCATTTCGCCGGCGCGCCGCTGGAGGAGAACCTGCCGGTGCTGCTGGCGCTCACCGGCATCTGGCACCGCGACATCTGCGGCTACGCCACCCGTGCCGTGATCCCCTATGACCAGCATCTCGCAAGGCTGCCGGCCTATCTCCAGCAGCTCGACATGGAGAGCAATGGCAAGCGCGTCACCCGCGAGGGCAAGCCGGTCGCCCATGACACCGGACCGGTGGTCTGGGGCGAACCGGGCACCAACGGCCAGCACGCCTTCTTCCAGCTGATCCACCAGGGCACCAGCCCGATCCCGGTGGAGTTCCTCGTCGCCGCGCGCGGCCACGAGCCGGGGCTGGAGCGCCACCACACCATGCTGATGGCCAACTGCCTCGCCCAGTCCGAGGCGCTGATGCGCGGGCGCACGCTGGAGGAGGCGCGGAGCCAGCTGCTCGCCAAGGGCGTGGCGCCGGAAGAGGCGGATCGCCTGGCGCCGCACCGGGTGTTCCCCGGCTCGCGGCCGTCGGTGACGTTGGCCTATGGCACTCTCGATCCGTACGCGCTGGGGCGCATCATCGCGCTCTACGAGCACCGGGTCTTCGTCGAAGGGGCGATCTGGGACATCAACAGCTTCGACCAATGGGGGGTGGAGCTGGGCAAGGAACTCGCCGACACGCTGCTGCCGGCCGTGGAGAGCGGTGTCGCGCCACCCTCGCTGAGCGGGTCCTCGGCCGGACTCTTGCAGCATCTCAGCGCGTTGGGCGCGCCCGCCGCCTGATCTTTCCGCCCATTCGCGTTCCATGCATTGGCGTATCCTTTGGGGGTAAAATGATCCGCACCGTCGCCACCACGCCCTTCGACGGGCAGAAGCCGGGTACATCCGGCCTGCGCAAGAAGGTGCCCGTGTTCCAGCAGCCGCACTATGTCGAGAATTTCATCCAGTCGGTCTTCGACAGCCTGGAGAACTATGAGGGAGAGACGCTCGTCATCGGCGGCGACGGGCGCTACTTCAACCGCGAGGCGATCCAGACGGTGATCAAGATGGCCGCCGCCGCCGGGTTCGGCCGCGTGCTGGTCGGCAAGGGCGGCATCCTGTCGACACCGGCCGCCTCCTGCGTGATCCGCAAGCACGAGGCCTTCGGCGGCATCGTGCTGTCGGCGAGCCACAATCCCGGCGGTCCGCACGGCGATTTCGGCATCAAGTACAATATCGGCAATGGCGGGCCGGCGCCCGAGCGCATCACGGATGCCATCTTCGAGCGCAGCAAGACCATCACCGCCTACAAGATCTCCGATGCCGACGACATCGACCTCGACGTGCCGGGCCTTGCCCGCGTCGAGGACATGGTGGTCGATGTCATCGATCCGGTGGAAGACTATGCCGAGCTGATGGCGCAGCTGTTCGACTTCGGCGCCATTCGCGACCTGTTCGCCGGCGGCTTTTCCATGCGCTTCGACGCCATGAGCGCGGTGACCGGCCCCTATGCCAAGGCGATTCTGGAAGGCGAACTCGGCGCGCCGGAAGGCACGGTGGTGCATGGCGAGCCGCTGCCGGATTTCGGCGGCCACCATCCCGACCCGAATCTGGTCCACGCCAAGGACCTCTACGACCTTCTGATGTCCGACAAGGCGCCCGATCTCGGCGCCGCCTCGGATGGCGACGGCGATCGCAACCTGATCATCGGCCGCGGCCAGTTCGTCACGCCATCCGACTCGCTCGCCATGATCGCCGCCAACGCGCATCTGGCGCCGGGCTACAAGGCGGGCATCGCCGGCATCGCCCGTTCCATGCCGACCTCGGGCGCGGCGGACCGCGTCGCCGAGAAGCTCGGCATCACCTGCTACGAGACGCCGACCGGCTGGAAGTTCTTCGGCAACCTGCTCGATGCCGGCCTCGCCACCGTCTGCGGCGAGGAGAGCGCCGGCACCGGCTCCAACCATGTGCGCGAGAAGGACGGGCTGTGGGCGGTGCTCATGTGGCTCAACATCCTCGCCGCCCGCAAGCAGAGCGTGGCCGAGATCGTCCGCGAGCATTGGGCGACCTATGGCCGCAACTACTATACGCGCCACGATTATGAGGAGGTCGACAGCGCCGCCGCCGACGGGCTGATGGCGGACCTGCGCGGCCGGCTCGACGGGCTGGCCGGGCAGGTGCTCGGCGGGCTCACCGTGGAGAAGGCGGACGACTTCGCCTATCATGACCCGGTCGACGGCTCGGTGACGACGAAGCAGGGCGTGCGGGTGTTCTTCACCGACGGGTCGCGCATCGTGTACCGGCTGTCCGGCACCGGCACCGCCGGGGCAACGCTGCGCGTCTATATCGAGCGTTTCGAGCCGGACGCCGGCCGGCATGAGCTGGAAACGCAGGCGGCGCTGGCCGACCTGATCGCCATCTCGCGCAGCCTGCCGGACATCGAAGGCCGTACCGGGCGCCGCGCGCCGGACGTGATCACCTGAAGGCGATGCGCGCTTCGAGAAAAGAAAAGGGCGCCTCGGGCGCCCTTTTATTGTCCGGCTTGCGCGGAGGGCGGCTCAGTTGCCCTCGCCGTAGCGCAGCGAACCTGTCCACAACATTTCGAGGCGGCGCAGCACGTTATAGGCGGTGACGAGGTCACGGGCGTCGGCATCGTCGCGCACGTTCTGCCGGTGCACCGAATCATGGATGGCGCGGATGCGGTCGCACAGCTCGACCGCCTTGGGGGTCAGCCTCAACCGCGCCGAGCGGCGATCACGCTGCGATGCCGTGCGGTTCACATAGCCCGCATCCACGAGCTGCTTGAGATTGTAGGAGGCGTTGGAGCCGAGATAATGGCCGCGCTCCAACAGGTCGCGCACCGACAGTTCGTCGGCCCCGATGGTGAACAGCAGCATGACCTGCGAGGGGCTGATGTCGTCGGTGGACAGGCGCGTGAGTTCCATGCGCAAAAGATCGAGGAAGCGCCGGTGCGCCCGTTCGATCAGCCGCGCGATCTCCAGATGGGTGATGACAGAATCACCCGTCACATCGTGAGACCCTTGCGGATCCGATGGGATGATGTCGCGATCAAACTCGTTCTCCGGCGTTTTGCCGGGCGAAGCCGCGTTACCAGCCATACGGTATCATCCCCTCTTGCCAACGCAATACAGCGGTTTTCCAGCACACCCGCAAGGTGCCGCACCGATTCTTTAGCGGTTGGATCCTAAATGCTGATGCGAAAAAGACAAATGTGAGGAGAGGGTCCCCGGCTGCTTGCGCACCGGCAAGTGATGCCAAGCAGTGGCGGGCAGATCGCAGCGGTTTCTTGCTGCCGATGTGTCCCGCCTGCCCGGAAGCATTCCCGCCGGCGGGTTCCGCCGTGCGGGGCCGGATGCAACGAGCCCGCTCCAATCTCGGCCATCGACGCGGCGATGGCCGAGGCGGCGGGGAATCTCAGCCGGGTTCCTGGAGGTGGGCTTCGAGAAACCACAGTGCCTTGTCGAGATCACGCGAGGCGGCGGTGAAGATGTCGGCCGTGGTCGGATCGCCGGCCTCGTCGGCCTCGTCGATCGCCTTGCGCACGGTGTTCGCCACCTTGGCGTAGCGCGCGATCAGCGCCTCCAGATGCGCCTTCACCTTGAAGATGTCGGTGGGGTAGGGATCGAGCGACGTTGCCTTCGCCACCGTCTGGGTGGTGCCAAGCGCGGTGCCGCCGAGCTGGACCACCCGCTCGGCCATGGTATCCACATGATCGTCGAGCTGGGTGCGGAAACCGTCCAGCATCTCATGCACCGCGATGAACTGCGGTCCCTTGAGATTCCAGTGCGCCTGCTTGGTGGCGAGGGCAAGGTCGATGGAGGCCGCGACATTGCTGTTGAGCAGGTCGATGGCCACGTTCTTGGCGTTGGACGGAAGATCGTTGCTGGTTTTGTGCGAATGCATGTCGCCTCTCTCTCACTGACGAACCCGGCGGCGCATCTTGGCACCGCCGGTGCGCGGGAGACCACCCCCGCCCGGCTTCGATACAGAGGAAATCGGGCGGACAGCGCGCGGTTTAAGCGGTAGGCGCTTGCCGTAACGATCTGCCGTAACGATCTGCCGCAACGATCTGCCGCAACGATCTGCCGCAGCGGCCCGCCCGAGGAAGCTCAGGCCCGGCGGTTGTGCAGGATGCGGCCGATGAAGTTCAGCAGCACCTGCGCGGCGAGGATGGCGGTGATGCCGCCGGCATCGTATTCGCGCGCCACCTCGACGAGGTCGACGCCCACCACCGTGCCGCGCTTGGTCAGCCCGTCCAGCAGTTCCAGCACCTCGTAATAGGCGAAGCCGCCATGGCTCGGCGTGCCCGTTCCCGGCGCGATGGAGGGATCGAAGCCATCGATGTCGATGGTGACATAGTAGCGCCTGCCCTCCGGAATGCGGGCCAGCACCGCCTCGGTGCCGAGCTTGCGGATCTGCCTTACGCTGAGGATGTCCGAGCCCATGGCGCGCGCCGCCTCGTAGCCTTCGCGGGCGGTGGAGGACACGTTGCGGATGCCGAGCTGGGTGAGGCCGGTGACGTAGTCCTTCTCGGCGGCGCGGCGCAGCGGGTTGCCGTGGCCGAAGCGCACCCCGTGCCGCTCGTCGACGAAGTCGAGATGCGCGTCGAACTGGACGATGTGGATCGGCTCCTGGTCCGAGAAGGCGTTGATGCAGGGGATGTTGATCGAGTGATCGCCGCCCAGCACCACCGGGATCGCCCCCGCCTTCAGGATGGCGCGCACGCCGGCCTCGATATTGGCGTGGCTGCCGACCGTGTCGGTGTGGATGATATCGGCGTCGCCGATGTCGACGATGCGGGTGTTCTCGGCGGCGAGATAGGTGACGTCGTCCTCATGGTCATAGGCACCCGCGTGCCCGAAGGAGAACAGCGTCGAGGCCTCGCGGATGGCGCGCGGCCCGGTACGGGTGCCGGTGCGCCACTGGGTGCCGAGATCGAAGGGCGCACCGAGCACCGCGACGTCGGCGTCGATCGTGTCCCAGTCGAGCTGGAGCGGGTATTTGCCGAAGGTGCAGATGCCGACGAAGGGCAAGTCGAGCCGGCCGCCTTCATAACCATGGGCCATCACTTGTCTCCTTTCGCGTCGACGACGCCGGCGAGCACGCAGAGCAGCTCGAACAGGATGGTGGCGCCGGTCAGCGCCGTGAGGCCCGACGGATCGAGCGGCGGGGCGACCTCGACAACATCGGCGCCGATCAGGTTCAGCCCATCGAGCCTGCGCACCAGAAGCTGGGCCTCGCGGGTAGAAAGGCCGCCGATCTCCGGCGTGCCGGTGCCCGGCGCCTGCGAGGGATCAATGCCGTCGATGTCGAAGGTGACATAGGTCGGCTTGTCGCCGACGATCGCGCGGGCCTCGGCCATCACCTCGGCGACGCCGCGCTCGGCGAATTCCTCGATGAAGATCATGCGGATGCCGGCGGCCTTGGCAAAGTCGTAGTTCGCCGCATCCGAGATCGCCCCGCGCAGGCCGATCTGGACGAAGCGCGTCGGGTCGACCAGCCCCTCTTCGATGGCGCGGCGGAACGGCGTGCCGTGATTGTAGCGGCTGCCGCCGAAGAAGCTGTCATAGGTGTCGGAATGGGCGTCGAACTGGATCAGCCCGACCGGGCCGTCCGCGGCCAGCCCGCGCAGGATCGGCAGGGTGACGAGATGATCGCCGCCGGCGGTGAGCGGCAGGGTGCCGGCCGCCTTCACCCCGGCATAATGCGCCGAGATGAGGTCGAGCGTGCGCATCAGGTCCATCGGATCGACCGCCACGTCGCCGCAATCGGCGATGCGGGCGCGGTCATAGGGCGACAGGCCGGTGACGTGATGCACGCGGCGCATCAGGCTCGACTGGTTGCGGATCTCGCGCGGGCCGTGGCGGGTGCCGACGCGGTTGGTGGCGCCGCCGTCATAGGGGATGCCGAGCAGGGCGATATCGACCTCGGCCGGCTCGGCCTGCGGCAGCCGCATGAAGGTGGGAATGCCGGCATAGCGGGGCACGGCGCCGGAATCGAGCGGCTCGAACTGCGTGGTCATGATTGCCTCGACGCGGGCCTCAGAGCCCGAATTCCTTGGTGATGACGGCGGAGATGCGCGTGAGGTAGTCGGCCATCAGCAACTCGCCCTTCTCGACGGTGGAACCGACCGCGACCGCCAGCACGCCCGAGGGCGGCAGGCCGAAATCGGCGGGAACCGGGAAGCGGTCATAGGTCGGGAAGGTGGCGGGGCCGTCGGTGGGCACCTTGTCCATCTCCACCAGATCGGGCCGGAACAGCAGCATCAGCGAGGTTTCCAACAGGCTGGCATGTTCGAGCTCGATACCGGGGAAGCCGTCCGGGAACAGCTTGTCCAGCGTAGGGCGGGTGGCGAAGTCCCAATATTCCAGGCGCATCACCTGCATGTCGTCGATGCCGTCGCGCTTCAATTCGCGCAGCGCGAGGTCGAGGCCTTCGACCGACGGCCAGAGGTTCTCGTAATGGCCGTTGACGATGACTAGACGCCGCACGCCCTGCCGGCCGAGGTTGCGGATGACGTCGCGCAGCACCAGCGCGAAGGTATTGGCATCGAGGCTGAGCGTGCCGGGGAAGTGCTCGCCGCCGCCGGAACGCGGCATCGACTTGCAACCGTAATTGACGGTGGGAGCGACGATGCCGCCGACCGCTTTCGCCACCCGCTCGCACACGCCGGTGGGCAGCACCACATCCACGCCAAGCGGCAGATGCGGGCCGTGCTGCTCGGTGGAGCCGAGCGGCAGAAATACCGGGGCGCCGGCCGCGACCTTCGCCGCGAATTCCGGCCAGCTCAGTTCGTCGAGACGGACGCTGTCGACCATGATTTCCTCTGTGTTCCGGCTGTTGTCATAGAGAGGGACGATACTCCCTCTCCCCGGCGGGGAGAGGGATGGGGTGAGGGGGGAGCAACGCTTCCCAATTCGTTCCTCCTCACCGACCCGCTGCGCGGGCCACCTCCCCCACCGGGGAGAGGAAAAGGCAGGCGTGATCTGTCGAGGTCAGTGCATTGCCGCGCCGCCATCGATGCTGATGCATTGGCCGGTGATGAAACCTGTCGCGCGGCTGGCGAGGAACAGCACCGCCTGTGCCACCTCATCCGGCCGGCCGACGCGGCCGAACGGGTTGGCGGTCTCCATGTGCTTCAGCTCCTCCGACAGGTTCTCGAAGTCGAGCAGCGGCGTATCAACCGGTCCGGGCGCGATGGCGTTGACCTGGATGTGCGGGGCGAGCTCGCGCGCCCAGGAACGGGTGAGGGTGAGAAGGGCGCCCTTGGTGCCGGCATAACCGGAATAGCCGGCCCGCCCGAGAAAGGCGAGTTCGGAGGCGATGTTGATGATGCGGCCCCTTGCTGATCCTTCGCCGGCAAAATAACGTAGAGCCTCGCGCGCCATCAGGATCGGTCCGCGAATATTGACGCTGGCCATGCGCTCATAGGCGGCGATATCGAAGCCGGCGAGCGGCGTCTCGATGCAGATGCCGGCGCAGTTCACGACGACGTCGAGCCCGCCGAGATGGGCGGCCGCGGCTTCCATGCTGCCGATGACCGCCGCCTCGTCGGCGACATTGGTGAGGATGGTCGGCCAGTTCGCCACCTCCGGCGGGTGCAGATCGAAACCGACCACCTTGGCGCCGGCGGCGGCCAGCGCATTGGCGCTGGCAAGGCCGATGCCGCTTGCCGCGCCGGTGATGACGACCCGCAAATCCTTGTGCGGCGCTACCATGGGAATTCTCCACGATCGACGCCGAGGCTCTGGCCGGTGATGTTGGCTGCGAGATCGGACGCCAGGAACAGGTAGGTGCCGGCCATATCGTCCGGCTCCATGAAACCGGGGAGAATCTGCGCCGAAACGATCTCCTTGAGGAGGTCGTCCGGCGCAATGCCACGGGCGTCTGCCATGCGATCGAGCGAACGCAGCGAGGCCTCCGTCCGCACCCAGCCCGGGCAGACGGCATTGACGGTGATGCCGCGCGGGCCGAGTTCCTTGGCCCAGCTCTTGGTGAGGCCGATCACCGCGTGCTTGGAGGCGACATAGGCGCCGAACAGCGCTTCCGCCCCGCGCGACCATACCGAGGCGGTGTTGACGATGCGCCCGCCCGCGCCCATGCCCGGCAGCAGGGCGCGGGTGACGAGGAAGGTGCCGACGACATTGATCTCGACGACGCGGCGGAAGGTGACCTCGTTCGCCTCGCTGGCATCGTCGAGCGGCGTGATCAGCTCGAGGCCGGCATTGTTGACGAGCACATCGAGGCGCGGCAGCTGCGCTGCCAGCGCCGCGACGTCTCCGGAATCGGTGATGTCGCACTGGTGTCCGGTGGCGCCGAGCCGCTCGGCGGCCTCGAAGACCGCCGGGTCGTCAGCGAGCATGTGCAGCCGGGCGCCGGCGGCGGCGAAGCCGCGGGCGATGCCGAGGCCGATGCCACGGCTGGAGCCGGTCACCAGGACGGTGCGGCCAGCAAGGCCGGAGAGGCCGATATCGGGCATGCGTTTCTCCCAGCTCCCCGACGATTCTGGCGCAGTTTCACATTCACAGAAATCACGTTTAATGGAAGATTGTATCGATAATCATCGATGTGATGCCTGGAGCCCCGATGCGCCGCCTCGACAATATCGATCTGCGGCTGCTGCGGGTGTTCGTTGTGCTGGCCGATGAGGGCGGCTTCCACGACGCTCAGATCGCGCTGAACCTCTCGCAATCGACGCTGTCCACCCATCTGGCGGCGCTGGAGCGCAAGCTCGGCGGCCAGCTCTGCGAGCGCGGCCGTTCCGGGTTCCGGCTCACCCCTTTCGGCGAGGCGACGCTGGCGGCGGCGCGGCGGCTGTTCGACGACATCGAGGGTTTTCACGCCCGCATCGGCCAGGACCGGCACCGGCTGGTCGGGCGGCTGCGCATCGGCATTCTCGACGGGGTGGTGACCAATCCGCATCTCGGCCTGCAGACCGCGCTGTCGCGCTACATGGACTATGCGGCGGATGTGTTCGTCGATCTCGTGCTCGGGACGCCGCAGGAACTGGAGCAGGCATTGCTCGACGGCGAGCGCGACGTGGTGATCGGCGCCTTCTCGCAGAAGGTGCCGGGAATCGCCTATATCCCGCTGCATCGCGAGCCGCAGGCGCTCTATTGCGGGCGCGGCCATAAACTGTTCGAGCGGCCGGCGCGGGAAATCGGCCAGGCGGACATCGAGGCGGCGCTGTTCAGCGTGCGCGGCTATCGCCATTTCGACGATCTCTACAGGGTGAACCATCCGCGCGCGAGCGCCTCGATCGTGCAGATGGAAGCGCAGGTGATGCTGATTCTCTCCGGCCACTTCATCGGCTACCTGCCGCGCCATATCGGCGAGGACTGGGTGCGGCGCGGGCAGATGCGGGTGATCCGCCCGGAAAGCTACGGCTTCGAATCGGCGCATTTCGTCGCCACGCGGCGGCTGAAGGGGGAGCGGCCGCTGATCGACGCCTTCGTGCGGGAATTGCGGGCGGTGGCGGGAAGCGTGCCGCCGGAGCCGGCGGGCTAGAGGCCGGCCGCCGCGGAAGCTGGATCCGGGAGGTGGGCTGCTCCCTCTCCCCCAATGGAGAGAGGGCTGGGGCGAGGGGGCTCTTCGCTTCCCGGCCGCGTCCCCTCACCGACCCGCTTGGCGGGCCACCTCTCCCCACCGGGGAGAGGACAAGACAGAAAGTGCGGAACGCGCGCCGAGGCTCAGATCCCGCGCCGCACGCGGTCGCTGAGGTTCCTGCGGTCGCGGATGATGGCGTCGAGCGCCGTCTGCTGCGCCGGCGTGCGCGGCAGCTGCTCCATCTGGTCGAGCTGATTGAGCGCGACCAGGCGCAGCAGGTCGTCGCGCACCTCGCCCGATTCGTCGCGCGGCAGCTCGGCGGCCAGCTGGACATGCTCGGGCGGATTGTGGCCGGGAAGGCTGCTCGCGAGATGGGCGCGAAGCGCGGTTTCGGTGACCTCCGGCCCCGCCTCGACGAAGGCATAGAGGCCGAAACTGCCGCCGGGGGTGGGGAAGTCGGTGATATGCGCCGCCTTCACTCCCGGCGCGGCGGCCAGCGCCGCGGCGATGCGCGGGCCTTCCTCCATCGCCCGCGGGCCGCGGCCTTCGGTGTCGTGGTAGTTCAGGAGCTTGCGGGTAACGAAGATGTAGATCTGCTTGCCGGTCGCCATCCACACCCGGTTGATCAGGCTCTTGCGGGCCAAAATCTTCCTTTCGCGCGCGGTCAGCGCCTCCGGGCAGAAGCTGCGCTTGTGCTTCAGGAGGTGGCGGATGTCCTCGTAAGCTGCGATGCGGAACAGCTTGGTGCGCCGGGAGAAGCAGACGGCGAGCTGGAAATCCATCAGCACCGCGCCGCCATCGGCGGCATGGAGCCAGTTCTGCGGCTTGGCGAGATCGTTATGGGCGATGCCCCGGCGGTGGATGGCGCGCAGCCCCTCGCGGGCGGCGGCGAACCAGGCGGCATCGCCGACCGGGCGGGCGATCTGCAGCGGCAGGCCATCGACGAAGCCGCGCACCAGCCAGCCTTCCTCCAGCGCGAACACCGGCACGGTGTGGCCGCTGCCCGTGGCCCGGCGCAGGGCACGGGCCTCGCGGCGGGCGAAGTGACGGGCGAGCGGCTTCACCCACCATTTCACGCCGGCATAGTGCCGGCGCACGGCGGGATGCTCGCCGGCGGCATCGTGCCAGACGCCACGCTCGATGGTGGAGAAGATGTCCCGCTTGAGCACGGTGTCGAGCTCGAAGCGGCCGCCCGAGGAACGGGCGGTCGGCATCGGCGGATCGGCGAAACGGCGGGTCACGCGGCCACCTCGCCACCGCCGGGGACGGCGCTGCGCGCCCATTCGTCGATGTCGCGCAGGGCGCGGCGGGCCATTTCCTGCTTCTTGGCGACGGTTTTCTGGGTGCCGCGCAGGCGGTTGCCCTCGGCGTCGCGGGTCGGATTGGCGTCGAGCGGCGGGAACAGGCCGAAATTGACGTTCATCGGCTGGAAGGAGCGCGGGCCGGGTTCGACTGTTTCAATATGCCCGCCGGTGATGTGGGCGAGCAGCGCGCCATGGGCGGTGGTGACCGGCGGCGGCGGAAGCGGCTGGCCCAGCCGCTCGGCGGCGGTGAACAGGCCGGCGATCAGCCCGATGGCGGCGCTTTCCACATAGCCCTCGCAGCCGGTGATCTGGCCGGCGAAGCGCAGGCGCGGCTCGACCGCCAACCGCAGCGTGCCATCGAGGACGCGCGGCGAATTGAGATAGGTGTTGCGGTGCAAACCGCCGAGGCGGGCGAATTCGGCGTTTTCCAGCCCGGGGATCATGCGCAGGATGCGCACCTGCTCGGCATGGCGGGCCTTGGTCTGGAAGCCCACCATGTTGAACAGCGTGCCCAGCGCATTGTCCTGCCGCAGCTGGACGATGGCGTGCGACTTCACCTCGGGGCTGCGCGGATTGGTGAGGCCGACCGGCTTCATCGGGCCGTGGCGCAGCGTTTCCGGGCCGCGCGCGGCCATCACCTCGATCGGCAGGCAGCCATCGAAATAGGGCGTGTTGGCTTCGAAATCGCGGAAGGGCACGGTGTCGGAGGCGATCAGCGCGGCGACGAAGGCGTCGTACTGCGCCTTGTTCATCGGGCAGTTGATGTAGTCGGCGCCGGTGCCGCCGGGGCCTGGCTTGTCGTAGCGCGACTGGAACCAGGCGATTTCCATGTTGATGGAATCGAAATGGACGATGGGCGCGATGGCGTCGAAAAACGCCAGCGCGCCTTCGCCGGTGCGGGCGCGGATCGCCTCCGCCAGCGCCGGAGAGGTGAGGGGGCCGGTGGCGACGATGACGTTGTCCCACTCCGCCGGCGGCAGGCCGGCGATTTCCTCGCGGGCGACGGTGATCAGCGGATGCGAGCTGACCGCCTCGGTGACCGCCTGCGAGAAGCCGTCGCGATCCACCGCCAGCGCGCCCCCGGCGGGCAGCTGGTGACGATCGGCACAGGCCATGATCAGCGAGCCCAGCCGGCGCATCTCCGCATGCAGCACGCCGACCGCATTGGAGGTGTGGTCGTCCGAGCGGAAGGAGTTGGAGCAGACCAGCTCGGCGAGGCCGTCGCCCTTGTGGGCATCGGTGCCGCGGACGGGGCGCATCTCGTGCAGCACCACCGGCACGCCGCGGCGGGCGAGTTGCCAGGCGGCTTCCGAGCCGGCAAGGCCGCCGCCGACGATATGGACAGGGATAGGGGTGTTCAGGCTCATGCTCGGTCGGGTCCGCTTTTCCGGGCGGCCCCTTAGCACGGATCGTGGCCGGGCGCAGGACTATCGCACGCGCATATCGGCAGGAAACGGGGGCGGGCAGCTGGCCGGAGACCCATGAGAGGCCGGCAAGGCCAGAGGCCGGCAAGGCCAGAGGCCGGCAAGGCTCCCGCACAAACGAAAACGGCCCCGGAAGGCCGGGGCCGCTCAGTCCGCGTTCTCAGAAGATCCGCAGGCGGGGTGAACCGCCATCAGGCCGCAGCAGCGGCCTGACGCGCCACGCGGAAGATGTCCGAACGCGACACATTGATGTCGGCGAGGGTGCGGTCGTCGAGCTGAGAAAGTTCGACAACGGTACGACGATACGCCTGCCAGCGGCGGATCTGCTTGGCAATAAAGCCCCAGAGCAGCATATTAAGTCTCCATCAGGTTGCGAAAGCGGAGCGGCCACCGGGTTTGGCTGCACGCTCCGTAATCATTTCCCTGCCTATATATTCGACAGCATGCTTATCCAGTAGGATGTATGTGGCATCCCAGCCATGCGCGGCGTGCATAAGACGCCCATAATTCATTCATAATTGCACGGCTGGCCTTTGCTGCGCTGCACTCACGCTGCGGCCAGCGCCTGATCGAGATCGGCGATGATGTCCGCCACGTCCTCGATGCCGACCGAGAGCCGCACCACATCCGGGCCGGCGCCGGCCGCCACTTTCTGCGCATCGGAAAGCTGGCGGTGGGTGGTCGAGGCCGGATGGATGATCAGCGAACGGGTGTCGCCGATATTGGCGAGGTGGGAGAACAGCTTGACGTTCGACACCAGCGCCACGCCGGCATCGAAGCCGCCCTTCAGCCCGAAAGTGAACACCGCACCGGCGCCCTTCGGCGTGTAGCGCTGGGCGAGGTTGTAATAGCGGTCGCCCGGCAGGCCGGGATAGCTGACCCATTCCACCTTCGGATGTTCGGCGAGGAATTTGGCCACGGCGAGCGCATTGTCGCTGTGGCGCTGGAGCCGCAGCGGCAGCGTCTCGATGCCGGTGAGAATCAGGAAGGCGTTGAACGGCGACAGCGCCGGCCCGAGATCGCGCAGGCCGAGCACGCGGGCGGCGATGGCGAAGGCGAAATTGCCGAACGCCTCGCCGATAACGATGCCCTCATATTCCGGCCGCGGCTGGGAAAGGAACGGGTAGCGCCCCTCGCGCAGCCAGTTGAAGCTGCCGCCGTCGACGATCAGGCCGCCGATGGAATTGCCGTGGCCGCCGAGGAATTTGGTGGCGGAATGGATGATGATGTCGGCGCCGTGCTCGAAGGGCCGGATGAGATAGGGGGTCGCCAGCGTGTTGTCGACGATCAGCGGCACGCCGGCGCGCTTGGCGATCTTCGATATGGCGGCGATGTCGGTGACGATGCCGCCGGGATTGGCGATCGATTCGATGAAGATCGCCTTGGTCTTCGGTGAAATGGCGCGCTCGAACGAGGCGACGTCGTCGACATCGGCCCACGCCACGTTCCAGCCGAAGCTCTTGAAGGCGTGGTTGAACTGGTTGATCGAACCGCCATAGAGCTTGTTGCCGGCGATGAACTCGTCGCCGGGAGACAGCAGGGTCTGGAAGGTGAGCAACTGCGCCGCATGGCCGGAGGCGACCGCCAGCGCGGCGGTGCCGCCTTCGAGCGCCGCCACCCGTTCCTCCAGCACCGCGTTGGTCGGGTTGCCGATGCGCGTATAGATGTTGCCGAACGCCTTCAGCCCGAACAGGGCGGCGGCGTGGTCGACATCGTCGAAGACGAAGGACGTCGTCTGATAGATCGGCGTGGCGCGCGCCTTGGTGGTGGGGTCCGGCGCGGCGCCGGCATGGACGGCGAGGGTGGCGAAGCCGGGAGTCTGTGGCTGGGATGTATCGGTCACGTGGCGTTCCTCGGAGTTAAGGCGTGTTGATCGCCAGTTCACGCCGGGTCCCAAAAAAACGCAAGATGGACGTGAACCAGTCGTAAGGCCATTTTTATGCTGTGAATATGGGTAATCCGGGCCCGGTCAGGGGTAGGCGCCGGGATGGCG
The DNA here is from genome assembly GCF_031456575.1 of Ancylobacter sp. 3268. Classification (NCBI taxonomy): domain Bacteria; kingdom Pseudomonadati; phylum Pseudomonadota; class Alphaproteobacteria; order Hyphomicrobiales; family Xanthobacteraceae; genus Ancylobacter; species Ancylobacter sp. 3268. Next base: position 150,573 of record NZ_JAVDUX010000013.1, read on the forward strand.
GTGGGTGACGGCGCCCGGTTTGCTGCTGGACATTGGTGACACGCGGTGGAATCGTAGGCTGGATCGGGATCGCACGGGGGTGCGACCTATGGCGGCGTTTCGGGTTGCTGTGCTGCTCTCTCGCCTGTCGGCGACGATGCTCTGGCTCGTCGGCGCGATCATTTTTGCCGATGCGCAGACCATTTCCTCGCCGCAGCGCAGCTTCACGCAGCAGGAGCGGCTCGACATGGCGGCCGCGCTCACGCGCCTGTTTCCTGCGCTGACAGTCACCTCGGTCGACGCGCCCGTCATCCGCGGCGATGCCGATCCTCTCATATTCAAGATCACGCCGTCCGGGCGACCGCAGTTCGGCGAGCTCTTCGCCTCCGAACACTATCAGTTTCGCTACTACCCGACCGACACCTTTGCCTTCGGTGCCTATTTCTGCCGCATGGCGCAGGAATTCGTGCGGGAGCGCCGCCAGCAGAACGCCAGATTTCTTGTGCCGCAGTTCAGCCCCGGAGGCTCGGCCGGTGCGGGAGGGATCGATATTCCCGTGCAGAATGCCGCGGAACTGCTGACGTCGATCTTCTACGTGGCGCTCTCGCTGTGGGACTTCGCGCTCAACGAAGATTACGGACAGTTCCGGCTTCTCGTCCGGGGCTTCGCCGATCAATCGGATCGCTTCAGCCGGCCGGTGCCGGCGGGCAGCCCGAGCACGCTCGCCTATCTGCCGACCCTGACGCCGCCAATGCTGGTCTATGACCGCCAGCCGCTGGCGCGGCCGATCGGCCCCAGCTATGCCAATGACGACCTTCCCGAGCTGCGCGCCGACTTCGTGAAATCGATCCTCGACGCCTTCCTGTCCTCCTGCCAGCTCCAGGCTTCGCTGGTGCCGGCCAGCCAGGTTCTGCAGGGCGCGGTTCTCCCCAGGCGGGATCCGCAGTTCAGAACCTTCGAGATCTTTTTCTACAGCTATCGCTGAGCCGGCTGCGCTGGCCGGTGCTGCTGCGCGTCAGCTATCGGTCCGCGCGAAGCGCAGGCGCGGAATCTCGATGGCCGGGCAACGGTCCATGATGACGGCGACGCCGGCTTTCTCGGCGCGGGCCGCCGCGGCATCGTCGCGCACGCCGAGCTGGGACCAGATCAGTTTCGGCACCGGGACGAGCGCCAGCGCCTCCTCCACCACCTTCGGCAGATATTCCGGGGCGCGGAACACGTCGACCATGTCGATCGGCTCCGGCACGTCGGCGAGGCGGGCATAGGTCGGCAGCCCGGCAATGTCGCGGCCGGCCTGGCCGGGATTGATGGCGAACACCGTGAAGCCTTGCGAGGCGAGATAGCGGGCGACGCCGTGGCTGGGCCGCGCCGGATTCGGGCTGGCGCCGACCACGGCGATGGTGCGCACCCGGCCGAGCTGCTCGGCAATATAGGCGTCGGAATAGGTGTCGTGGTTCATGCGGCGGCTCCCGATGGGTTCCGATCGCATATGGTGATGGATGGCATGAAATCTATGCTTCGAACCGCCGGCTGACGGGAGCGCCGGCGGGGGCGATACTGCGGCAAACGAGGCAAGGGAGGATGCAATGGATGTGACGCAGCGCGAGGTCGGCACCGGGGTCCGCCGCCAGCCGGATGCCGGCCTGGAGGCCACGCAGCTCCAGTCCTATCTCGTCGCCGAGTTCCCGCAGGCCTTCGGTCCCGGCCGGCCGCACGAGGTGGCCGGTGCCGGCCCGGAAGGGGTGACGGTGCGGCTGGTCGCCGGCGACGAGCATCTGCGCCCCGGCGCCACCGTCTCCGGGCCGACGATGATGGGCCTTGCCGACATCGCCGCCTATGCGGCCATCCTCGCCGCCATCGGCCCGGTGCCGCTGGCGGTGACGACCAACTTCTCCATCAATTTCCTGCGGCGGCCGGCGCCGGGGCCGATGCTCGCCCAGGCGAGCCTGCTGAAGCTCGGCAAGCGGCTTGCCGTGTGCGAGGTGGCGCTGACGGGAGAGGCGGACGACGAGCTCTGCGCCCATGCCGTGACCACCTATTCCATCCCGCCGCGTGGGATTTGAGGGGCTTATTTCGAGGTATTTTTATACCTATTTTGTAAGTAGCTGATTTCGCTGTATTAATTTGAACGTCGTGCGATTGACGCGCACGCGCCGCTCGGTTAGAAGCCGCGCCAAGTGAAGTGCAGCCGCATGGCCGCACCCTTACGTATATGGATCAATCCCATGAAGACGTTTTCGGCAAAACCCGCCGACATTGAGAAGAAGTGGGTGGTGATCGACGCGACCGACCTCGTGGTCGGCCGCCTCGCGACCATCATCGCCACGCGCCTGAAGGGCAAGCACAAGGCGATCTACACCCCGCACGTCGATTGCGGCGACAATGTCGTCGTCATCAACGCCGAGAAGGTGGCGCTGACCGGCAACAAGCGCAACGACAAGGTCTATTACCACCACACCGGCTTCCCCGGCGGCATCAAGGAGCGGACCGCGAAGTTCCTGCTCGACGGCCGCTTCCCGGAGCGCGTGGTGGAGAAGGCGGTAGAGCGCATGCTCGCCCGCGGTCCTCTCGGCCGCAAGCTGATGGGCAATCTGCGCGTCTATAAGGGCCCGGCTCACCCGCATGAGGCCCAGCAGCCGGTGGCGCTCGATGTCGCCTCGCTGAACCGCAAGAATGTGAGGAACTGATCATGGCCGAGGTTCTCCAGTCCCTCGACGCCCTCGACGCCCTGAAGCCGCAGGCTCCCGAGGCGCCCAAGCACGTCCAGAAGCTCGACAAGTTCGGCCGCGCCTATGCCACCGGCAAGCGCAAGGACGCCGTCGCCCGCGTGTGGGTGCGTCCCGGCACCGGCAAGATTATCGTCAACGACCGCGCGCTCGAAGTTTATTTCGCGCGTCCGGTGCTGCGGCTGATCATCCAGCAGCCCTTCACCGCGGCGGCCCGCACCGGCCAGTACGACGTGGTCTGCACTGTCTCCGGCGGCGGCCTCTCCGGCCAGGCCGGCGCGCTGCGTCACGGCATCTCCCGCGCGCTCACCTATTACGAGCCCGAGCTGCGCGGCCCGCTGAAGAAGGGCGGATTTCTGACCCGCGACTCGCGCGTCGTCGAGCGTAAGAAGTACGGCCGCGCCAAGGCCCGCCGCAGCTTCCAGTTCTCGAAGCGCTGATCGGCGTCTTCATCCGCCATCGCATCGAAGGGCAGGCCTCGCGGCCTGCCCTTTTTGTTTGCCGTCCCCGCCGCCAGACGGTACCGGGCTCGGAAGGTTGCTAGGCAGGAAGGCGCCGTTCCGCTATCTCGGAGGGCAGGGGAACCGCCCCGTTCGGTGCAGGACGCATGTTCTACGACCCGTTGACGATCTGGTCCTTCACAACGTTCTCGACGCTGCTCATCGCCGGCGTGCTGCTGGTATCCTGGGTCATGTGGCCGGGAGAGAGCGCGCTCGGCTATTGGGGCATCGCCTTCGTGGTGACGACCATGAGCCTCGCCGGCCTCGCGGCGCGCGGCGTGGTGCCGGCCTTCATTTCCGTCGAGCTCGCCAATGCGGGTCTGCTGCTGGCCTGGGGGCTCGGCTGGAACGGCTTTCGCGCCTTCGACCGCCGCCGGCCGGTGTTTCTTCTGCCGGCAGTGTTGATCGCGATCTGGCTCGCCATCTGCCAGTTGCCCTCGCTCCGGGACGATGCGGTGCCGCGCATGTGGGTGATGCTGGCCTTTACCAGCCTGCTGGTGCTGCTGAGCATGCGTGAGCTTTATCGCCGCCGCGCCGACGGGCTGGTGGCGCGCTGGCTGGCGATCGGGCTACTGTCGCTGCATCTGTTTGCGCTGCTGGCGCGGCCATCTCTGCTGCTGTTCGGGTTCACCACCATCGATGCCGGCGGCACTATCCTGCGGGATCCAGGACTTATCGTCTATGCCTTCGAACTCGTGGCGTTCCAGTTGCTGATGGCCTTCTGCGTCATCGGCCTCGTGCGCGAGCGACGGGAGCGCCAGTTCGAAGAGGCGGCGCTGATCGACGACCTGACCGGCCTGCTGAACCGGCGCGGATTTCTGACCCGTACCCGCGACGCCGTCGCCCGTGGCGGGCCGGTCGCGGTGCTGGCTCTCGATCTCGACCGCTTCAAGACCATCAACGACGTCTATGGCCATGCCGCCGGCGACGACGTGCTGCGCCTGTTCGCCAGGGTGCTGCGCGACAATCTGCGCGGTACCGACATTGTCGGGCGGCTCGGCGGCGAGGAGTTCGGGGTGGTGCTGCCCGGAGCGGAGACGGCGGTGGCGCGCGAGATCGCCGAGCGCATCCGCATCGCCTTCCGCCGCTCGGGCGAGGGGCTGCCGATGCGCGAGACGCGGCTGTCGGCCAGCATCGGCCTCGCGGCCGGACAATTGCCGACCCTCGCGCCGGGCGAGGCGCTGGCGGCGCTGCAGGCGCAGGCGGACATGGCGCTCTATGCCGCTAAGCAGGGAGGGCGCGACCGGGTGATGCTGCACATTGACCATGGCGTGGAACGGCCGGGCGCCGGGCTGAGCGCGGCGGCGAACCGTCCGGAGGCGTGAGGCAGCCGCGCCGGCAAACATGCGGCCGAACAGACCCGTGTGAAAAAGGGCGCCGAATGGCGCCCTTTTCCGTTTCGCGGCAGTCGTCCGGGGCGTGCAGCCCGCGATCGGATCAGACCGAATAGTACATTTCGAACTCGACCGGGTGCGGCGTCATCTCGAAACGCATCACCTCGGTCATCTTCAGCTCGATATAGGCGTTGATGAAGTCGTCATCGAATACGCCGCCCTTCTTCAGGAACTCGCGGTCCTTGTCGAGCGACACCAGAGCCTCGCGCAGCGAGCCGCAGACGGTCGGGATCTTCTTCAGCTCGCGCGGCGGCAGGTCATAGAGATCCTTGTCCATCGCGGGGCCGGGATCGATCTTGTTCTGGATGCCGTCGAGGCCGGCCATCAGCAGCGCGGCGAAGGCGAGGTAGGGGTTCGCGCCGGGGTCGGGGAATCGGGTCTCGACGCGCTTCGCCTTCGGCGAGGTGGTGTAGGGGATGCGACAGGACGCCGAGCGGTTGCGCGCCGAATAGGCGAGCAGCACCGGCGCCTCATAGCCCGGGACCAGGCGCTTGTAGGAGTTGGTCAGCGGGTTGGTGAAGGCGTTCAGCGCCTTGGCGTGCTTGATGATGCCGCCGATGTACCACAGGCATTCCTGGCTGAGGTCGGCATATTTGTTGCCGGCGAATTGCGGCTTGCCGTCCTTCCAGATCGACTGGTGCACATGCATGCCCGAGCCGTTGTCGCCATAGACCGGCTTGGGCATGAAGGTGGCGGTCTTGCCGTAGACGTTGGCGACCTGGTGGATGCAGTACTTGTAGATCTGCAGCTGGTCGGCCATCGTGACGAGGGTGTTGAACTTCAGACCCAGCTCGTGCTGGGCGGAAGCCACCTCGTGGTGGTGCTTCTCGACCTTGGCGCCCATGCGGGCCATCGCCGCCAGCATCTCGCCACGCATGTCCTGGGCGCTGTCGACCGGCGGAACCGGAAAATAGCCGCCCTTGGTGCGGACGCGGTGGCCGAGATTGCCACCCTCATAGTCGGTGTCGCCATTGGTTGGCAGCTCGCTCGAATCGAGCTTGAAGCCGGTATTGTAGGGATCGGCCTTGAAGCGGACGTCGTCGAAAATGAAGAACTCGGCCTCGGGGCCGATATAGACGGTGTCGCCGACACCGGTGCTCTTCATATAGGCTTCAGCCTTCTTGGCGATGCCGCGCGGGTCGCGCCCATAGGGCTCGCCGGTGGTCGGCTCCAGCACGTCGCACACGACGACCAGCGTCGTCTCGGCGAAGAAGGGGTCGATGCAGACCGAATCGAGGTCCGGCTGCAGATGCATGTCGGATTCGTTGATCGCCTTCCAGCCGGCGATGGACGAACCGTCGAACGCTTGCCCCTCGGCGAAGAAATCCTCGTCCACCATCGTGATGTCGAAGGTGACATGCTGCCACTTGCCGCGCGGATCGGTGAAGCGCAGGTCGACGTATTTGACGTCGTTGTCCTTGATGAGCTTCAGGACGTCCTTGGCCGTCGTCATAGTATCTTGCCTCTGATGTGCCCTGCCTTTTCAGGCAGCGGGGATTGCCGGGCGTGATTCAAGAGCCCGGCACAACCCCATCAGATGGCGTCGACGCCGGACTCCCCGGTGCGGATGCGGATCGCCTCTTCGATGTTGGAGACGAAAATCTTGCCATCGCCGATGCGGCCGGTCTGGGCCGCGCGCCGGATGGCATCGATCGCCGTCTCCACCATCTCGTCGCCTACGACGACCTCGATCTTCACCTTAGGCAGGAAGTCTACCACGTACTCGGCGCCACGGTAGAGTTCCGTGTGGCCTTTCTGCCGGCCAAAACCCTTGGCCTCGGTCACGGTGATGCCCTGCAGGCCGACTTCCTGCAGCGCTTCCTTCACCTCGTCGAGCTTGAAGGGTTTGATGATGGCCTCAATCTTCTTCATCTGATCTCGTCTCCCTGGCCCGGCCGTCACCGCCGCCGAGCCACCCGCGTCAAAGCAGAACCCATGCCAAGCACGATAGCAGCGCTGAAAGCCGCATGATATCAGCTTGTTGCGAAGCGGCGTATGACGAGCGTGGCGAGCGGCGACCTCGTATTGCTCGTTTCTTCATCGATATGATTAAGAAATGAGCGGAAATCGGCCCGGATTCGCCGCGGGTGCTGCGCTTTAATTAGGCAAAGTGTGTCGCTTTGCCGCTTCCGATGGCCGAAGCAGGAGAGGCGAGATGTCCACAGCCTCACGAGGGGCGGCCGGCGACGGGGCCGGGTTCGAGTTGCTGACGCCGGGCGAGATGGGGCGGGCGGATGCCCTGACCATCGCCGCCGGCACGTCGGGGACGCGGCTGATGGAGCGGGCCGGGACGGCGGTGGCGCAGGCGGCGGCACGGCTGTGCCTTCCCGGCGGGCGGGTGCTGGTGCTGTGCGGGCCGGGCAATAATGGCGGCGACGGCTTCGTGGCGGCGCGGCGGCTGGCCGGGCAGGGCTATCGCGTCACGCTGGCGCTGCTCGGGGCGCGCTTGGGCCTGCGCGGCGACGCCGCTGCCATGGCCGATCTGTGGACCGGTGCGGTGTACGATGCGGCCGAAACCGATGTCCGGCAGGCCGATCTGATCATCGACGCGCTGTTCGGCGCCGGGCTCGCCCGCGACCTCGACGGCGAGGCCCGCGCCCTGGTCGAGCGGGTGAACGCCGCCGGCGTGCCGGTGGTGGCGGTGGACCTGCCGTCGGGCATCGACGGGGCCACCGGCGCGGTGCGCGGGGCGGCGATACGGGCGAGCGCGAGCGTGACCTTCTTTCGTCCGAAGCCCGGACATGTGCTGATGCCGGGGCGGATGCTGGCCGGCCGGCTGGAGATCGCCGATATCGGCATCGACGCCGGGGTGCTGCAAGCGATCGGCCCGCGCGCCTTCGCCAACGTCCCGGAACTGTGGGCGGCGCGATTTCCGCTGCCGCGGATGGACGGGCATAAATATAGCCGCGGCCATCTCGTCGCGGTCGCCGGCCCCGCCTCCGCCACCGGGGCGACGCGGCTGGCGGCGCAGGCGGCGCTGCGGGCCGGCGCCGGGCTGGTGACGGTCGCCTGTCCCGAGGCGGCGCTGGCGATCCACGCGGCGAAGCTCTCGGCGGTGATGGTGCGCGCCGTCGAGGATGCCGACGGGCTGGCGCAGCTGCTCGCCGACCACCGGCTCGGCACGGTGGTGCTCGGCCCCGGCGCCGGGGTGGGGCCGGAGACGCGGCAGAAGCTGGCGGTGGCGGCCGACCGGCGGCTCGTCGTCGATGCCGACCTCATCACCTCCTACGCCGGCGACGCGCGGGGATTGGCGGCGGCCCTCTCCCGTTCGCCCGCCGCGGTGCTGACGCCGCATGACGGCGAGTTCGCGCGGCTGTTCGCCAACGAAGCCTCGGTGCTGGCGGCCCCCTCGAAACTGGAGCGGGCGCGGGCCGCGGCGGCGCTCACCGGCGCCGTGCTGCTGCTGAAGGGACCCGACACCGTGGTGGCGAGCCCGGACGGCCGCGCCGCCATCGCTGCCAACGCCCCGCCCTATATCGCCACCGCCGGTGCCGGCGACGTGCTGGCGGGAATGGTCGGCGGCCTGCTGGCGCAGGGCATGCCGGCCTTCGAGGCGGCCTGCGCCGGCGTCTGGCTGCATGGCGAGGCGGGCAGGGAGGCCGGACCCGGCCTCGTCGCCGACGATCTCGTCGAGGCACTCAGGCCGGTCTATCGGCGGCTGTTCGCCCGGCTCGGCGGGCTGGCCTGAACCCAAAGCTCACGCGCATTTTGGGCTGGCGCGGCGGCAGGTCCGTGCTATAAGCCCGCACCCGGCTGGCGGCACCTATTCGGGTGCGCGCGTCCGTGCGCCTTGGTCGATGGCATCTGCCGATGACCGGAGCGGCGGCGTGCAAAGCGGGCGTGGCGGAACTGGTAGACGCGCTGGATTTAGGTTCCAGTGACGAAAGTCGTGGGGGTTCGAGCCCCTCCGCCCGCACCAGGGTTTGCCCCCGTCCGTTGCCGCCGAGCCAACCCCATCGTCGAGGGCAGGGGCCGCTCCGCGCGGCGCCATCCTCGCAACCGACGCTATCAGATGCGCCACGACGCGGCGCTCACGACGAAGGCCGAACGACAATGCAGGTCACCGAACTCCTCGCCGAAGGTCTCAAGCGCGAATATCGCGTGGTGCTGCCGGCCACCGAACTGGACGCCAAGGCGAATGCCCGTCTCGCCGAGATGAAGGACAAGGTCCGCCTCAACGGCTTCCGCCCCGGCAAGGTGCCGGTCGCGCACCTGAAGCGCATGTATGGCAAGTCGGTGCTCGCCGAGGTGATCGACCAGGCGGTGAACGAGGCCAACTCCAAGATCGTCGAGGATGGCGGCTTCAAGCTCGCCATGCAGCCGAAGGTCGAGCTGCCGCAGGACGAGGCGGCGGTGCAGGACGTCATCGAAGGCAAGGCGGACCTCTCCTACACCGTCGGCATCGAGGTGCTGCCCAAGATCGAACTCGGCGACTTCAAGTCGATCGCCATCGAGAAGCCGGTGCTCGCCGTGACCGACGCCGAGGTCGACGAGGCGGTGTCACGCATCGCCGAGGCCAACCGTCCGTTCACCGACAAGGACGGCGCCGCCGAGAAGGGCGACCGCGTCACCATCTCCTTCGTCGGCTCGATCGACGGCGAGAAGTTCGACGGCGGCAGCGCCGAGGACGTGCCGCTGGTGATCGGCTCCGGCAGCTTCATCCCCGGCTTCGAGGATCAACTCGTCGGCATCAAGGCCGACGAGACCCGCACGGTGAAGGTGACCTTCCCGGCCGAGTACCAGGCCGCGCAGCTTGCCGGCAAGGATGCCGAGTTCGAGACCACCGCCAAGAAGATCGAGGCTCCCGGCGAGCTGACCGTCGACGACGAATTCGCCAAGACCCTCGGCATGGACAGCCTCGAGGCGCTGAAGGAGCAGGTGAAGAGCCGGATCGTGCAGGAGCACACCGCGGCCAGCCGCGCCAAGGTGAAGCGCCGCCTGCTCGACGCGCTCGACGGCCTGCACCAGTTCGACGTGCCGCCGACCCTCGCCGAGCAGGAATTCGAGGGCATCTGGGGCTCGGTGACCCAGGAGATGGAAGCCCAGAAGAAGAGCTTCGCCGACGAGGGCACCACCGAGGAAGAGGCCCGCGCCGACTACGACAAGATCGCCAAGCGCCGCGTGCGCCTCGGCCTGGTGCTTGCGGAAATCGGTGAGAAGAACAACATTCAGGTCACCGACGACGAAGTGACCCGCGCCGTCGTCGAACGTGCCCGCCAGTTCCCCGGCCAGGAGCAGCAGGTGTGGGAGTTCTACCGCAAGAACGCCCAGGCGCTTGCCACGCTGCGCGCGCCGATCTTCGAGGAGAAGGTCGTCGACTTCCTGCTGGAGCTCGCCCAGGTGAAGGAAATCCCCGTCACCCGCGAGGAGCTCTACGCCGAGGACGCTGACGAGAAGCCGGCCGAGAAGGCCTGACGCTTTCGACAGATCGTCGAGATCTCGCGAAGCCGTCGGCCCCCCGGCCGGCGGCTTCCGCTTATGCGGGGATGCCCGCGGCTTAATGGCCGGGCGGGCTGGTCGGCACGCCGTTTCCCACTATTGTGGGGTGGGACAAGATTCGTGGTGCCCTGTGGCGCCGATCCGCCGAGGATAAAATATGCGTGATCCGATCGATACTTACATGAATTATCTCGTCCCGATGGTGGTCGAGCAGACCAACCGGGGCGAGCGCTCCTACGACATTTATTCGCGCCTGCTCAAGGAGCGCATCATCTTCCTGACCGGGCCGGTCGAGGACGGCATGTCGACGCTGATGGTCGCCCAGCTGCTGTTCCTGGAAGCCGAGAACCCCAAGAAGGAAATCTCGATGTACATCAACTCCCCGGGCGGGGTGGTGACGTCGGGCCTCGCCATCTACGACACCATGCAGTTCATCAAGCCGGCGGTTTCCACGCTGTGCATCGGCCAAGCGGCCTCGATGGGCTCGCTGCTGCTCGCCGCCGGCGAGAAGGACATGCGCTTCGCCCTGCCGAATGCGCGAATCATGGTGCATCAGCCCTCCGGCGGCTATCAGGGCCAGGTGACGGACATCCTGATCCACGCCCGCGAGGTCGAGAGCCTGAAGCGGCGGCTGAACGAGATCTATGTCCACCACACCGGACAGGAGCTCAAGAAGGTCGAGGAAGCGCTCGAGCGCGACAACTTCATGACCGCCGATGCCGCCAAGGCGTTCGGCATTATCGACAAAGTGATCGACAAGCGTCCTGATGACGCATCCGCCAAAGGCTGAGCCGCGTAACCTGACTATCGTGTGACAACGTGTTTTCCGGGCAACGCCGGCTCCCTATATGAAGGGCGGGCGGGCTGTCCGGGAAACCGGCACTTGCGCACAAGGCGGCATCGCGCTTGCATGGGTGACATGCGTCGCGACGATTTGCATGATGCGGCAGCGTGCGTAATTGTTGATCAGGTGGTGTGACGAGGTGACGACAGGCAGCGTTCGGTCCATGTGAAAGCGGGGACGGCACGATTGCCTTCTTGATCGGTCCGGCGGACCCATGCTTGGCTAGGAGCGTTGGCTAGGCGTGGTCGGCTTGCCGGCGGATCGGACCCTCGGGTCACTTTCTGACAGACGGCCCTGATGCCGTCGCGTTTCTCCCTCTTGGAGGCCCGCGGCGGCCTGCGAGACTGAGGCGAGGCCGGGCATCCCCGGTCCGCCGAGCGGACGGAGAGACGCATGAGCAAGGTTGGCGGCAGCGACAGCAAGAACACCCTCTACTGCTCGTTCTGCGGCAAAAGCCAGCACGAGGTCCGCAAGCTGATTGCGGGACCGACCGTGTTCATCTGCGATGAATGCGTCGAGCTGTGCATGGACATCATCCGCGAGGAGAACAAGTCCTCGCTGGTGAAGTCCCGCGACGGGATTCCCACCCCCAAGGAGATCTGCAAGGTCCTGGACGACTACGTGATCGGCCAGTTCCACGCCAAGCGCGTGCTCTCCGTGGCGGTGCACAACCACTATAAGCGGCTCAACCACGCCACCAAGCATGGCGACGTCGAGCTCGCCAAGTCGAACATCCTGCTGATCGGGCCGACCGGCTCGGGAAAGACGCTGCTCGCGCAGACGCTCGCCCGCATCCTCGACGTGCCCTTCACCATGGCGGATGCGACGACGCTCACCGAGGCGGGCTATGTCGGCGAGGATGTCGAGAACATCATCCTCAAGCTGCTGCAGTCGGCCGACTACAATGTCGAGCGGGCGCAGCGCGGCATCGTCTATATCGACGAGATCGACAAGATCAGCCGCAAGTCCGACAACCCGTCGATCACCCGCGACGTCTCGGGCGAGGGCGTGCAGCAGGCGCTCTTGAAGATCATGGAAGGCACCGTCGCCTCCGTGCCGCCGCAGGGCGGGCGCAAGCATCCGCAGCAGGAGTTCCTGCAGGTGGACACCACCAACATCCTGTTCATCTGCGGCGGCGCCTTCGCCGGGCTGGACAAGATCATCTCCTCGCGCGGCAAGGGCACCTCGATCGGCTTCGGTGCCGTCGTGCATGCCCCGGAAGACCGCCGCCCGGGCGAGGTGTTCCGCGAGGTGGAGCCGGAGGACCTGCTGAAATACGGGCTCATCCCGGAATTCATCGGCCGCCTGCCGGTGATCGCCACGCTCGAGGACCTCGACGAGGCGGCGCTGAAGAAGATCCTCTCCGAGCCGAAGAACGCGCTGGTCAAGCAGTATCAGCGGCTGTTCGAGATGGAGAATGTCGAGCTCACCATCCATGAGGAGGCGCTGGGCGCCATCGCCCGCAAGGCCATCGAGCGCAAGACCGGCGCCCGCGGCCTGCGCTCGATCATGGAGGGCATCCTGCTCGACACCATGTTCGACCTGCCCGGCCTCGAAGGCGTCGAGGAGGTGGTGATCTCCAAGGAGGTCGTCGAGCAGAATGCGCGTCCGCTCTACATCTACGCGGATCGTGCCGCTGCCGGCGACGCGGGCGCGAGTGCCTGACGGCGCGCGAAGGACGGATACGGCCGGGCGCCAAGGCCCGGCCGAGGCTTCCCAGGGGAGCCGAGCCAGCGTTGCCGCGCGGGGCGCGGCGGCGGTTCTGCCACGGGGCGAGGGCGCCCTTGACGGAGCCGGACGGCATCTCCATCTGAGCTTCAACCCCCGGTCCTCGATCGGAACGACCTGCCCGACGCGGCCTAACCTTCCGCAATCGCAAGCAAAAGTTCGTTCGCGTTCCGGCCGCATTGCGGCACGGTCCCACGGCAAGCTGCGCGGATTTCATCCTGCGCAAAGCTCCGGCGGCCGGCCGTCAACAGAAAGGTAAAGAGCCATGACGAGCCCGAAGCCTCGCACCGCGCTCACGCCCGGCGTTCCCCAGACCTTCCCCGTTCTGCCGCTGCGCGACATCGTCGTCTTCCCGCACATGATCGTGCCGCTCTTCGTCGGCCGCGAGAAGTCGATCCGCGCGCTCGAGGAAGTGATGCGGAACGACACCTTCATCCTGCTGGCGACGCAGGAGAACGCCTCCGACGACGACCCGGCCACCGATGCCATCTACAAGATCGGCACGCTGGCCTCGGTGCTGCAGCTGCTGAAGCTGCCCGACGGCACCGTGAAGGTGCTGGTCGAGGGCATCTCGCGCGCCAAGGTCAGCCACTACACCGACCGCGTCGACCTGTATGAGGCCGAGGCGGTGGCTTTGGAGGAGGATGCCGGCAACAAGATCGAGGCCGAGGCGCTGGGGCGCTCGGTGCTCAGCGAGTTCGAGAGCTATGTGAAGCTCAACAAGAAGGTCTCGCCGGAAGTCGTCGGCGTCGTCACCCAGATCGAGGACCACTCGAAGCTGGCCGACACCGTCGCCTCGCATCTCGCGGTGAAGATTCCCGAGAAGCAGGCGGTGCTGGAGATCCTCAAGGTCCCCGCCCGGCTGGAGAAGGTGCTCTCGCTGATGGAGTCCGAGATCTCGGTGCTCCAGGTGGAGAAGCGCATCCGCACGCGCGTCAAGCGCCAGATGGAGAAGACCCAGCGCGAGTACTATCTCAACGAGCAGATGAAGGCGATCCAGAAGGAACTCGGCGACGGCGAGGAAGGCCGCGACGAGCTTGCCGAACTGGAAGAGCGCATCAAGACCGTCAAGCTGTCGAAGGAAGCCCGCGAGAAGGCGACGCACGAGCTGAAGAAGCTGCGCCAGATGTCGCCGATGTCGGCGGAAGCCACGGTCGTGCGCAACTATCTCGACTGGCTGCTGTCGATCCCGTGGGGCAACCGCTCCAAGGTCAAGAAGGACCTGCCCTATGCGCAGGGCCTGCTCGACGCCGAGCATTACGGCCTCGACAAGGTGAAGGAGCGCATCGTCGAATATCTCGCGGTGCAGAGCCGGCAGAACAAGCTCACCGGCCCGATCCTGTGCCTCGTCGGCCCGCCCGGCGTGGGCAAGACCTCGCTCGGCAAGTCGATCGCCAAGGCGACGGGGCGCGAATTCGTGCGCATGTCGCTCGGCGGCGTGCGTGACGAGGCCGAGATCCGCGGCCACCGGCGCACCTATATCGGCTCCATGCCCGGCAAGATCATCCAGTCCATGCGCAAGGCCAAGAAGGCCAACCCGCTGATCCTGCTGGACGAGATCGACAAGATGGGCGCCGATTTCCGCGGCGATCCCTCCGCCGCCCTGCTCGAGGTGCTCGACCCCGCGCAGAACTCGACCTTCAACGATCATTACCTCGAGGTCGATTACGACCTGTCGAACGTGATGTTCGTGACGACGGCGAACACGCTGAACATCCCGCCGGCCCTCTTGGACCGCATGGAAGTGATCCGCATCGCCGGCTACACCGAGGACGAGAAGGCGGAGATCGCCAAGAAGCACCTCATTCCTCAGGCCCTGTCCAAGCACGGCCTGAAGACCGAGGAGTGGTCGATCGACGACGAGGCGCTGCTCACCCTGGTGCGCCGCTACACGCGGGAAGCCGGCGTGCGCAACCTTGAGCGCGAGATCTCCAACCTCGCGCGCAAGGTGGTGAAGGAACTCATGCTCACCAAGAAGAAGAGCGTGAGGATCACCGTGGCGCAGCTGGAGGAATATCTCGGGCCGCCGAAGTTCCGCTACGGCGAGGCCGAGCTCGAGGACCAGGTCGGCGTGGTGACCGGTCTCGCCTGGACGGAAGTCGGCGGCGAGATCCTGACCATCGAAGGCGTTATGATGCCCGGCAAGGGCAAGATGACGGTCACCGGCAATCTGCGCGACGTGATGAAGGAATCGATCTCGGCGGCGGCCTCCTATGTCCGCTCGCGGGCCGTCGATTTCGGCGTCGAGCCGCCGCTGTTCGAGCGCCGGGACATCCATGTCCATGTTCCCGAGGGGGCGACCCCGAAGGACGGGCCGTCGGCCGGCGTCGCCATGGCGACCGTGCTGACCTCGGTGCTGACCGGCATCCCGATCCGCCGCGACATCGCCATGACCGGCGAGATCACGCTGCGCGGCCGGGTGCTGCCGATCGGCGGCCTGAAGGAGAAGCTGCTGGCGGCGCTACGCGCCGGCATCAAGAAGGTGCTCATCCCCGAGGAGAACGCCAAGGATTTGGCGGACATCCCGGACAATGTGAAGAACGCGCTGGAGATCGTGCCGGTGTCGCGGATGGACGAAGTGCTCCGTCATGCGCTGGTGCGGCAGCTCGAACCGATCGTGTGGGAAGAGAAGCCGATCGACGCCCCGACGCCGGTCGAGCCGGTGATCGCGCGGGAGGAGGGCGGCGCCGCCGCCGCCCACTGACCGATCCACCGCCTGAAATGCGAACGGCCCCGGACATCCGGGGCCGTTTTCGTTTGAGCCGGCAGCCGTCGGCGACCGGCCTTGAGTCGGCGCGGCGGATGGACGCGCTGCCACGCTCAAATTGGAGGCGTGCAAAACATCTCATGCTTGATGTATCATGATACCGCAAACTGCATAAAACCGTTTATTCATGCGGGTTTTGAGGCCGATCGTGCTTGCAATCGCCGCAATTTAGGGAAAGGTACGCGCCCGTCGTCCGTGCACTCCACTGACGATTCTTGTGCAATCAAGGGAAGGAACGGTCTCATGACCACGAAGAACGAACTCGTCGCCGCCGTGGCCGAGCAGGCCAAGCTGACGAAGGCGGCGGCTGCCGCCGCGGTCGACGCGACCTTCGATGCCATTGCCGCTTCGCTGAAGGCCGGCGAGGAAGTGAAGCTCATCGGTTTCGGCAGCTTTTCCGTCGTCACCCGCGCCGCGCGCGAGGGCCGCAATCCCCGCACCGGCAACCCGGTGAAGATCGAGGCCTCCAAGGCGCCGAAGTTCACGCCCGGCAAGGGCCTGAAGGAAACCGTCAACGGCTGATCGCCGTTCGGACGCGCGGACCGGGGCGCGCCAGCCACGCAAATGGGCGCGCCCCGCCGCAGCCGGCATCATGCCCGGCTGTCCGGCGGGAAGCCGGTCCGCGGGTTTCCGGTTCGCCTCCGGCCGGACGCCTGGTCCGGCGGAGGCTCCCGCACCGGGGCATCGTGCTCCGCTGCCGGAAATGCGGGACGCCGTGCGCCGCATTCTGCTTCCGGGCGCGCATCGGGCCGCTGCCTTCGCGGCCGATCCGGCGGGAATATGCGGCAAGACCGTTTACGCGGCCGCTGATTCCGATTATCTCGCCCATGAGCCGGCCATGGCCGGCGGGGTGCTGTCCTCGGCCGCCAATGCGGCGGCCATCGGCAGCGCCCGGACACGCAGCGGCATGGCCGCGGGTCGGCGAGGGCGGTTAGCTCAGTTGGTAGAGCATCTCGTTTACACCGAGAGGGTCGGCGGTTCGAGCCCGTCACCGCCCACCACCGGCCGCAGCGCGCCGCGCGGCGAGCCGATACCGCAGGCCAGGGGCCATCGGCTTTCCTTCATACCATCGACGCCTGTCGCGAGCGGTCGCGACCGGCCGGAGCCGGCGCGATGCCGGATGGAAAGATCGTGAAACTCGCCCTCTTCGACTGCGACGGAACCCTGGTGGACAGCCAGCATGTCATCGTCTCCGCCATGACCCGCGCCTTCGACCGCGCCGGCATCGTGCGGCCACCGCGCGAGGCGATCCTCGGCATTGTCGGGCTGTCGCTGGTGGAGGCGATGCGCAAGCTCGGCGACAATGCGCCGGATTTTCCCGCCGAGGAACTGGCCGGCCTCTACCGCACGGCGTTCCATGAGCTGCGCGACGAGGGCGACTTCACCGAGCCGATGTTTCCCGGCATGCGCGATCTCATCGAGATGCTGCACCTCCGCGACGACGTGCTGGTCGGCATGGCCACCGGCAAGTCGCAGCGCGGCGTCGCCTCGGTGCTCAGGCATCACGGCATGGAAGGCCGGTTCGTCACCATCCAGACCGCCGACGACGCGCCCTCCAAGCCGCATCCCGCCATGGTGCAGCAGGCGATGGCGGCGGTGGGAGCGCGCCGGCACGAGACGGTGCTGATCGGCGACACCAGCTACGACATGATCATGGCGCGGGCCGCCGGGGTCGGCGCCATCGGCGTCACCTGGGGCTACCACGCGCCGGAAATGCTGGAGGAGGGCGGGGCGCACCTGCTGGTGAACGGCGCCGGCGACCTGGCGCGGGGGCTCGACGAGATCTGGCGGCAATTGGCCCAGGAAAACGCGGAGGCTGAAAGCGCGGGGACCGAAAGCGCGGGCGCCGAAGGTTTGGGTGCGGAAAGTTTGGGGGCTCGCCGATGAGCCTCGGCAGCGCCGCCGCGCCGATCAAGCGCTTCTACAAGGACGTGAGCGTGGTGCCAGGCCCGGAAGGGTTCCAGGTGCAACTGGACGGCCGCCCGGTGCGCACGCCCGGCCGGCACATGCTCAGCGTGCCCGGCGCGGCACTGGCGCAGGAGATCGCCGCCGAATGGGCGGGGCAGGGCGAGACCATCGATCCCCTCTCCATGCCGATCACCCGCCTGGTCAATTCGGCGCATGACGGCGTTGCCGCGGCGATGGAGGCGGTGGGGGCGGAGATCGTGCGCTATGCCGGCAGCGACCTGGTCTGCTACCGCACCGACGGGCCGGCGAAGCTGGTGGCCCTGCAGGCGGAGCTATGGGACCCGGTGCTCGACTGGGCGAAGGCGCGGTTCGACGCACGGTTCCTGCTCGCCGAGGGGGTCATGCACGTCACCCAGCCGCAGGCTTCGCTCGATGCCGTGGCGGCGCGGCTGCCCGGCGATCCGCTGCGCCTCGCCGCGCTGAATTTGATGACCACGCTGAGCGGCTCGGCGCTGATCGCCCTCGCGGTGCTTGAAGGACAGCTATCCGCCGAGGCAGGCTGGCGCGCCGCGCATATCGACGAGGAAGTGCAGGAAGAGCTCTGGGGCGCCGATCGCGAGGCCGAGTTGCGCCGGCAGGCGCGCTGGCGGGATTTCCGCGCCGCCGCCCGGCTGGCGGAACTGCTCGGGGCGCCGTGAAGCGGGCGCGGGAGAACAGGGTGGACGGAGCTGGCAGCGGGACAACCCCCTACCGTATCCCCGACGGGCTGCGGGTCTATGCCTTCGGCGACATTCATGGCCGCCTCGATCTGCTGGAACAATTGCTGGCGGCGGTGGAGCGCGACGCGGCCGGCCATGCGGATCTGCGGCTGGTGTTTCTCGGCGACTATGTCGACCGCGGCCCGGACAGCCGGGCGGTGATCGAGCGGCTGGCCGGGCTGAAGGCGGCGCGCGGCGCCATCTGCCTCACCGGCAACCACGAGGCGATGATGCGCGCGGCGCTGGACGGCAGCGGCCCGCTCGAGCGGTGGCTCGACAATGGCGGCGCGGCGGCGCTGGCCTCCTATGGCGTGCGGGCGGAAGACTTCGCCGGCCGCGACCGCGAGGCCGAACTGCGCCGGGCGGCGCAGGCGGCGATTCCGGCCGGGCACGCCGCGTTCCTGGCGGCGCTCGAGGTCAGCGCCAGTTTCGGCGGCTATTTCTTCTGCCATGCCGGGGTGCGGCCAAGCGTAGCGCTGGAGCGGCAGACGGACGAGGACCTGATCTGGATCCGGCGCGCCTTCCTCAACTCCACCGCGGATTTCGGCAAGCGGGTGGTGCACGGGCATACGCCTGTGGCACAGGTCGAAATCCGGCCGAACCGCATCGACGTCGATACCGGCGCCTACAAGACCGGGCGGCTGAGCTGCGTGGCGCTGGAAGGCGCCGACGTGCGGGTGCTGCAGACGTGAGGCCGCCGCCGGGCGCGGCCAACGTGCCGTCTTCATGCCAGCCCTGCGCCGGCATGCTTTGAATCGCCGCTGCCGCTGTGGTAAGCGACCCGGCATGTTCGCACGGGCGCGTGCGGCCACGCTTCTCTCCGCCAAGCCTGTCGCGCCCGGAGCCACGGAGGCCCCTGATGTCGTCGCCCGTTTCCGCCGCGCAGCCGGCGAACGCGTTCTTTTCCGCCAGCCTTGCCGAGACCGATCCCGAACTCGCCTCGGCGATCTCCGCCGAGCTCGGTCGCCAGCGCGACGAGATCGAGCTGATCGCCTCCGAGAACATCGTCTCGCGGGCGGTGCTGGAAGCGCAGGGCTCGGTGCTCACCAACAAATATGCCGAGGGCTATCCGGGCCGGCGCTATTATGGCGGCTGCCAGTTTGTCGATGTCGCCGAGAACCTCGCCATCGAGCGGGCCAAGAAACTATTCGGTGCCGGCTTCGCCAATGTGCAGCCCAACTCGGGCAGCCAGGCGAACCAGGGCGTGTTCTTCGCGCTGCTGCAGCCGGGCGACACCTATCTCGGCCTCAACCTCGCCGCCGGCGGTCACCTGACCCACGGCTCGCCGGTGAACATGTCCGGCAAGTGGTTCAAGGCGGTGCCCTATGGCGTGCGCGAGGACGACCAGCGCATCGACTATGCCGAAGTTGCCAAGCTGGCCGAGGCGCACAAGCCGAAGCTGATCGTCGCCGGCGGCTCGGCCTATCCCCGCCATATCGACTTCGCCAAGATGCGCGAGATCGCCGACCAGGTCGGCGCCTATCTCATGGTCGACATGGCGCATTTCGCCGGCCTCGTGGCGGGCGGCGTGCATCCCTCGCCGGTGCCGCACGCGCATGTGGTGACCACCACCACCCACAAGACCCTGCGCGGCCCGCGCGGCGGCATGATCCTCACCAATGACGAGGACATCGCCAAGAAGATCAACTCGGCGATCTTCCCCGGCATCCAGGGCGGCCCGCTGATGCATGTGATCGCCGCCAAGGCGGTGGCGTTCGGCGAGGCGCTGCGCCCCGATTTCAAGGTCTATGCGAAGAACGTGGTGGAGAACGCCAAGGCGCTTGCGGAAAACCTCAAGGGCCACGGGTTCGAGATCGTCTCCGGCGGCACCGATACGCATCTGATGCTGGTGGACCTGCGGCCGAAGAAGCTCACCGGCAAGGTGTCGGAGATCGCGCTCGGCCGCGCCCACATCACCACCAACAAGAACGGCATCCCGTTCGACCCCGAGAAGCCGTTCGTGACCTCGGGCGTCCGCCTCGGCACCCCCGCCGGCACCACGCGCGGCTTCGGCGTCGCCGAGTTCCAGCAGATCGGCGACATGATCGCCGAGGTGCTGGACGTGCTGTCGCAGAAGGGCACCGACGAGGACAGCCTCGTCGAGGCCGCGGTGCGCGAGAAGGTGAAGGGGCTGCTCGCCCGCTTCCCGATCTACAACTGAGGCCGGCCCCCGAGGGTTTTCGCGGCAAGAGGTCACGACATGCGCTGTCCCTATTGCGGGAGCCTCGACACCCAGGTGAAGGACTCCCGTCCCACCGAGGACAGCGCCGCCATTCGCCGCCGCCGCATCTGTCCGGATTGCGGCGGCCGCTTCACCACCTTCGAGCGGGTGCAGCTGCGCGAACTGACCGTGCTGAAGCGCTCCGGCCGCCGGGTGCCGTTCGACCGCGACAAGCTGGCCCGCTCCATCGAGGTGGCGCTGCGCAAGCGGCCGGTCGACCCCGAGCGGGTGGAGCGGCTGGTCTCCGGCCTGGTGCGCCGGCTGGAAAGCCAGGGCGAGAGCGAGATCACCTCGGAGCAGATCGGCGAACTGGTCATGGAGAGCCTGAAGCAGCTCGACGACGTCGCCTATGTGCGCTTCGCCTCGGTGTACCGCAATTTCCGCGAGGCCAAGGATTTCCACGCGCTGATCGGCGAATTGCAGACCCGCGAGCCGATCGGTTTGCCCGATGATGCCGACGCCGACAAAGAGTGACCGTGCCACGCCTCCCGAGCCGTCCGGGACGGCCCCGGCGCCGCGCCCCGACCCCGTGAAGGCGAATATGGGGGCGGCGGATATGGGGGCGGTGGATGCGGCGCTGATGGACTCGGCGCTGGCCATGGGCCGCCGGCATCTCGGCCAGACCTGGCCGAACCCGGCGGTCGGCGCCGTGGTCGCCCGGTTCGACGGCGCTCGACATCCGCTCATCCTCGGCCATGGCGCCACCGCGCCCGGCGGGCGCCCGCATGCCGAGCCGCAGGCGATCGCCCAGGCCGGCGCGGCGGCGCGCGGGGCCACGCTCTATGTCACCCTGGAGCCCTGCTCGCATCACGGACGCACGCCGCCCTGCGTCGACGCCATCCGCGCCGCCGGCATTGCCCGCGTGGTGGCGGCGATCGGCGATCCCGACGAGCGGGTGGCCGGGCGGGGCTTTTCCATCCTGCGCGCGGCCGGCATCGAGGTGACGGTGGGGCCGGGCGCCGACGAGGCGCGGCTGGCCCATGCCGGCCATATCAGCCGCATCCTGCGCGGCCGCCCGCATGTGATGCTGAAGCTCGCCATTTCCGCCGACGGCAAGGCCGGGCTGGAAGGCCGCCGCCCGGCCGCCATCACCGGCGAGGCGGCGCGGGCGCGGGTGCATATGATGCGCGCCACCCATGACGCGGTGCTCACCGGCATCGGCACCGTGCTCGCCGACGACCCGGACCTCACCTGCCGCCTGCCCGGCATGGCGGGCCGCTCGCCGGTGCGGGTGGTGCTCGACAGCTCTCTGCGGCTGCCGCAAACCGCGCGGCTGCTCGGCAATCTCGACGTCGCTCCGGTGTGGGTGATCACCGGGGAGGTGGCGCCGGCGGAAGCCGAGCGGGCGCTGGTGGCGCGGGGCGTCGAGGTGATGCGGGTCGGCATGACCGCCGCCGGGGCGCTCGATCTCGAGGCGGCGCTGCGGCTGCTGGCGGCGCGGGGCATCACCCGCGTGATGGTGGAGGCCGGGCCGAGGCTGTCCACCGGCTTCCTCAAAGCCGGCCTCGTCGACGAGGCGAGCCTGTTCGAGGCGCCGACCTTGCTGGGACGCCATGCGGTCGATGCGCTGGAGGGGGTGCCGCTCTCGGCCCTCGATGACTATCTGACCACGGTTGAAACCGAGCGGCACGGGCCGGACCGGCTGCGCATCCTGAGGCGACGCTAGCATGTTCACGGGGATCGTCACCGATATCGGCGAAGTGGTCGCGGTGGAGCGCCGCAACGACGTGCGCCGGCTGACCATCGCGACGGCCTATGACACCGCCACCGTCGATCTCGGCGCCTCCATCGCCTGCGCCGGCGTGTGCCTCACCGTGGTGGAGACCGAGCCGGCGCGCTTTTCGGTGGAGGCGGCGCCGGAGACGCTGGCGCTCACCACCGTCGCCGACTGGGCCGAGGGCGCGCGGATCAACCTGGAGCGGGCGCTGAAGATCGGCGACGAACTCGGCGGCCATATCGTGCAGGGCCATGTCGACGGCCAGGCCGAGGTGATCGCCCGCGAGGACCTCGGTGAGACGACGCGCTTCACCTTCGCGGCGCCGCGCGCGCTGGCACCCTTCATCGCCATCAAGGGCTCGGTGACGCTGGATGGCACCTCGCTCACCGTCAACACGGTGGAAGGCGAGCGCTTTTCCTGCCTGCTCATCCCGCACACGCTGGCCAACACCACCTGGGGCGCGGTGCAGCCGGGCGACCGGGTGAATATCGAGGTCGACATGATGGCTCGCTACGCCGCGCGGCTGGCGGAATTCCGCTGAGGCGGAATTCGGCGCTGCGCCGACCCGGGGATCAGAGTTGCGCTGACGCGGGGATCAGTGTTGCGCTGACGCGTCTTGCGGAGTTCCGCCGACCGGCGTAGGTCATCGCTCCGTTTACGAATAAGAGGTTTATCCCATGGCGATCCCCCGCCGCGCCGCCGAGGCGAATGAGCGTCTGGACGGCGTGCGCATCCTGATCGTCGAAGGCCGTTTCTATGACGACCTCAATGACGAACTGCTGGCCGGCGCCCGCGCCGCCGTCGAGGCCGTCGGCGCCAGCTGCGAGGTGGTCACCGTGCCCGGCGCGCTGGAGGTGCCGACCGCCATCCTCATCGCCCTCGACGACGCCGAGGCGGCCGGCAAGCCGTTCGACGCCGCGGTGGCGCTCGGCTGCGTGGTGCGCGGGGAAACCTACCATTTCGAGATCGTCGCCGGGGAATCCTCCCGCGCGCTGATCGACCTATCGGTGAGCCGCAAGCTGCCGCTCGGTAACGGCATTCTCACGGTGGAGAATGACGAGCAGGCCTGGGTGCGCGCGCGGGTGACCGACGGCAACAAGGGCGGCGGCGCCGTCGAGGCGGCGCTGGCGCTGCTGCGCCTGAAGCGCCGTTCGTGGTGAGGCCAAGATGAGCAACTCGACCGACGCCAAATCCAGCGACGGCAAATCCGCCGACGCCAAGTCCGCTGACGCCAAGTCCTCGGGCGGCAAGACGGTGAACCACAAGCCGCTGCGCAAGAGCGCAGCGCGGCTCAATGCGGTGCAGGCGCTGTACCAGATGGACGTGGCGCAGACGCCGCTCCCCGAGATCCTCGCCCAGTTCGAAAGCCACTGGATCGGCCAGGAGATCGAGGGCGACGAGATCGCCAGCGCCGACCTCACCCTGTTCCGCGACGTGGTCGGCGGGGTGGTGCGCGAGCAGCGGGCCATCGATCCGATGCTCGACGCCGCGCTGGTGAAGGGCTGGCCGCTGAAGCGCATCGAGACGGTGCTGCGCGCGGTGCTGCGCGCCGGCGCCTATGAGCTGCACGGCCGGCCGGACATTCCCGCCCGCGTGGTCGTCGCCGAATATGTCAACGTCGCCGCGGCTTTTCTCGATCGCGAGGAAACCGGAATGGTCAATGCGGTGTTGGATGGACTGGCGCGCGAGATGCGCGCGGGTGAATTCGGCGGCTGAGGCGATCATGGCGGGCAGGCGGGGCGGCGGCGGTTCCGGCAGGGCAAAGCCCTCCGGCGAAGGCGGAGCTCCCGGCGAGGCGGGCTCCCCCCACCTGGCAGAGGCCGCCGGCCAAGATAGTGCTTCCGGCCAAGACGGTGCCTCCGGCGAGGACAAGCTGATCGCCCGCCTGTTCGGCTCGCTCGCCACCCATCCCGGCGCGCTGGGGCTCACCGACGACGCCGCCTTCCTCACCCCGCCGCCCGGCCACGACCTCATCCTGACCAAGGACGCGCTGGTGGCCGGGGTGCATTTCTTTCCCGAGGATCCGCCGGTGAGCATCGCCCGCAAGGCGATGCGGGTGAATCTTTCCGACCTCGCCGCTAAGGGCGCCCGCCCGCTCGGGGTGCTGCTCGCCTTCGCCATTCCGCCCGATATGGATGACGCGGCGCTGGCGGCGTTCGCCCGCGGCATCGGCGAGGACGCGCGGGATTATGGCGCGCCGCTGCTCGGCGGCGACACGGTGAAGACGCCCGGACCGTTCACCGTCTCGATCACCGCGCTCGGCGCGGTGCCGAGCGGGACCATGGTGAAACGATCCGGCGCCCGGCCCGGACAGGCGATCGTGGTGACGGGCAGCATCGGCGACGGTGCGCTCGGCCTTGCCCTGCGGCTCGATCCGTCGCGGCCGGGCTTCCGGGGGCTCGACCCGGCGGAAAAGGCGATGCTCGCCGACCGCTATCTGCACCCGCGCCCGCGGCTGGCGCTGGCCGAGGCGCTGCGCGCGCATGCCAGCGCCGCCATGGACATCTCGGACGGGCTGATCGGCGATACGGCGAAACTACTCGCGGTCTCAGGCGTCGGCGGCACCATCGAGGCCGCCTCGGTGCCGCTGAGCGCCGCGGCGCGGGCGGCGGTGGCCGCCGAGACGGCGCTGCTGGAGACGGCGCTGACCGGCGGCGACGACTACGAGATCCTCGCCACGGTGCCGCATGACCGGCTCGACGCGCTGAGCATGGTGGCGACCGCCGCCGGATTCGGCCTGACGGTGATCGGGGCCACCCATGCTGTCGGCCCCGCCGCCGCGCCTGACGGCGCCGGGCTGACGGTGCGCGCGCCGGACGGCCGCGCGTTGGCGCTCTCCCGCCGCAGCTTCAGTCATTTCTGAGGGTACCGGCCTTCTCGGTCTTTCCGCCGATTGCCCATGACATCGGGGCGCCCTAGCTTGCGCCCAGACGGGCCCGCCGGCCCGCCCAACCGAGGGCTTCGCCAATGAAGATCGCCAAGCTATTCGCCGCCGCCGCCGTGCTCGCCCTGACCGCCGCGACCGCGCAGGCAGAGACCATCCGCATCGGCACCGAAGGCGCCTACCCGCCCTTCAACTCGGTCGATTCCTCCGGCCAGCTGGTCGGCTTCGACATCGATATCGCCAAGGCGTTGTGCGAGAAGATGAAGGTGGAATGCACCTTCGTCGCGCAGGATTGGGACGGCATCATTCCGGCGCTGCTCGCCAAGAAGTTCGATGCCATCGTCGCCTCGATGTCGATCACCGACGAGCGCAAGGAGAAGGTGGCCTTCACCGTCCCCTACTACCAGACGCCCGGCAGCTTCATCGCGCCGAAGGACACCAAGATCACCGACATCTCGCCGGCGGCGCTGAAGGGCAAGACCATCGGCACCCAGTCCTCGACCACGGCGGCGGTGTATCTGGAGGAAAAGTACAAGGATTCCGAGATCAAGCTGTATCCGACCCAGGACGAGGCCAATGCCGACCTCGCCGCCGGCCGGCTCGACGGCATCCTCGCCGACAAGTTCGTGCTGTATGAGTGGCTGGAGAAGAGCAGCGACGGCAAGTGCTGCACATTCGTCGGCCCGGACCTGAAGGACGTCAATCCGCAGGGCACCGGCATCGCCGTCCGCAAGGAGGACAACGAACTGCGCGAAAAGATCAACGCGGCGATCAAGGAGATCGTCGCCGACGGCACCTACAAGAAGATCAACGCGAAGTACTTCCCCTTCGACATCTACTGAGACGCCCGTTCGCATTCACCGGCGCGGCACCCCGGCGGGCGGCCGCGCCGGCCTTTCCCCAGTCGAGCCCAGCCCGGCGCCTGCGTGCCGGCCAGCGGATGGTAACCCCCATGAAAGTCGATACGCTCGTGCTCGGCGCCGGCATCGTCGGCACCAGCGTGGCGCTCAATCTCAAGCTGCGCGGGCAGGCGGTGGCGCTGGTGGACCGGCGCGGGCCGGGCGAGGAGACCTCCTACGGCAATGCCGGCCTCGTCGAGCGGGCGTCGATCTATCCGGTCGCCTTCCCGCGTGACCTCAAGGCGCTGATGGAGGTGGCCCTCGGCCGCAACCCGGCGGCGAACTACCACTGGGACGCGCTGCCGGGGCTGATCCCGTGGATGTATGCCTATTGGAAGGCCTCGGCGCCCGAGCGCATCCTCGCCTATGCCCGCACCATGGAGACGCTGCTGCGCCACAGCCTCGACGAGCATGCGCGGCTGGCGGCGCTGAGCGGGGCGGAATCCTATTTTCGCGAAGGCGGCTGGCTGAAGCTCTACCGCACGCCGCAGGGGCTGGAGCATGAGCGCTCGGAATTCCCGCTGGCCCGGCAATACGGCCTCTCCATGCGCGAGCTCAGCGTCGACGAGGCGCTGGCGCTGGAGCCTGATCTGCGGCCGGACTTCACCGGCGCGGTGATCTGGAACGATCCGCATTCGGTCTCCAGCCCCGGCGGCGTCACCGCCGCCTATGCGCGGCATTTCGCGGCGCTGGGCGGCGAGATCCGGGTCGGCGACGCCCGCGGCCTGGTCCGCCTCGGCAGCGGCTGGGCGATGAGCACCGCCGGAGGCCTCGTCGAGGCCCGCCAGCTGGTGGTGGCGCTGGGGCCGTGGGCGGACGACGTGCTGCGGCCCTTCGGGGTGCGGCTGCCGCTGGCGGTGAAGCGCGGCTACCACATGCATTACCGGGGCGAGGGCGGGGCGAAGCTGTCGCGGCCGGTGCTCGACGAGGAGGGCGGCTACGTCATCACGCCGATGGAGCTCGGCATCCGCCTGACCACCGGCGTGGAGTTCGCCCGCCGCGATGCCCGCAAGACGCCGGTGCAGCTGGAGCGCACCGAGGCCACCGCCCGCAGGCTGTTCCCGCTCGGCGCGCGCGTCGAGGCCGAACCATGGATGGGCTGCCGGCCGGCGCTGCCGGACATGCTGCCGGCGATCGGCCCGGCGAGCGGGCCTGGCGGCGAGACGGTGAAGGGGCTGTGGCTGGCCATCGGCCACCAGCATCTCGGCTTCACGCTCGGCCCGATCACCGGGCGGCTGCTCGCCGAGATGATGAGCGGCGAGACGCCGACGGTGGACCCGGCGCCGTTCGCGCCGGCGCGCTTCGGCTGAGGCGGGCCGCAGCGAACGGCCGGCCGGTCAGTCGTTGCTGGGGCCGCCGAGCGCCGAGGTGAAGATCTGGCCGAGCACCGAGAGTTCCTGGCCACCGGTCGGGGTGGTGCGCGAGACGAAGTCGAACACCTTGCCGTCCTTCAGGCCGTAGTCGGCGATGCGGGTGACGCGCTTGTCCTTGGGGTCGAAATAGATCGCCAGCACCCGCTGCTCGATCACCTCGGGCCGCATGAACATCACCTTCTTGGTCTTCTGCGAGATGTAATAAAACACCTCGCCGTCGACGGTGGCGACGGTGGAGGGCGTGCCGAGAACCAGCAGCACCTGCTCCTGGCTGGAGCCGACCGGGATCTGGTCGAGCGCGCCGGGGGTGGGCACATAGCCGCGCTGCTGCTCGGTGACGAAGTTGGAGGGCGTGCGGGCGAGGCCCATGCTGGCGGTCGACACCGGCATGTCGGCACAGGCGGCAAGGCCGGCGCAGATGACGGCGACACCGCCGACCCCGGCGATGCGCGCGGGCCGCTGCCCGGTGCGTCCGCCCCGGTGGTCCGCCTGCCGTCTCTCAAACCGCACTGCCATTCATCCTACTCCTGTGCCTACTCTCGCACATCGTTCCGCGCAAAAAGCACAAGGAACCGCCGCGAGGCAACGGGAAATCCCGGTCCGGGCTTGCCAGTCGTTCACACCCGCGCTAACCCGCCCCGATACGGCGCCAGCGCGGCGGCAACGAGGCAGAGGCCCGCCATGATCCTGCGATTCTTCCGCCGGAACGACGGAGGCGAGACCATCCAGCGGCTCTATGGCGCGATCGTGGCGCAGTCGCGCGATCCCGCCTATTACACGATCTATGGCGTCGCCGACACCATTGCCGGCCGCTTCGAGATGATCCTCCTGCACGCCTTCCTGCTGTTTCACCGCCTCAAGGACGAGGGCGAGGCGGGCCAAGAGCTGGGTCAACGGGTGTTCGACGCCTTCTGCCGGGACATGGACGCCAATCTGCGCGAGATGGGCGTGGGCGACCTGACCGTGCCGAAGAAGATGAAGAAGGTCGCTTCGGCTTTCTATGGCCGCGTCGGCGTCTATGATACGGCGCTCGGCACCGGCGAGGCGGCGCTGGCTGAGGCGCTGCTGCGCAATGTCTACGACTCGGCGCCGGACCGTCGGCCCGAGTCCGTCGCGCTGGCGGCGCGACTGCGCCAAATGGCGGCGGCGCTGGCGGCGACGCCGTTCGAGACCTTCGCGCGCGGCGAATTGCCCCTGCCGGCTGCCGACGCGCCCACCTTCGTGGAGAACACATCATCATGAGCGATGCGGCCCCCCTGACCCATCCCGTCCTCGTCGCCTCGATCCCCGATGACGGGATGACGGTGAAAATCGCGCCGGACGAGGCGACGCGCGCGGCGCTCGCCAAGGATTTCGGCATTGTCGGCATCCCCCGGCTTGACGCCACCGTGACCCTGACCCCGGAACGGGGCGGCGGCGTGCGGGTGAGCGGCCAGGTCGACGCGGTGGTGCGCCAGACCTGCGTGGTGACGCTGGAGGATTTCGACGCGCCGGCGCACGAGGAGATCGAGCTGAGCTTCGCGCCGGCCGACCGGCTGCCGGAGATCCGCCCCGGCCAGGAAATCGAGGTGGGCGAGCAGGATCTGCCGGATCCGATCGTCGACGGCCTCATCGATGTCGGCGCCGTGGTGGCGGAGTTTCTCGCGCTGGGGCTCGATCCCTATCCGCGCAAGCCGGGGGCGGTGTTCAAGAAGCCGGCCGAGCCCGGGCCGGAGGAAATCTCGCCTTTCGCCGCGCTTGCCCGGCTGAAAAACACCGAGGGCGGTGGCGGCAGCTGACCGTAAAGTTGCCCCGGAGCGGCCAGCCGCTATTGTCACGCGCCCGCAACTGGGGCATGCCCTCATCGGCCGGCCGCGAGCCGCCGGCCCGAATGAACGAGATCAGTAGCCGCTTCATGTCATCGCCCGTCCGAATCGCGCTCGACGTTATGGGAGGGGACCACGGCGCCGACGTCGTGATTCCCGGCACCGCCGTCGCGCTGACGCGGCATCCCGACATCCGCTTCCTGCTGTTCGGCGACGAGGCGAAGATCCGCAGCCTCCTTGCCCAGCATCCCAAGCTCGCCGCGGCGAGCACGGTCTTCCATACCGACGTCGTCGTCACCATGGAGGACAAGCCGAGCCAGGCGCTCCGGCGCGGCCGCAAGGTCTCCTCCATGTGGAAGGCGATCGACGCGGTGCGCCTCGGCGAGGCCGATTGCGCGGTCTCGGCCGGCAATACCGGCGCGCTGATGGCGATGGCCAAGGTCAACCTCAAGACCATGGCCGGCATCTCCCGCCCCGCCATCGCCTGCCTGTGGCCGACGCTGCGCGGGGAAAGCGTGGTGCTCGACGTCGGCGCCTCGATCGGCGCCACCGCCCAGCACCTCGTCGACATGGCGGTGATGGGCGCGGCGATGGCGCGCATCGTCTTCGACATCGAGACGCCGAAGGTCGGCCTGCTCAATGTCGGCGTCGAGGAGATCAAGGGCGTCGAGGAGGTGAAGGAGGCCGGGGCGACGCTGCGGGCCGCCGACTATGCCGGCCTTGACTATCACGGCTTCGTCGAGGGCGACGATATCGGCCGCGGCATCGTCGATGTAGTGGTGACCGAGGGCTTCTCCGGCAACATCGCGCTCAAGACCGCCGAGGGTACCGTCAAGCAGTTCGCCGAATTCCTGCGCGGGGCAATGCGCTCCAGCCTGATGGCGAAGATCGGCTATCTGTTCGCGCGCGGTGCCTTCGCGCTGCTGCGCGAGAAGCTCGACCCGCGCAAATCGAATGGCGGGGTGTTCCTCGGGCTCAACGGCGTGGTGATCAAGAGCCACGGCGGCACCGATGCCGAGGGCTTCGCCTCGGCGATCGACATCGGCTACGACATGGTGCGTTACGCCTTGCTGTCGCGCATCGAGGCGGGCATCAAGGGGCGGCCTCGGGCGGCCTCCGCCGGCGCTTCGCCGGGCGAGGACGGAACGCAGGCGGCAGAATTGCAGGTTTCATCGTGAGCAGCTTGACTTCAGTGGTGCGCGGCGTCGGCGCCTATCTGCCGGCGCGTGCCCTCAGCAATGCCGACCTGGCCCAGATGGTCGACACCTCCGACGAGTGGATCGTCCAGCGCACCGGCATTCGCGAGCGGCATATCGCCGCCGATGACGAGGTGACGTCCGATCTGGCGATCAAGGCGGCGCAGGCGGCGCTCGCCAATGCCGGGCTCGAGGCGCAGGACATCGACCTGATCGTGCTCGCCACATCGACGCCGGACAACACCTTCCCCGCCTCGGCGGTGACGGTGCAGGCCGGGCTCGGCATCACCCACGGCGCCGCCTTCGACGTGCAGGCGGTGTGCTCCGGCTTCGTCTTCGCGCTGGCAACCGCCGACAACTTCCTGAGGGCCGGCAGCTTCCGCCGGGCGCTGGTGATCGGCGCCGAGACCTTCTCGCGCATCCTCGACTGGTCGGACCGCACCACCTGCGTGCTGTTCGGCGACGGCGCCGGCGCGCTGGTGCTGGAGGCGGTGCCGGCCAGCGGCGCGCCCGACCCGCGTGGCGTGCTGACCACGCATCTGCGCTCGGACGGCCGCCACAAGCACAAGCTCTATGTCGATGGCGGCGTCTCCTCGACCAAGACCACCGGCTATCTGCGCATGGAGGGCCGCGAGGTGTTCCGCCACGCGGTCGGCATGATCACCGACGTCATCACCGATGCCTATAAAGCCACTGGGATCGACTCGTCGACCATCGACTGGTTCGTGCCGCACCAGGCCAATCGGCGCATCATCGATGCGAGCGCGGTGAAGCTCGGCATCGCGCCGGAAAAGGTGGTGCTGACCGTTGACCGGCATGGCAATACCTCTGCTGCCTCGATCCCGCTGGCGCTGGCCACTGCGGTGGAAGACGGGCGGATCAAGGCCGGCGACATCGTGCTGCTGGAAGCCATGGGCGGCGGTTTCACCTGGGCCTCGGCGCTGGTTCGCTGGTAGGCTGCACGCCGGCATGGCGTCGATGCGTTCGCCCGTTGACCTGTGCGGGCGACGGCGCCTAGGTTGACGCAGGGCATCGCCACAACACGAAGAAGGCGGAGACGGGCAATGGCAGGTCGGACGATCACGCGCGCGGATCTTTGCGAGGCGGTGTATCAGCGTGTGGGACTGTCGCGGACCGAATCCGCCGCGCTGGTGGAGACCGTGCTTACCGAGATCGCCGATTGCGTGGCGCGCGGCGAGACGGTGAAGCTCTCCTCCTTCGGTTCCTTCGTGGTGCGCCAGAAGGGCGAGCGCATCGGCCGCAACCCGAAGACCGGCGAGGAAGTGCCGATCGCGCCGCGCCGCGTGATGGTGTTCAAGCCGTCCAACATCCTCAAGCAGCAAATCAACGGCGACGAGGTCACTGAAGAGTGAGCCGAACCGTGTCGTGAGCCGAAGGGAAGGAACCTTCGCCGTGGAGAAGAGCCCGGACGCCTTCCGCACCATCAGCGAGGTCGCCGAAGAGCTCGATCTGCCGCAGCACGTGCTGCGGTTCTGGGAAACCAAGTTCCCGCAGATCCGCCCGCTCAAGCGCGGCGGCGGCCGGCGCTATTACCGTCCCGACGATGTCGAACTGCTGCGCGGCATCCGCCATCTGCTCTACGGGGAAGGCTACACCATTCGCGGCGTGCAGCGCATCCTCAAGGAGGAGGGGCCGCGCTACGTGCAGGCGGTGCTGCGCGAGGCCATGGGCGAGGCGCCAGGCGGGGGCAGGCCGGAGAACGGCGCCGATGCCGGCGAGGGCCGCCCGACGCCGGAGGCCAGGACATCCTCGCTGAGCGGATTCTTCGGCCTGCTGCCGGGCCGCCGTGGCGGCGCCTCGACGCGGGAGATCGAACCCGAGATCGAGCCGGAGCGTGGGGCATCGCGCAAGCCGGCCCGTCGCCGGCCGTCCGATGACGAGCCGAACTTCCTCGACATGCCGCTGCTGCCGGACCTCGATCCGCGCCCGGCGGAGCCGCGTGATGTCGCGCCGCGCTTCGAGCCGTCGCGGCATATGGAGTCGCGCCACTCCGAGACGCGACATGCCGATCCGCGACATGCCGAGCCGCATCAGGATTCGAGGCATGGCGAGCCGCGTTTCGATTCCCCCGACGAGAACGGGCCGGTGTTTCCGTTCCGCGGCGTCGGCGGCGAGCCGGAGCCGCCTTTGGCGGCGCCCCGCCATGCGGAGCCGCCCAAGCCGCTTTCCGCGCCCTATGCGCCGGTATCCGCTACGCATGAGGAGCCGTCGGCCCGGCTGACCGCGTTCCGTCCGCTGCAGGGGCCGGAAGACGGCCTCTCGGAGGACGAGGTGCGGCAGCTGAAGGCGGCGCTGGCCGATCTGCAGGAGTGCTACCGCCTGCTGCTGGAAGCCCGCCGGGGCGAGGCCTGAGCACGGCTCAGGAACCATCGTCCCGGCGCGGCGTTCATTTCAGAGCCGTCACTCGACGACGGCGAGGTCGACCCTCGCCACCCCGCGCTGGCGGAAGCCGAGGCTTTCCGCCGCGGCGGTCGAGACATCGATGACACGGCCGCGGATAAAGGGACCGCGATCGTTGATGCGCACCACGACCGAGCGGCCATTGGCCGTGTTGGTCACCCGCACCTTGGTCCCGAAGGGCAAGGAGCGATGTGCGGCGGTGAGGGCCCGTGCGTTGTGGCGCTCACCGTTGGCGGTACGTCCGCCATAGCCGTAATAGGACGCCATCCCACTGGAGGCGGTCGGTTTTTTGGTAGCTGTCGCGTTTGCTGAAGCAGCATTGCCGCTGGCGGCGAAGATGATCGCGGCGGCGAAAGTCGCGCCGGCGACCCGTCCCATTCCCCAAGCCGTCAATACCTCTGTCCTTCTCCCGTTGCATCCACGGGATTCGGATGGAAAAGAAGTATGTCGGCAGGACAGCTCTTTCGTGTCGGGATTGTGATTTCGCGAATCTGCCCATGGAATATTCCACGCATAATTCGCGTTCGGACAGGCTCAATGTGACAGTCATCGCGACCTATTGTCGAGCCTCTTGGCAGTGCCGATGTGGGTTATACGCAAAGAAGATTCAAGACATCATCGGGGTGAATTCTTAAGCCTGCCGCAGCGGGAAAAGAAGCCGATTTCCTCGCGTGAGGGGAGCCGGCGGCGGCGCGGGTTCGGGAGAGCCCGCCGGGCGGCTTGCGCGCGTGCCGGCGTGCATCCTCCTCCCGCAGCATGGATTTGTGCCGTCGAGCGGTGCTATGCACGCGGCCAATTCGGGCGCGCCGGATCGCGGCCGCCGATCGCGCCTGCGAGGAGCATGAGATCATGACGGTGAAAATCAACGCAGCCCGTATCAACGCCGCCCTGGGGCCGGTTGCCGGCGAAGTGGCGGAGCTGCTTGGCTCCCTCGGCGTGGATCCGGCTCTCTGGCAGGATGGCGGCCGTGCGGTGCGCTCGCCGGTCACCGGCGAGGTGGTGGCCCATGTCGCCGAGGCGTCGGCCGGCGATGTCGGCGCGGCGGTGGAGCGCTCGGTGGCCGCCTTCCATGCCTGGCGCACCGTGCCGGCCCCGCGGCGCGGCGAGCTGGTGCGCCTGCTCGGCGAGGAACTGCGCGCGCACAAGGCGGCGCTCGGGCGGCTGGTGACGCTGGAAGCCGGCAAGATCGTCTCCGAAGGCCTCGGCGAGGTGCAGGAGATGATCGACATCTGCGATTTCGCCGTCGGCCTGTCGCGCCAGCTCTACGGCCTCACCATCGCCTCCGAGCGCCCCGGCCATCGGATGATGGAGACCTGGCACCCGGTCGGGCCGGTCGGCATCATCACCGCCTTCAACTTCCCGGTCGCGGTGTGGTCATGGAACGCGGCGCTGGCGCTGGTCTGCGGCGACAGCCTGCTGTGGAAGCCCTCCGAGAAGACCCCGCTGACCGCGCTGGCGGTGCAGGCGCTGTTCGAGCGCGCGGCGGCCGCGTTCGGCGAGGCGCCGGAGGGACTGTCGCAGGTGCTGGTGGGCGGCGGCGAGGTCGGCGCGGCGCTGACCGACGATGCCCGCGTGCCGGTTATCTCGGCGACCGGCTCCACCCGCATGGGCCGAATCGTCGGCGAGCGGGTGGCCAAGCGCTTCGGCCGCTCCATCCTCGAGCTCGGCGGCAACAACGCCGCCATCGTCTGTCCCTCGGCCGATCTCGATCTCGCCTTGCGCGGCATCGCCTTCGCCGCCATGGGCACCGCCGGCCAGCGCTGCACCTCGCTGCGCCGCCTCATCGTCAATGAGGGCGTCTATGAAGAACTGGTGCCGCGCCTCGCCAAGGCCTATGGCTCGGTGACCATCGGCGATCCGCGTGTCAGCGGTACGCTCATTGGCCCCCTGATCGACAAGGCGGCGTTCGACGGCATGCAGGCGGCTTTGGAGCAGGCGAGGGCGGCCGGCGCCACCGTGCATGGCGGCGAGCGGGTGGCGGTGGCCGGGGCGGAGGAGGCCTATTATGTCCGCCCGGCGCTGGTGGAGATCGAGAGCCAAGTCGAGGTGGTGAAGCACGAGACCTTCGCGCCGATCCTCTATGTGCTGCGGGTCGGCGGCCTCACCGAGGCCATCGCGCTGCAGAACGGCGTGCCGCAGGGCCTGTCGTCCTCGATCTTCACCAACGACATGCGCGAGGCCGAGACCTTCATGTCGGCGGAAGGCTCGGATTGCGGCATCGCCAATGTGAATATCGGCCCCTCGGGCGCCGAGATCGGCGGCGCCTTCGGCGGCGAGAAGGAAACCGGCGGCGGGCGCGAGGCCGGCTCCGACGCCTGGAAGGCCTATATGCGGCGGGCGACCAACACCATCAACTATTCCCGCACGCTGCCGCTGGCGCAGGGTGTCTCGTTCGACGTCGAGGGCTGAGGGCTTTTTCGCTTCCCTGCCGTTCGTGGACAGGCAACCTAAGGATGAGGCGGCTCGGGCACTGGCGGGAGAGGACCCTCTAGCTTTCCGTCGGCCGCCAGCGTGTCACGACCCGGGCGGCCTCCGGGCGCGGCCGGTCCGGGCTGTCGATGGTGGGCCGGCCGATATGGATGAAGCCGGCGACCTTCTCGCCGGCCTCGACGCCAACCAGCGCCGCCGCCTGCGGGTCGCGGCCCGGCCATTTCAGCAGCCATTGGCTGGCGAAGCCGAGCGCGCTCGCCGCCACGGTCAGCGCCATGCCGGCGGCGCCGGCGGACAGCACCTGGTTCCATTCCGGCACCTTCGCCGCCGGATCCGGCCGGCTCACCACCACCACGGTGAGCGGCGCGCGCTCCAGATACAGCGTCCACATATCGGCCTTGGCGGCCGGCACCTCCGGGTTCTGCCGCGCATAGAGCGCGTCGAGCCGGGCGCCGAGTTCGCGCCGGTCCTCGCCCTCGATCACGATGAAGCGCCACGGGGTCAGCCGGCCATGATCGGGTATCCGCAGCGCCAGGCGGAACAGCAGCTCGCGCTCCTCCGCCGTCGGCGCCGGCCCGCCGAGGCTGCGCAGCGGCGCCGAGCGGCGGGCGGCCAGCCGCGCGATCATCGGCTCCACCGCCGGCGGCGGCACGAAAGCCGGATCGCGGAGGAGGTCGGCGGTCGCGTGCTCATGAGCCATGGCGGTCTCCGGTCGGTGTCGGTGGCATGTGCCGCGACTATACACGAGGCGGGGGCGGGGAGGGCGGCCGGCAGCGCGCGTGGGAGGTACTTGAAGGCGAGGCACGGCGCGCTAGTTGGCCTCGGATCAACGGAGTCCGCTTTCATGAGCTTTCTCATCCGCGCCGTGTTCGCCGTCGCCGCCTGCGCCCTGATGGCGGTGGCGGCGGTGCTGCTGGTCTATGCCCCCTATACGGCGCTGCGCCAGGGCCTGGGCGGCGACACGTTGGTGCATGAGGCGCTGCTCAACATCGTCGGCTATCTCATCGTTGCCATCGCGCTGTTCGACGTCGCCAAATATTTCTTCGAGGAGGAGGTGCCGGCCGGGCGCGAGAAGCGCACCGCCGCCGATGCGCGGCGCGGGCTGACCAAGTTTCTCTCCACCATCATCATCGCCATCTTCCTCGAGGCGCTGGTGCTGCTGTTCGAGACCGCGCGCGAGGAGATTGCCGAAGTGATCTATCCGGCGCTGCTGGTGGGGATCGGCTGCGTGGCGCTGGTGTCGCTCGGCCTGTTCCAGCGCCTGAGCGCCACGGTGGAACGGCAGATCGGCCCGGAGCGGGAGCCGCAAGGGGAGGCGAGGCGGGATATATCCCCCGCCGAAACCGCCGCCCCGCTTGCATCGCCGGGATCAAATCGCTAGAGAGACAGCGCCTCACGGCGTCGGAGCGTAGCGCAGCCTGGTTAGCGCACTAGTCTGGGGGACTAGGGGTCGGAGGTTCAAATCCTCTCGCTCCGACCATTTTTCCAAGAAAAATCAGTTGGTTAGACAGGTCGCTCTCGGGCGGCCTTCTGCTTTTTTGCGCCGAGTCGCCACCGAGTCGCCACGGCGAGCGGTAAGACAGGGCATTGCGGGGAATCGCCCCGCCGCACCTCGCAGCGCGACGGGGCTGGCGCATTAGCCCATCTGTCGAAGCTCATCGCCCATCTGCTCAAGCAGCACCCGGTATTCCAAGGGAAGCTCCTCGCCGATGGCGTGGATAAGCGCTTCGTGCTTGGCCGCTATATCGCCCAGGGATCGCGCCGGAGCGGCAAGGATGAGGCGGCCAAGCTCGTCAGCCTCAGATACTGAGGTGCCGTCAGCGGCGAGCAGGCGCCAGCCGGGTAACAGTGTGGTTGGCCCGGCTCTATCGTCATCCGCGCTGGCGGTGTTCGCGATCGGTTGGCCGACGGGCACAATGGGGAGCGGCACGCGAGGCGTGGGGGCGGTCGTCAGGGTTTGGATGGTCATGGGGGTGGTCTCACTGGTTCGGCCTGCTACAGCCGTGCCGGCGGTCGGAACCGGCATCCGGGGGGTAGCAACTCGCCAGTGAGACGAGTCGGACGCTTTTACCTTTTCAGGCTGGACAGAACGGCCGCCCCCGGACAATATAATCCGGTTCGGAGCCGAGCCGCCAAGCTCGTCCGTCGCCTGCCATTGCTGGCAAGCATATTTAACCGCCGCCCAACGCTGCCAGGCGTCAGGGCAATTCCTGCCAGGGAATGTGCGGTCTATCACTGGTCCGGGTTGCTACACCCACGGACAGGTTGCGCCCGATTTCGAGAATCTGCAAGCGTCCCCTTAGTGGGGGCGAGCGCTGGCGCGACCCATTGGGTAGATCTATCTGTCGCCCAGATCATGCTGAGTGCGCACAGATGAGCAATTCCGACGAAACCATCCGCCCCGTCTTCGTTTCCAGGAAGACTGCAGCGGCATTGCTTGAAATCAGCCCGGACACGTTCGATCAGTGGGTAAGGTCAGGCTTCGTGCCGCCTGCCGCTGTGAACCGAGGGCAGATCACTCGCTGGCATTGGCCGACGGTTGAGGCGAAGCTGGCCGAGCGCCCCAGCAATGTGGAGGCTGATGCTTTTGGGCGTGAGCCCCCCTTTTGCGAGCGCCCGGACGCCCCGCCGGTGAGTCCGAAGTCCGACTATCCCCGCGGCGTGTTCCGCATCAAGAAGCCGAACGGGGCTGAGTACTGGTACTACCAACACGACAAAGGCAAGCCCTCACGCGGGCCCATCGTGCGCCTACCGGAGTTCGGCACGCCCGAGTTCTATGAGGCGCTGCGGGATATTCGGGGCGAGCGGGGCGAGCGTCGCAATGACATCTCAGCTCTAATCTCCGACTACAAAGCCGCCCCGCAATGGTCATCGAAGCGTCCCGCCACGATCGCCACTTACGAGTCGGCGCTGGTGCCAATCAACGAACAGTGGGGAGATAGGGCTCCCGATTCGATTACGACCGGGGATGTTATCGACCTCTTGAACAAGTTCGCCGACAGGCCGTCCATGGGCAACATGGTGCGAGTCGTCGTGCGCAAGCTTATGAAGTTCGCAGTTCAGCGCGGGCGCCGCCAGAACAACCCGACCGGTGAAGTTGATACCTTCCAAAAAGACACAGACGGCGCTAAGCCGCTGACGCCAGCCGCATGGGCGGCGTTGAATTCTCCGGCCTGCCCTACTGCAGTGCACCGCCTCGCAGTTCTGGGGCGGGCTACTGGGCAGCGCATTTCAGATCTCATTCGGATGCGCCCGGCTGACCGGGACGAAGAGGGCATCAGCTGCACGATTACGAAACTACACGACAAGCCCCACTGGTGCCTGCTGAAGCCCGGAGAGGCCGCAGAGATCGACAGTTGGGGAGTTGTCCCAGCGATGCCCTATGTTCTGCGCCCCGACGGAAGGCGCTACACCACCGACGCGATGCGAGTGGCCTGGAACGACTATCTGGCGACTCCCGAGGGCGCCGCCTTGGCCGGCTTCACACCTCACGACTTGCGGGCCACTAAGGTCTGCGACGAACGCATCGCCGGAAAGAACCATCAGCAGATTTCTGCCCTGGTCGGGATGTCGGTCCCCATGGTGATGAAGTACAGCAAGCACATCGACCAGCGCCTTGCAGCGCGCGGTAGCGTGTGACAGCGGCCGAGTCTACCGCCCCAAAAGGAGCATCCCCCCATGCCCTTAAAGCCCGCCGTGACCTACACCCCCGAAGAGGTCGAAAAGACCCGGCTCGAACAGCTGGCCGCTGCTGCTGAGGAGCGCGAGACCACACCGGAGGAGCTCGCCGCGGATTTCGCGCCGGGCACGTTCGGCTGCCATGAAGCGCTGCAAATGGCGTCGGTGTTCAACGAGCTCGTCGAGAACCGGCTGGCCGAGCATCCTGCCGTGCTCGCGAAGCCCGAATGGTACGCCCTCGCCCATGAGGCCGGGCTGGCGTTGTGGAACCTCTACCAGGCGATTGGCAGCGAGCATCTGCGGGGAGATGTGGATGGGCAGGCGGGAGAGGCTGCGCCGTAGGGAAGTGTACCAGGAACTGCACTCCGAGTGCCAAGGCGGGGACCGTCCGTGGCGCCGGATGCGTTCAGGGCGCAACGCGAAAACCGATCAGAATGCCACTTGACGACAAAGGGGAATCTCCCTTCAACTGCC
The DNA here is from genome assembly GCF_031456575.1 of Ancylobacter sp. 3268. NCBI lineage: Bacteria > Pseudomonadati > Pseudomonadota > Alphaproteobacteria > Hyphomicrobiales > Xanthobacteraceae > Ancylobacter > Ancylobacter sp. 3268. Next base: position 189,714 of record NZ_JAVDUX010000013.1, read on the forward strand.
TAAATGTCCCACTTGATCTTATCGGTAGAGCTAAAGATTCAATAGGAGAGAGCTTTGCCGTCAATACGTTATTTTAGCCTCAAGAACTTCAAGGGCATAAACAATATTAAAATCTCAATAGATGAGAAAAATTCGTGCCCTGTAAAAACTTTAATTGGATTAAATGAAAGTGGGAAAACGACTATACTAGAGGAATATCTTACTTTGTATCGGTAGACAAGAGTATTTCCGATATTTTTGAAGGTGTTCACTCAAAGACATCGGTGCAGAATATTATACCGATTGACAGAAAGGCGGCATTTTCCGGGAAAGTTGAAATTACTGCCCGCATTAAATTGGACGAAGAAGATCTGGTAGAAATCCGAAATATTTCGAAAATGCACAATCTTCATATCAATGAAGCGGAAATTATGTGCGATTTCGACGTAGATTCAATTTATTCATTTTCCGATAGCCTCCCCAAAGGAAAGAGTTCAATTTGGGGAATATCGATCGAGACAAAAAAGACAAAATCGGGTAAATTTAAAACATACACTAGGCCAAAAACAAAGACAGAACCCGATTTGTGGCTTGATATTGTAAATAATATCGAATCCCGATTGCCAAGAATCGTTTATTTTCCGACATTCTTAGTTGACATGCCACCAAGGATTTATTTGACTGAACATGATAATGAAACTCCTGTAAATTCGTATTATCGAACCTTGATTCAAGACATACTAACCAGCATTGACTCTGAATTTTCAATCGAAAGACATGTAATAAACCGTATATCAACATACAAGAAGGGGGCCTCTACACCAACTTGGCTGGCATCTTTTTTTGCAGCTCCTACGAAATCACATATTGACTCTGTGTTCCAAAGGATTGCCTCGGCCGTAACAAGAGAAGTTATCGGAAGTTGGGAGAAGGTGTTCAGGCGCCCCAGCGGCGCCAAAAATGTGCTCGTCGATTGGAACATCGACACTCAATTGAACGACATTCCGTATGTCTCATTCTGGCTTTCAGACGGCGACTCTCGATATGCGGTCAGCGAACGTTCATTAGGATTTAGGTGGTTTTTTTCATTATTGTTATTTACCGCCTTCAAATCATCGTCGAAAAATCCGACTATATTTCTTTTCGATGAACCAGCTGCCAACTTGCATGCGCGTGCTCAGGCAGAGCTATTGACTAATTTCGACCGTATATGTTCTGGAAAAAATAAAATAATCTATTCAACACATAGTCACCATATGATTGAACCGAGGTGGCTATCTTCGGCGTACATCGTGGAAAACGAAGCTATAGATTATGATGGCTCTGATTCTTTTGAATTGTCAACCAAGCCTACGAACATTAAGGCGACTCCCTATCGGCAATTTGTTTCGCAATATCCGTCTCGTGTAAGTTATTTCCAGCCCGTAATTGAAAAGCTTGATTACATTTCACCAAATATTATTGGCTCAGGTCCTTATATTATACTTGAGGGAATAACGGACTATTACGCGTTTAGGCTGGTAACTATTTTGTATCCGGACGCCGCTCCGGGAGTTTCGATAATGCCGGGCACGGGGGCCGGTGCTTCGGGTGCTTTGATTAGCTACCTGATGGGTAGGGGAGAACGATTTTGCGTAGTGCTTGACGCAGACGCGGCCGGAAAAAAGGCTGCCTTACGCTATCGTGACGGATGGTATCTAGACGAAAAATTTATAGTAACGTTAAACGATTTGGATGATCAACTCGACGGCAAGATGCTTGAGGACCTTCTATCGGGAGATACGGAGAATAAGATTCAAGAATATCTTGGCGTTTCCGTTCGGCCGAATAAGAGGGATATTAACGCGTATTTAGCGGAGGGTTGTGGGGCCCCACATGCACGGCAGTGGCTGTCCGCTGATGCGGAGGGAGTCATCTTGTCAATTCTTCGTGCAACGAGCCGACGATTCCTTTAGTCCCCGTTGGAGCCGCTGGCGCCACTCGCGACGGCTTCCTGCTCCGGCCTCAACCGCGCCTCGACGTCCACGGTGTAGCCGGCCTTGGAGATGGTGTGCGTAGCGCTCTCAATGACGAACTGCAGCCCGTCGAGCTCGGGCCGAACGCCGGCATAGACGAACGGGCAGCCGGCCCTGACCGTCGGATCGCCGAACAGCGTCACGCTCGTGCGGATGGTGTTGGACTTCAGATCGCGCGCCTTGGACTTTGCAGCCCGCTTGGCCTCGGCTTCGTCGGCGTACGGCTCGGGCAGCGTCAGGTCCGCGGTGCCATCTTCGTCGCTGTCTTCCTCAACCTCGACGAGCTCGGCTTTGGCACGATCCTGGTGCCGCGCCTTCACGCTCTTGAACCGCTCGCGTAATGCGAACGTCGTGCGGCAGGAACCCTCGACGATGTTATAGGGGGACGCCACGATGGTCGGCATGGGCTTGCCGGACGCCGTCGTTCCGCCGCCCTTCTTGGCGAACACCAGACGCCCTGCCTTCACTGACACCAGCGCGTCGTGGCGCTCCGCGAGGCGGGCAACGACATCGATGTCACCTTCATCCAGCTGGCCGAACCATTCATAGGTGTGGGCGCCAACCTCGGCATCGATCGCCGGGGTGAGCCCATTGTCGTTGGCAATCTCGGTGACGATGTCCTTGACCGTTTTCTGGTCCCAATGCCTGGCTTTGCGCTGCTTGAGCGCGTCGCGCATGTTGGCGCCCTTGCCGTTGACGGTCATGCCATACGGCAGGCACTGCACCTCCGGATCGTCCGCGGTGTAGTCGCCGAAGAACACCACACCGGTTTCGAGATATCCGAGCGACGCCGAAATCGTGTCGCCCTTCCGAGGGATGCGGGCGAAGGGCGTGCCGTCGTTCAGTTGGCACGAGATGCTGTCCGACGTGAGCCCGTCCTTGTCGGTAATCGTCACCGACACGAGCCGGTCATTGAAGGTCGACGCCACTGGCCGGCCGTTGACGGAGATTTCGGCTGTAGGGGTTTTCATGTGGGCTCCGATAGGGCGCGCAAGGCGAGCGCGTAACCGATGACGATGCGAGTGCGGTAAAGGTGGCGGCGATCATTGCCGTTGCTCCTTGAACTGACGCCAAGCCTCCTGGCGGATCATCTCTTTCGCAGCGCCGTCGATGACGCTCACGCTGGCGCGGGTCACCGCCTCCGGCATGAGAATTGACGGCCCCGATGACAGGTCACGCGCCAAGCGCATCCGGCGAAACCTGACCGGGCCGACATCTGCGTCAAACTCGGCCAGCACCTTCGCGGTGCCGGCGCGAGCGTGAACGGGGCGAAGGTTCGAAACTCGGATTTCCATTTCAGTACGTCCTCACGAACGCGCCAGCGCGCTGGCGGTTTAGCTTCGCGTCGAGCTCGGCAAGCACCGCGCGGGCGAGCTCCTGCGGCGACATGCCAGGCGCGGCTGTGATGTGGATACCGCCGACATCGATCGTGGTGGCTCCGGCCATCCCGGCCGTGTCATCGGCATTATGGACGTAGCCGCTGCGCCGCGGCGTGAACAATTCCGGCCCCAACTCACCTGTCAGGTACGTTCGGCCCGCCGACACCGGGCCGCCACGGGCGCGGGCGCCGTCAACGGGCGGAAGCCCGCCGAGTGACTGCCGCCGTAGGCTGCCGCCACTGGCCGACGGCACAGCCGGCGCAGCGTCGCCGCCACCCGCCGAGAACACCTTGCCAATGGCAGATGCCGCGGACCCGGCCAGATCCATGAGCTTGGACAGCCAGCTGGCAACGGTGGACAGGCCGTCTATAAGCGCCTTCACACCGCCACCAGCCACCTCGCCCAGCCATGTACCCCACGACCGCCACTTCGCGCCGGACTCGTCGATAGGCCCGAGTAGTCCGGTGATCTTGTTCCAGATCGTGGTGACGGCCGTAGCGAAGCTCTCCACCACCGGCTTAGCGGGGCCGAGCGCCGCCATGAAGGACTTGCCGAAGGAGCTGAACATCTCACCGAGGCCGTTCCAATTCTCGTGAATGAACACGCCCGCCGCGACTATGCCGGCGATAATCGCGCCGACGCCTGACGAGACGAACGCGAACCGGAGCGCTACGCCCACCCCGCGGACAGCCGCCCGGAACAGCCGCAGCGGGTTGAGTAGCCCCAAGAGCGACGTGCCCATGATGGACAAAGCCGAGCCGATGCCGCCGATACGGGCCGCGGCAGCGAAGCCGATCATCGCCGAGCGCGCGCCGCGCAGGGCTGCATCGAAGGGAAGGAACGCCAAGTTGGCGACGCGGGCGGCGCCTGCGACCACGCGAAGGCCACCGGCCGCCGCCATGAGGAGGTTGCCTTTCAGCCATAGGCCGGCATAGCGGGCCGCGGTCATCGCGACGTTGAGGGCGACGAAGCCGGCCGATGCCAGCGCGATCCGGGTCGTAAGCTGCTGGTTCGACGCCACCCAAGTCTTGATCGACCGGATATACGGCTTCATGGCCTCCGTGCCGGCGACTACCGCCGGTTCGAAGGCCTGGCCTATCTCCACCGAAAGATCGACGACTTCGTTTCGCAGCATCTGCAGCGCGAACTTAGAGCGCCTAACAAAACCGTTTGTTAACCATGTCGGCTTGAGTTTGGCTTCATGGTGAAGAAGCTGCTTCCGGATGATTTGTGGGCGGAGA
>NZ_JAVDUX010000014.1:0-192521 GCF_031456575.1 Ancylobacter sp. 3268
TTGCCCCGCAGCAGATTGCCGAGCTCGTTGCCCCGCAGATCGGTGGCGAGCGTGCCTTCCTCGGCGAACGCCTCCTCCACATGCGCCGGCAGCACATAATCGGCGATCCGCACGATGACGCGGTCGATGCCTTCATTGGCGGCTTCGACAACCACGTCGCCGGCATTGTCGACGATGTAGCGGTCATTGCCGGCGAGGCCGACCATGGTGTCGGCGCCGCCGCCGCCATTCAGCACGTTGTCGGCAATGTTGCCGCGCAGCGTGTCATTGCCCGAGCCGCCAATGGCATTCTCGATCAGCGAGGCCGGATTGTTGTTATGGAGATAGGAATTGTAGACATTGCCGCGTGCAAACACGCCATCGCCGAGCGAGGCCAGCTGCGCCTGCGAGAACCGGCTGTAACCACCCGGCGACAGGTCGATCGACATCGCCTCGGTGTAGTTCGAGAAATCGTAGGTATCGCTGCCGCCGCCGTCCCAGATTGTCAGGAAGATCTTGTTCGCGCCGGGGTGGACTTTGTTCCTGTAGATTTCCAGGTCCTCACTCCCCAAATATTCGCCGGGGATGACCGTCTTTCGCCCGTCGACATACATCACGCCGGTCGCGTCCCACTTGTAGACGGTACTCGTGGCATTGGTGGTGTAGTCCGCGCCGTAAAGCGTCTGCAGCGCCTGGATGTCGAGCGCCATGAAGGTTTGCGGATAGTCCCACTCCCCGAGCGTATAGTCGCCATCCGCCGGCCCGCCCGTATAGGAGCGCTGGCTCATCACCGTATATTCGAGCGAGTCCCGATCCTGCGGCACCGCCACATCGGAAACACCGCCGGTCGAGTTCGCCGCCTTCAGGCCGAGCGCCGTACCGACGGCCTGCAGATAGAGCAGATGCTGGTAGTTGCCGAGGCTCGGATAGCGCAAATCGTCACTCGTGCCGTTCAGCGCCTTGTTGAAGGTCACATCGCCATAGCCCGGTCCCATGGCGTCATAGGGTCCCTCGACGCTACTGCCGTTCTGGATCCTTATGTCGCCATCATTTGAATAGATCGGTTCGCCGTACTCGTTCTCATGTGTTGGCGGCGCGCGTCGGACATCAGTGGCGATCAGAGCTGCCACGCTGCCATAGAGCTTAAGCGACGCAATGGTAGTTCCATCGAAACCCCTATAATAGGAGCCCGTAAAGATAGCCCCTACCGTCGCTTGCTGGTCGAGCGTAAGGCGGCTGTCCGTTGTGTCCCCGAAGCTGAACGTCACTGGCCCATCCCATTTATAGGAGGCCATCAATCCATCGATATAGTCGTTTCCCGTGGCCTCAACCACAGTCGTTCCATCAGGCTGCGTTTCCGGTAGCGGATCCCCGATCGTATCCAGCGTGAACGCATCGCTTCCCCAGCGAGAATGGAAGATGAAATATTCGATGCCAGTTACTGTCGCCTGATAATTGGGCGCGGTCAGGAAAATGGTATCCCCATCCTTTATAACGGTAAAATCTTTATAATAGCGAGAGAAGCTTAGTATGTCGGAGCCGGCTCCGCCATTGAATGTGATCGCGCCCGCCGTGGCATTCTGGCCGCTCAGTTCATCGTCGCCTGCGTCACCATTCAGAACGGCGCTGGTGGAGGAATCCGCACTAAGGAAATCATTGCCGTTTCCGCCATTAAACGTGCCGCCCGTGCTGGCGATGGCCGAGAGGGCGTCATCGCCATCATCGCCATTGAAAGTTCCGCCGGTCGACTGCGGGCCGTTGATCCCGTTCACATTCGGGCCCGCCGCGCTGATGAAATCGCCTCCCCCGCCGCCATTGACCACGGCACCGGCTCCGCCGTCGGTGTAGATGTAGTCATCCCCGCCGAGGCCATTCAGCGTGACGTTGTTGAACCCGCCCGAAGACAGTTCGTCTTCATCCTCGGTGCCGTTGACGACGTCGTTATTCTGGGTAGCGACCTTCGTGACCAAGGTTTACTTCCTTATGCTGTCGCCGGCGGGCGTGCCGTTGAGCGATTGGCCGCTGGACGTCGCGATGATCCGATTGAGGCTCTCGATCCAGTCCGTGGACTAAGAATACAGGAGGTCCCGCGGCTGTGCCATTCGACATCCTCGATGCACCCGCGATTGAAGAACAATACTACCGTGAAGCCATGATTGCCGCCAACCGGTCGTCCGCGCCCCGGTGACGCAGGCGGTCGACCTCGTCATCACCGCACGCACCGAGCTTCACCCCATCGGCCATAATGCGCTTCCCTGCTGCCGTTCAGGGCTCGATACCACCGGAGGCGTTCACGCCCCGCGCCCGGCCTGCCGTCGCAGTCCAGGCCGGAAACCATAGGACGGTGGCGGATCAAATTCATCTGGATTCCACAACCACGCGTAGCCATCATGGCGTATGGTATGCCGCCTTTCCGGAGCCGCCTTCCCTTCTGGTTGCCGGGATGCCTCCCGCCGGACATCAGGACCGCCGCCGCATGATCTCTGAACTCGCCAAGGCGATGCAGGCCTGCCGCACGGCCTTTATCGGCATCGCCCTGATGACCGGCGTCATCAACATCCTCTACCTCACCGGCTCGATCTTCATGCTGCAGGTGTATGACCGGGTACTGCCCAGCCGCAGCATCCCCACCCTGGTCGGCATCGCCATTCTCGCCGCCATGCTCTACGGCTTCCAGGTGGCGCTCGACATCGTGCGCCTGCGCATCCTGTCGCGCATCGGGCTGGCCCTCGACGAGGGCATAGGCGGGCGCATCTACAGCGCCGTGGTCCGTGCGCCGCTGCGCATGGTCCCGTCCGGCGACGGGCTGCAGCCGATACGCGATCTCGACCAGCTGCGCGGCTTTCTTTCCAGCCTCGGCCCGACGGCGCTGTTCGACATGCCGTGGATGCCGCTCTATCTCATCGTCTGCTTCCTGTTCCATCCGCTGATCGGCCTTACCGCGCTGATCGGCTGTCTCGTGCTCGTCGCCTTCACCGCGCTGACCGAGGCAACGACCCGGAAGCCGGTGCGGCAGGCGATGATCGACATGACCGCGCGCAACGCGCTGTCGGAAGTCGGGCGCCGCAATGCGGAAGTGCTTTCCGCCATGGCGATGACCGAACGCCTCGGCGAAAACTGGGCGGCGGCGAACGCGCGCTTCACCAGGCAGCAGCAGCGCGCCGCCGACATCGGCAACGGCCTCGGTGCGCTCTCCAAGGGCTTGCGCCTGGCGCTGCAATCCGCCGTGCTCGGCGTCGGCGCATTTCTGGTCATCCGCGGCGAGGCCAGCCCCGGCATCATGATAGCCGCCTCCATTCTCAGCGCCCGGGCGCTGGCGCCGGTGGAACTCGCCATCGCGCACTGGAAGGGCTTCATCGCCGCCCGCCAGGGCTGGAAGCGGCTGGGCGACCTGCTCAAGGCCTTTCCCACCGCCGGCGCGCCGATCACGCTGCCGAGGCCACACCGGTCGCTGGCGGTGGAGAACATCTCGGTGGCACCGCCGGGCCAGCGCCGGCCGGTGGTGCAGGAGATCGGCTTCACGCTGGAGGCCGGACAGTGCCTCGGCGTCGTCGGTCCCTCGGGGTCGGGCAAGTCGAGCCTGGTCCGCGCCCTGGTCGGCGTCTGGCAGCCCGTGCACGGCAAGGTGCGGCTCGACGGCGCCACCTTCGAGCAATGGCGCCCTGACGATCTCGGCGCCGCCCTCGGCTATCTGCCGCAGGATGTCGAATTGTTCGCCGGCACGGTGGCGCAGAACATCGCCCGCTTCCATCCGGCCCCCGATCCGGCCGAGATCATCGCCGCCGCCGAGGCCGCCGGCGTCCATCAGCTGATCCTGCGGCTGCCGGAAGGCTACGAGACACCGATCGGCGAGGGCGGCGTGGCGCTGTCCGCCGGCCAGCGCCAGCGCGTCGCGCTGGCCCGGGCGCTGTTCGGCGCGCCCTTCCTGGTGGTGCTCGACGAGCCGAACTCCAATCTCGACGCCGATGGCGAGGCGGCGCTCAACCAGGCGATCGCCGGCGTGCGGGCGCGCGGCGGCATCGTCGTCATCGTCGCCCACCGCCACAGCGCGCTCGCCAGCATCGACAGGCTGCTGGTGCTGCATGAAGGCCGCAGCCGCGCCTTCGGGCCCAAGGAGCAGGTGCTGCGCAAGCTGGCGCAGCAGCCGGCGCCGCCGGTTCCCGCCGGGGGCGCCGAGGTCGTGGCGATGAGCGGCCGGAACGATAAGCCGGCTGCGGCAAGGATGCCCCCGGATATGTCGGGCATCGAGCGCCCGCTCGCCGGCAAGGAGGGGCTGCTGCCATGACCCGCACGGCGCCACCGAGCCCGCACCGCTCCATTCGCCGCCATCTCGCGCTCGGGCTGCTGCTGGTGCTGGTGGTGGTGGTCGGCATCGGCGGCTGGGCGGCGGCGACGCAGATTTCCGGCGCGGTCATCGCGCCGGGGCAGCTCGTCGTCTATTCCAGCCTGAAGAAGGTGCAGCACCCCACCGGCGGCATCGTCGGCGAGCTGCTGGTCAAGGAGGGCGACAGCGTGCGCGCCGGCGACGTGCTGCTACGCCTCGACAAGACGGTGGCCGAGGCCAATCTCGCCATCCTCGCCAACAATCTCGACGAGCTCGAGGCCCGGCAGAGCCGCAACGAGGCCGAGCGCGACGGCATCTCCGCGCTCGCCTTCCCGCCGCAGCTGCTGTCGCGCGCCGAAGACGCCGATATCGCCCGCATCCTCACCGGCGAGACCAAGCTGTTCGAGAGCCGCCGCTTCCTGCGCGAGGGCCGCAAGGCACAGCTCAGCGAGCGCATCGCCCAGCTCAAGGAGGAGATTCGCGGCCTCGACTTCCAGCTGGCCTCCAAGGGCCGGGAGATCGCGCTGATCGGCACCGAGCTCAAGAGCGTGCGCCAGCTATGGACCGACAACCTCGTCTCGATACAGCGCGTCACCGCCCTGGAGCGCGACGCCGCCCGGCTGGAGGGTGAGCAGGGCGTGCTGATCGCCAGTATCGCCCAGACCAAGGGCCGTATCGTGGAAACCGAGCTGCAGATCCTGCAGATCGACCAGGACATGCGCAGCGAGGTCGCCACCGAGCTCGCCGAGATCCGCGCCAAGCTGACGGAAACCCGCGAGCGCATCATCACCGCGCAGGACCAGCTTCGCCGTATCGAGCTCCGCGCGCCGCAGGACGGCGTGGTGCACCAGCTCGCCGTGCACACCATCGGCGGGGTGATCGGCCCCGGCGAGCCGATCATGCTGGTGGTGCCGAACAACGACCAGCTGGAGGCCGAGGCCCGCGTACCGCCGCCCTTCATCGACCAGCTGGCGGTGGGCCAGCCGGCCGTCGTGCGCCTCGCGGCGGGGGCGCAGTGGGAGACGCCGGAACTCACCGGCACGCTCAGCCGCATCTCGGCCGATATCGTGCCGGACCCGCACACCGGCGAGGGCTTCTATTCCGTGCGCATCACGCTGCCGCCGGAGGAACTGGCGCGGCTGGATGGCATGAAGCTGGTGCCCGGCATGCCGCTCGAGGTGTTCATCAAGACCGGGGACCGCACGGTGCTGTCCTATTTGGTCAAGCCCCTCTCCGACCAGGTCGCCCGCTCGTTCCGCGGCCGCTGAGGCCGCGCGGGCGGCGTGTTATGAGCGGCGGGGCCTCAGCCGTGCCGCCGCGCCGTCGGCTCCCCGGCCGGCTCGCCGCGCAGGCCATGGCGCCAGAACCGATCGGGCAGCGACCCCGTCGCCACGGCATAGGGGGAGCGGCCCTCGCGGATGCCGTGCCGCAGATAGTGCAGCAACGGGTTGTGGTCGGGCGGAACATCCTTGTTGCCGCGGAAATAATCGCCGGTGCTGAACAGCAGGCTGGGATTCCAGCCGTTCCGGAAGCCGGCGTCGAGATAGTGCCGGGCCGCCTCGTGCGGCTCGACGCCATAGGTCTCGGCGTACCAGGCCTTGTCGAACAGCGCGCTGGATTCCAGCAGCCGGATGTCGTCGTCCTGCGGGTCGGGCACCCGCGGCGGAACGCCGGCAACCGTCTCGGCGATCGCCGCGGCGGGCTCGGAGGCGGAACCCGCCAGCGGCGCGGCGATCCGCGCCCGCATGTCGCGGCATTGGTTGAGGCAGTCCTGCAGCAGCGCCGCGGCCCGCAGCGCCGCCGCCTGCGCCACGCTGCCGGCCCGCCGCTCGCGCCCGGTCCGGCCGTTCAGCCGCAGCCGCTTGCGCAAGCCCGTCGGCACGCAATAGACCATCCGCTGCCGCAGCGTCTTCGACCGCACCGCCAGCGCGCGCGCCTCCTCGCCATGGGCGTCGCGCAAGGCGAGAACCAGCTGCTCCGCCTGCGTGATCATCGGCGGCACGGCGCCACGTATCGCGGCGGTCTCGCGCTCCGCCGCATGGCAGCGTTCCCCCAGCGCCCGGCATTCCTCCTCGAGCGCGGCCAGTTCCTGCCGATGCGCGGCCTCGGCCTGCGCCAGCCTGGCCTGGCGCTCGGCATGGAAGGCGTCCTTCAACTGGTCGATCTCGCGCGCCAGCGCCTCGTCCTTCTCGGCGAGCCGCCGCAGCTGCGGCAGATGGGCGTCGCGCTGCTCGGCGATCACCGCCGCCTGCGCCTGGATCAGCGCCTGCCGCTCGTCGAGAATGCGCAGCTGGTCCCGCAGCACCGTCTCGTTGCCGGCCAACAGCCTGTCCTTCTCGTCGCAGGCCGCCTGCAACGCCGTCACCTGCCGGGTGAGGCCGTCATAATCGTCGATGGCCTGGCGGCGCACCGCATCCAGCGTGCCGGCCAGCTCGTTGCCCCGCGCCTGCAACGCCTCGAACGCGCCCGCGCCGGTTTCGCTGCCGTCGACCAGCACCGAGGCGGCGGGCGCCTCCAGCGGCGCGTCGGAACACAGCGCTACCAGGAACACCGGTCTGGCCGGCGGCCGCGGCGTCCGGCCCGGCGCGGTGCCGTCCAGCCACCAGAGGTCCGTCGCCGGCGCATCAGCCGCCGCGGCGATCACCGAGGCAAGGCCGACCGCCTGGCCACGCAGTTCGACATGGGCGAAGAGCTGCCGCAGCTCGCCGGCGAACTCGGCCGCCGAGAGCTCGGCAAGATGAAATTGGTTCCGGTTGTTCAGCTCTCCGGAATAGACCTCGCGGTCAGGCGTCGAGACGATCAGCCGGCCCTCGGGCCGGAGCACCCTCTTGAGCTCGCGCAGCGCCGCGCGCGGATCGGCGACGTGCTCGATGGTCTCGAAGCAGACCACCGCATCGAAGCTGCGGTCGGCGAAAGGCAGCGCGCCGATCGCGCCGGCCTCGAAGCTGAGATTGCCGATGCCGCCATAGTGGCGGGCGGCATGGGCAATGGCCGCCGGGTCGAGATCGACGCCCACCACCTGCGCGGCGGCGCGGGCGAGAAAGGCGGCGCCATACCCCTCGCCGCAGGCGACGTCGAGCACCGATGCGCCGGCCGTCAGCGCGGCGGCGAAGGCGTAGCGGTGCTGGTGCTCGGCCGCAATGCTGCCGGCGGTTCCGGGAATGTAGCGCTCGCCCGTGTCGTCCATTGTCCGTCTCCCGGCCGGGCGGGGCGCGAGGCGCCGCCCGGCATTGCGTCCGCACGGCATGGGTAACGGAAAGCCGGCGGCCTCGCCAGAGCCGGCCGGCGCGCGAAGGCCCGACCGCTCAGCGCGTCAGCCAGTCAGCGGGTCAGCCACGTCGCCAGCCGGTTGGTCGCCTCGGTCAGCTGCGCCTCGCCGCGGGCGAAGCACAGGCGGATGAAGTTCTCCCCGCCCGGGCCGAAGGCGGTGCCGGGTGCAAGGCCGATATTGGCCTCGTCGACCAGCTTGAGCGCCAGCGCCCGCATGTCGGTCTCGCCCTCGACGCCGAAGAAGGCGTAGAACGCCCCCGGCGGACGGGCGAGCCGCACCCGGTTGGTCGTCAGCAGCCCGTCGGCGACGATGTCGCGCCCGCGCCGGGCCCGCTCGATCTGGTGGGCGACGAAGCTCTCGCCGCGCTCCAGCGCCGCGATGCCGGCCCGCTGCATGAACGGGGCGACGCCGGAGGTCGAATACTGGATCAGGTTGGCGATGACGTCGCCGAGTTCCGGATTGGCCTCGATCCAGCCGAGCCGCCAGCCGGTCATCGCCCAGTTCTTGGAGAAGGTCTGCACGAACAGGATACGGTCGTCGGGCTCCATCACGTCGTGGAAGGAGGGCGCGACATGGCGTCCGTCCCCCCCGCCCTCGCCGGCCTCGTAGTAGAAGCGGCCATAGATCTCGTCGGCGACGATCCACAGGCCGTGGCGGCGGGCGATGTCGAGCACGCCGCGCAGCGTCTCCACCGGCGCGACGAAGCCGGTGGGATTGGCCGGCGAATTGATGAAGATCACCCGCGTGCGCGGGGTCACCGCGTCCTCCAGCCGGTCGAGGTCGAGCGAGAAGCCGTGGGCGACGTCGAAGGCGAACGGCACGAAGACCGGCCGCGCGCCGAGCACCTGTGCTGCCGCCGCCGCGTTCGGCCAGGCCGGCGAGGGAATGATGATCTCCTCGTCGGCGCCCATCGTCAGCGCCAGGCAGAGCTGGATCGCCTGCATGCCCGAGCCGGTGACGAAGAAGCGCTCGGGATCCTCGGGAATGCCGTAGAGGCCGGCCATGTATTTGGCGATGGCGGCGCGCAGTTCGGGAATGCCGCGCTGCCAGGTGTAGAAGGTTTCGCCGGCGGCGAGCGAGCGCGTCGCCGCCTCGGCGATGAAGGCCGGCGTCGGGAGGTCGCCCTCGCCCGCCCAGAGCGGGATCATGCCCGGCCGGGTCCGGCCGTAATTCATCACCTCGACGATGCCGCTGCCGGGCACCGCCAGCGCCTGCGGGCGCACATAGTCGAGAAGGGAGGGAGACGGCACGAAAGGATTGGGAGCGGTCGGCATGAAGTCTTCCCGGCTGGTTCGGCGAAGCTACTAACATAGCGTGCCCGCGCCGTCGCGTTCATCAAAAGCTTAGCTGCAACCGATCGATCGCCGTGATGACCGCCCGGTTTCCTTCACGGCGGCGGCGGCGGAACGGCCGGCCGCGCCCGCCGTCGCAGGGCGCCTGCGCGATGGCTTCCGGCAGGCGAGCGCGGGGCCGCGGGGTGTCCCGCCCGTCCTGCCTGCCGACGCCGCGCCTGGCGCCGGGAACGATCCGCCTACCCCTCGCCCGCGCGGTGGCCCGCGGCGTTAGCCATTGTGAAGCCTGCCGGCCTCGCGTAATCCGGTCGCCAGGCAATATGTCAGCGAACACCGGACCACGAGACGCCTGGCCTCCCAACGAGTGCGATAGCCGTGCCCCTTCCCTCCGGCAAAATTCCCCCCTTCCGCCTCGCGGCGCTGTCGGGCCAACCCGGTGCCCACCGCTTCCGCCTGCCGCTGCTGCTGCGGCTGCTCGCCCGCCGCGGGCCGCGGCCGCTGGTGCTGCTGGCCGAGGCGGCGGCCGGTGTGGGCCTGGCGGCGGAGGATGCCGCCGGCCGGCCGCTCGGGCATTGGCCGCGGATCGAGGCGCAGCCCTTCGCGGTGCCGCTGCCGCGCGGGGCCGCGACGCTGGTGCTGCACCGCGCGGCCGAGGAGGAGGGCGCGCCGCCGCCCCGGCTCGGCTGGTATCCGCTCGCCCGCCTGGCGCTGCGCTGGCAGGCGCTGCGCCATGGGGTGCCGGCGCCGCAGGCGGCGGTGCGGGCGCTGCGTGCCCAGTTGAAGCGGGCGATCTGGACTTCCCCGGCCGCCGATCTCTTCAACCTTCCGGCCTATCGGCGCTACCATGCCCGCCATGTCGGCGATTTCCGCGACAGCGTCGCGCCGGACGCCGCCCCGCCGGTCGCCTTCGCTTCCGCCGCCGCCGAGCTGCCGCTTGCCCGCCTCGCGGCGGTGGCGCGGACGCTCGCCGCCCAGACCGACCGCCATTTCTCATGGATTCTCGCCGTGCCGCCGGCGCGGCTGGCGCGGGAAGGCGCGGCGCTCGCGGCGCTGGGCGCCCGCCTGGTCGAGGCCCCCGCCGATGCCGCCGCCGGGCTTGCGGCCGCCATCGACGCCAGCGGCGAGGCGTTGCTGGTGCCGCTCGACCTCGCCGGCGCGCCGACCCGCGACGCGGTGGCGATGATCCGCGCCGCCTTCGCGCAGGCGCCCGACTGCGCCCTCGCCTATACCGATGAGGGATTTCGCGACGCGGCGGGCCGGCCGGCCGGCGCCGCCTTCAAGCCGGCCTTCAACCGCCATCTGCAGATCGCCGCCGGCTATATGGGCCATCTCGTCGCCCTGCCCGCGGCCGATGCCCGTGCCCTCCGCCTCAACCCGGCGCTCGGCGGGGCGGCGCTGCACGATCTTCTGCTGCGCCATATCGAGGCGGTGCCGCCGGCGCGTATCCTGCATATTCCACGCATCGCCTATGAGGGGCCGGAGCGGCCGGGCGACGGCTTCCTTCCCCTGGAAGCTGCCCGCGCCCGCGACGCGCTGGCCGCCCGGCTCGGCCTCGCCGTCGAGACCGCGCCGATCGAGCCGGGGAGCCCACGCCTGCAATTGCGCCCGCTCTATCGCGTGCCGGCGCCGCCGCCGCTGGTGTCCATCGTGGTGCCGACCCGCGACCGCGCCGAGTTGCTCGCCACCACGCTGAAGACGCTGATCGCCCTCACCGCCTATCGCGCCTTCGAGATCGTCATCGTCGACAATGGCTCGCGCGAGCCGGCGACCTTCGCGCTGTTCGAGGAGATCGAGGCGCTGTGGCCGGCGACCCGGGTGGTACGCGACGCCGGCGACTTCAACTTCGCCCGCCTCTGCAATGCCGGCGTCGCGGCCGCCGGCGGCGCGATGATCCTGCTGCTCAACAACGACATGGAGATCATCGAGAGCGGATGGCTCGGCGAGATGGTGTCGCTCGCCGCGCTTTCCGGCGAAGGGCAGAAGGTCGGCATCGTCGGCGCCAAGCTGCTCTACCCGAGCCGCCGCGTGCAGCATGCCGGCTTCATCGTCGGCCTGCGCGAGGGAGCCGGCGGCCACTGGTTCGTCGGCGCCGGCCGGCATGCCGGCGGCCTGCGCGGCCGGCTGGCGCTGCGGCAGAATCTCTCCGCCGTCACCGGCGCCTGCCTGCTGGTCACCCGCGCCTGCCTCGATGCCGTCGGCGGGCTCGACGAGCTGCGTTTCGCCGAGGATTGCAACGACATCGACCTGTGCCTGCGCGCCCGCCACGCCGGCTTCGAGGTGGTGTTCACGCCGCTGGCGACGCTGATCCACCACGAATCCGCCTCGCGGCTCGACAATCCCGGCTCGCCGATCTCGGCGACGCGGCGCGAGGAATGGGCGCGCTTCGAGGCGCTATGGGCGCCCTCGCGCCATATCGATCCGCATTACAGCCCCAATCTGCGCCGCGATAACATCTATGCCCTGCCGGCCCGCCATCCCGCCGGCCCGCGCGCGCCGCGCACCGAGAGCATCGGCACCGGCGCGGCGAGGCCGGCGCCCCGCGACAAGCCCGGTCCACGCCGATGAACCGCCTCGCCGACAGCATCGTCGCGCTCTATCGCCGCCATGCCGGCGCCTGGAGCGCGGCGCGCCTCGACGGCGCGCGGGGTCCCGGCCTCATGGAAGCCGGCTGGCTCGCGCGCTTCCGCGCCCTGCTGCCGCCCGGTGCCGAGGTGCTGGACCTTGGCTGCGGACCCGGCGTGCCCATCGCCCGCCACCTCGTCGAACATGGCCACCCGGTCACCGGCATCGACAGCGCGCCGGAAATGATCGAGCTGTTCCGCCGCAACCTGGCGCGCCCCCCGGAAACCAAGGCCCCGCAAACCCACGCCCCGCAAACCCAGGCCTCGGCCAGCCCAGCCATCGCCGCGAAAGCCATCGTCGCCGATATGCGCGGGCTGGCGCTCGGCCGCCGCTTCGGCGGGCTGATCGCCTGGGACAGCTTCTTCCACCTGTCGCGGGAGGACCAGCGCCTTATGTTCCCGGTATTCGCCGCCCATGCGGCACCCGGCGCGCCGCTGCTCTTCACCGCCGGCCCGGCGGAGGGCGACGCCATCGGCACGCTCGAAGGCGAGCCGCTCTATCACGCCAGCCTCGATCCGGCGGAATACCGCGCCCGGCTCGACGCCGCCGGCTTCGACCTCGTCGCCCATCAGACGGAGGACCCGGCATGCGGCGGCCACACCATCTGGCTGGCGCGACGCCGCTGAAACTTACCCCGCCGTGCCCAGCCGGGCACGGTCGTAGCGGGCCTTCAGCGGCTCCCACCAGGCGGCATTATCGAGATACCAGCGCACCGTCTTCTCGATGCCGCTCTCGAAGGTCTCGGACGGCTCCCAGCCGAGCTCGTCCTTCAGCTTGCCGGCGTCGATGGCGTAGCGCGCATCATGCCCCGGCCGGTCGGTGACGAAGGTGATCAGCGCCTCGCGCGGGCCGATTTTCGCATCGGGCACCACCCGGTCCATGATGGCGCAGATGGTCCTGACCACGTCGATGTTGCGGCGCTCATTGTTGCCGCCGACATTGTAGCTCTCGCCGAGCCGGCCTCTGGTGGCGATCAACTCCAGCGCCGCGGCGTGGTCGTCGACATAGAGCCAGTCGCGCACATTCTCGCCGCGGCCGTAGACCGGCAGCTTCTTGCCCTCCAGCGCATTGAGGATGGTGAGCGGGATCAGCTTTTCCGGGAAGTGGTACGGCCCGTAATTGTTCGAGCAGTTCGACATCACCACCGGCAGGCCGTAGGTGTGGAACCACGCCCGCACCAGATGGTCGGACGCCGCCTTCGACGCCGAATAGGGCGAGCGCGGATCGTAGGAGGTGTCCTCGCGGAACAGGCCGTCCTCGCCCAGCGAGCCGAACACCTCGTCGGTGGAGATGTGGTGGAAGCGGAAGCGCTCCTGCGCCCCGGCGTCCAGCTCCCGCCAGTAGCGCAGCGCCTCCTGCAGCAGGTTGAAGGTGCCGACGACATTGGTCTGGATGAAGTCGCCCGGCCCGTCGATCGAGCGGTCGACATGGGATTCGGCGGCGAGGTGCATCACCAGCTCGGGACGGAACGTGTCCAGCGCCTCGCGCATCGCCGGCGCGTCGCCGATATCGGCCTTGAGGAAGCGGTAGTTCGGGCTGTTGTCGATCTCGTTCAGCGAGGCGAGATTGCCGGCATAGGTGAGCTTGTCGACATTCAGCACCTGCCAGCCGTCCCGCACCAGGCGACGCACCACCGCCGATCCGATGAAGCCGGCCCCGCCGGTCACAAGCACTCGCCGCGTCATCCCGTAATGTATCCCGTACCTGCCACGCTGAGAGACGTGCGGCGGACTATCACGGCGATGGTGGCCTTGCCTAGAGCGCGGGCCGCCGGCGGCGCGGCGGGCAGGTCAGGCCGCCCGCGAGGCGGGGTCGGCACCGGCCGCCGCCGCGATCCGCGCCCGCAACGTCTCCGGCAGTTGGCGGGCCGATTTCACCCGTGGCATGTCCATCTCGGCGATGGCGGCCGGCGCACCGTAGCGGGCGAGATAGTCCGGATAATTATCGAAGCGCGCGCGCGTCGCATTGTCCAGGAAGGTCTCCGCCGGAACCCCCTCGGCCAGCACCAGCGCATGGCCGTCGAGCTCGACGTGATAGACGGTGAAGCGTTCGCCGAGCTCGGCCGGGGCCATCCGGCGGATGCTGGTGCCGTTCACCAGCGCCCCCGCCTGCACCAGCAGCCCGTCGAACATCAGCGCATGGTCCTCGGTCAGCCGCAGCTCGCGCAGCGGCAGCCCGCCGCCGAGCGCCCCTGCGGCGATCGCAATGGGCGCCCGGTGGACCGGCGCGCCGAAGCGGGTCACCACCGTCTGCCGGCCGATCCACTTCACCGGCGCGACGCCACCCCCGGCCGTGCGGACGAGATCGCCGATGGCGAGGTCTTCCACCGCCGTCGTGCCGGCGGGGGTGGCGAGGACGGTACCGGCAAGGAAGCAATAGGTCGCGGCGGTATAGGCGGGGAAAGTGTCGCCACGGATGTAGGGCTGGTTGGTGAGGAACCGGATCGAGGCAGAACCTGGGAAGGACAGCACGAGATCGCCGGACTCGGTATAGCCGAGATAACTCACCGTCGTGGTCGACCCGCTGGCAATAACCGTGATGGTGACGGTGTCGCCGATGTTCAGCGGCTCATCGAAGCTGGCCTCGCGTTGGGTAGCGGGACTGAGGAAATTGATCGTCGCGCCACCATCCGTGCTGCCGTAGAGATACTCGAATCTGAGTTGCGCCACCCGCCGTGCTCCCCTTCCCACGTCGGGACACGTTCCTCCCCTTCCTCGCCCCGGCACAAGACCTGGTTTTCGGACAGCAGGCCTCTGGCTCAGATGCCTTGGAATTGTGACCGTGCGGCCACAGTAACGGCCTCTCGGCCCTCATGCGCGACGGTCCGCAGCCGGCCGCCAAGGACGTTCCCGCCCTCACCCGCAGCGCGGCGATGGGCTGCGCGGCGGGTTGGAAGTTCCGGGACGCACCACCGACGCCTGCGTCACGGCGTCGTCGCCTTGCGGGCGAGGATGTCGCGGATCTCGCCCAGCAACACCTCTTCCTTGGTCGGCGGCGCCGGCGGCGGCGGGGCCTCGGCCTGCTTGCGGCGCAGGGTGTTGATGCCCTTCACCACCATGAACAGGATCCAGGCGATGATGAGGAAGTTGATCACCACGGTGAGGAAGTGGCCATAAGCCAGCACCGCGCCCTGCTCGCGCGCGGCGGCGAGCGAGGTGGCGGTGATGTTTGAGGCGAGCGGCAGGAAATAGTTGGAGAAGTCGAGGCCGCCGAAGATGGCGCCGACCACCGGCATGAAGATGTCGGAGACGATCGAGGTGACGATGGCACCGAAGGCGGCGCCGATGATCACGCCGATGGCGAGATCGACGACATTCCCCTTGATGGCGAATTCCCGGAATTCCTTGAGCATCACGTCACCTCCGGCCGAATCGCGCGGCTCCCCATGGCCGCGCCACTGGCAGTGTTTTAGCGCGGTGAGGCACAGCGGCAAGCGCCCGCCTCCCATGGGGTGCGGCGCCTGACCGGTCCATGGCCCCGGCATGAGGCTCCATCCGCCGCGCCCCGCGCCGCTGGCTGCCGACGCCGCCTCGGCCTCGGCGCGGCGGCGTCAGGCGGCGCGCGCCCGGCATCGAACGCCAGCCCCCGACCTGCCAGCCCCCAGCCTGCCAGCCCCCAGCCTGCCGGCCCCCGCCTTCGGCTCGAAGCCGGGCCGGGAGGGGCGGCGGTCGAGGCGAGGCGCGAGGAAGGGGAGCGGCGGCCCCTCCAGCACGCGCGTTCGCACGGCCGCGCGTGGCAACGCGCCCTGCACTGACCGCCCTGCACCGCCCGCCCTGCACCGCCCGCCGCCGCATCGCCCGCTTGCCCCGTCCTGCCCGCCGGGCGCATAAAGAACCGCCAGCTGCCGCGGCTTGGCCGCCGTCCCGCCGCCAACCGGAGATCCCATGCTTCAGGCCTGGGTCATCATCGCCGTCGCCCTCGCCTATATCGGCTTCCTGTTCGCCGTGGCGAGCTATGGCGACCGCCGGTCGGTCAGCGGCAGGCGCGGGCGCCACGGCCGGCCGGCCATCTATTCGCTGTCGCTGGCGGTCTACTGCACCTCCTGGACCTTCTTCGGCTCGGTCGGCCTTGCCACCACCCAAGGGGTGGATTTCCTCACCATCTATGTCGGGCCGATCCTGGTCTTCGCGCTGGGCGTGCCGCTGCTGCTGCGCATCGTGCGGCTGGCGAAGGCGCAGAACATCACCTCGATCGCCGATTTCATCGCCGCCCGCTATGGCAAGAGCCAGGGCGTCGCCGCCGTGGTCGCGCTCGTCGCCATTCTCGGCTCGCTCCCCTACATCGCCCTGCAGCTGAAGGCGGTCGCCATCTCGCTGGTGGCGATGCTCGGCGATTTCGAGGGCCTGGGGCTGCATTACCCGGTCATCGGCGATCTGGCGCTGCTGGTCGCCATGGCGATGGCGGTCTTCGCGGTGCTGTTCGGCACCCGCCACATCGACGCCACCGAGCACCAGGAAGGGCTGATGCTGGCGGTGGCGGCGGAATCCATCGTCAAGCTGGTCTCCTTCCTCGCCGTCGGCCTGTTCGTCACCTTCGTCATGTTCGCCGGCCCGTTCGATCTCGTCGAGCAGGCGCGGGAGAAGGACGTGCTGCCGGTGCTGACCCGGCACTTCTCGCTCGGCGACTGGGGCACGATGGCGGTTCTCTCCGCACTCGCCATCCTCATGCTGCCGCGCCAGTTCCATGTCGCGGTGGTCGAGAACACCTCGGAGCAGGAGATCCGCACCGCCGCCTGGCTGTTCCCGCTCTACCTCGTCCTCATCAACATCTTCGTCATTCCCATCGCCATTGCCGGCCTGGTCGCCTTCCCGCCCGGCTTCATCGATGGCGACATGTATGTGCTCGCCCTGCCGATGTCGGTCGGCGCGCAGGGAATGGCGCTGGTCGCCTTCGTCGGCGGCCTGTCGGCGGCGACCGCCATGGTGATCGTCGAGACGGTGGCGCTGGCGGTCATGGTCTCGAACGACCTCGTCATGCCGCTGCTGGTGCGCGGCCGGCGCCACGCGGCCGAGGAGGCGGCGGCCGAAGCGTGGGCCGGCGGCCCGCAGCGGCTCGGCGATGTCCCGGCCCATTCCGACATGGGCCACAAGCTGCTGCTGGTGCGGCGGGCGGCGATCTTCGCCATCCTGCTGCTCGCCTATCTCTATTACCGCATCACCGGCGAGGCGCAGCTGGCGCAGATCGGGCTGCTGTCCTTCTCCGCGGTGGCGCAGTTCGGGCCGGCGCTGCTGCTCGGCCTGGTCTGGCGGCGCGGCACCGCGCGCGGGGCGATGGCCGGCATCGCCGCCGGCGTGGCGCTGTGGGCCTATACGCTGCTCGTTCCCAGCCTCGCCGATGCCGGCCTCATCCCGCATGCGCTGCTGGCGGACGGCCCGTTCGGCCTCTCCTTCCTGCGCCCGCAGGCCCTGCTCGGCCTGCACGCCGCGCCGCTCACCCATGGCGTGCTGTGGAGCCTCGGCGTCAATCTCATCGTCTTCATCAGCGTGTCGCTGACGCGCCAGCCGCGCCCGATCGAGCGGCTGCAGGCCAGCGTCTTCGTCGAGGCCGACCGCTCGCCCTCGGCGCCGAGCTTCCGGCTGTGGCGCTCGCCGGTCACGGTGGGCGAGCTCACCGCCACCGTGTCGCGCTATCTCGGCGAGGAGCGCACCCGCGCCTCGTTCGAGGGCGTGTCGGCCATGCGCGGCCTGTCGCTCGATGCCGGCCGCGAGGCGGATTTCCAGCTCATCCGCTATGCCGAGCACCTCTTGGCCTCGGCCATCGGCGCCGCCTCCTCGCGCCTCGTGCTGTCGCTGATGCTGAGGAAGCGCACGGTCTCGACCAAGGCGGCGCTGAAGCTGCTCGACGATGCCTCCGCCGCCATCCAGTATAATCGCGAGATCCTGCAGACCGCGCTCGACCATGTCCGCCAGGGCATTGCGGTGTTCGACCGCGACCTGCGGCTGGTGTTCTGGAACCGCCAGTTCGGCGAGATGCTCGACCTGCCCTCGGAGGTGGTGCGCATCGGCATCGGTATCGACCAGATCCTGCGGGTCGGCGCCGCCAGCGGGCTGTTCGGGCCCGGCCCGGTGGAGGAATTGGTGCGCGAGCGGCTTGCCCGCTTCGCCCGCCGCAATGCCAGCTTCATGGAGCGCCTCGCCCCGCGCGGCGTGGTGATGGAGGTGCGCATCAACACCATGCCGGATGGCGGCGTGGTGGTGACCTTCACCGACATCACCCCGACGGTCGAGGCCGCCGAGGCGCTGGAGCGCGCCAACGAGACGCTGGAAAAGCGCGTGAAGGAACGCACCCGCGCTCTCGAGCACCTCAACACCGAGCTGGCGCAGGCCAAGTCGGAGGCCGAGGAAGCCAACATCTCCAAGACGCGCTTCCTCGCCGCCGCCTCGCACGACATCCTGCAGCCGCTGAACGCCGCCCGGCTTTACGCCACCAGCCTCGTCGAGCGCGCGGTGACGGCGGAGAACATCCGCCTCGCGCAGAATGTCGACGCCTCGCTGGAGGCGGTGGAGGAGATTCTCGGCGCCCTGCTCGACATTTCCCGCCTCGACACCGGGGCAATGAAGCCGGATCTCGGGCCGTTCCGTCTCGACGACATCTTCCGCCAGCTGGAGGTGGAGTTCGCCCCGCTGGCCAAGGAGAAGGGCCTGCGCCTCACCTTCGCGCCGACCTCGGCGGCGGTGCGCTCCGACCGGCGGCTGCTGCGGCGGCTGTTGCAGAACCTCGTCTCCAACGCCATCAAGTACACCCCGCGCGGAAGAGTGCTGATCGGCGTGCGCCGCCGGCCCCGTGCGGCGGGCGGGCGGCTGCGCATCCAGGTGTTCGACACCGGCCTCGGCGTGCCGCAATCCAAGCAGAAGCTGATCTTCAAGGAGTTCCAGCGCCTCGACCAGGGAGCCAAGGCCGCGCGGGGCCTGGGGCTGGGGCTCTCCATCGTCGAGCGCATCTCGCGGGTGCTCGACCACCCCATCGAGCTCGCCTCGCAGCCCGGACGCGGCAGCATGTTCGCCGTCGAGGTGCCGAGCGCGCCGCCGATCCCTGCCGCGGTTGGACCCGTTCCCCGCGCAGCCGCGGTGCCGATCGCCGGGCTCGACGGGCTGTCGGTGCTGTGCATCGACAACGACCCGGCGATCCTCGACGGCATGGAGACGCTGCTGTCGGGCTGGGGCTGCCGGGTGCTGAAGGCCGCCGACGTTCCCGGCGCGCTCGCCATGCTGCGCGAGGCCCGCGCCCGGCCGGACGTGCTCCTGATCGACTATCATCTCGACGAGACCGACGGCATCGAGGCGACCAAGCATCTGCGCTGGAAGCTCGACCAGTCGCTGCCGGCGGTGCTGATCACCGCCGACCGCTCCAAGAAGGTGCGCGACACCGCCAAGGCGACCGAGATGGAGGTGCTGAACAAGCCGGTACGCCCGGCGGCGCTGCGCGCCCTGCTCGCGCAATGGCGCGCGGCACGGGTGGCGGCGGAGTGAGAACGGCGGCGTGATCGGCGACAGCCGGGACGCCCCCGGGGAGCCCCTTTCCGCCTAGATAACACCCCTGTCCGTCGAGAAGTTGTTCTCACCCCCACCCGAGCGACCGGCTCCCTCTCCCCGTCGGGGAGAGGGCTCGGGTGAGAGGGCCTTCCAACGCTCTCTGATCGCAAGGGCCTTCCGAAATTCCGTACCGGCGAAGCCCCCTCGCCGACCCGCTGCGCGAGCCACCTCGCCCCAATGGGGAGAGGCAAGAACCAACCTCCCAACGCCGCCCGCCGAGGCCGCGGCTTCTGTGATCGGGGTGAAGGCAGGCAGGGCCTCTCCCGCGCTAGGGATGCGGATCGGGGAAGCCATGCCGTTCGGACAGCGCGGCAAGGATCGCGTCCTTGTCGGCGATGAAGCCGCGTCCTCCGTGTTCTCCGGTCTGGTGGCGCGACGTCTGCCCGGCCGCCAGCACCAGAAGCGGCAGCGACTGATTTGCCTCGCCCACCAGGTCGATCACCGCCTGCCGCGGGCGCGGCCAGGCGATCCGCCGGACATCGAGAGGCGCCGCCAGTTGCGGAAACGAGGCCAGCACGCCCTCGATCAGGGCGCAATGCCAGCAATAGAACAGCTGCCCGGGATAGGCGGGATCGGTGAAGCCCGGCTTCAGCAGGAACAGCGTGTCGCGGGGCATGGCGAGGCTCGACGGTGGATGCGGAAGAATGGCGCGCCTCGCGCCGGCCGGCAGAACTCGGGCGGGCACCGATATGCGCGCGGAACAGGCATCGAGGCCCAAGCGCGCGAGGCGGGAAACGAACCTCCCGGCGTCAGCCGGCCACCTGCGACCACTGCCCGGCCTCGATCCTGGCGGCGGCGATCACCGCCTGGGTGCGGCTTTCCACCCCGAGCTTCTGCAATATCGCCGAGACATGCGCCTTCACCGTCGCCTCGGAGACACCGAGCTCATAGGCGATCTGCTTGTTGAGCAGCCCCTCGGACAGCATCATCAGCACCCGCACCTGCTGCGGGGTCAGCGTGGCGAGCCGCGCCACCAGCGCCGCCGCCTCCTTGTCGCTGCCGGCGGAGAGGTCGATATCGGGCGGCGTCCAGGTGTGCCCCTCCAGCACCGCGGCGATGGCGTCGCGCATCGTCTCCACAGCGCTGGTCTTGGGGATGAAGCCGGCGGCGCCGAATTCCATGCAGTGGCGGATCACCCCCGCCTCCTCATTGGCCGAAACCACCACCACCGGAATGGCGGGATATTGCGCGCGCAGATACATCAGCCCCGAAAAGCCGCGCACCCCCGGCATGGTGAGGTCGAGCAGCACCAGGTCGATCTCGCTCTCGCGCTCCAGCAGCGCCTGGAGATCCTCGAAGCCGCCGGCCTCGAACAGCTCGACCTGCGGAAAATGCCGCGTCACCGCCTCGCGCAGCGCCCCGCGAAACAAGGGGTGGTCATCGGCGATGGCCAGCCTGAAACTCGTCGTACCCACCTGCAAAAGGCCCTCTCGGTTTCAGCCGGCATACGCCGTTGGTCGCATATGCCGCGCCGCGATCATGGTTCGGTCGCACCACTCATGCAAGCACTACCGCGGCAAGCATTACCGCCGGGGGCGGATGGCACGGTCGGCGGATCGGCACGTGGCGCGTGAACATTCGTCTCCGGAGGAAAGCTTTAGTTGCCATCGCCGACGAATGCCACCGTCAATTCGCGCCGATGCGGCATGGCGCGGTGTTCCACCAGGTAAATGCCCTGCCAGGTGCCGAGCCGCATGCGCCCGGCCACCACCGGTATGGCGAGGTGGATGCCGGTGATCACCGCCTTCACATGGGCGGGCATGTCGTCCGGTCCCTCGAGGTCATGGACCCAGCCGGCGTCCTCCGGCGCCAGCCGGTCGAGCGCGGTGAGGAGATCCACCCGCACGTCAGGATCGGCGTTTTCCTGGATGGTCAGCGACGCCGAGGTGTGGCGGCAGAACAGCGAGACCTCGCCGTCGCCGGCACCGATTTCGGCGAGGAACCGCGCCACCGCGCGGGTGATGTCGGTAAAGCCGCGGCCGGGCGTGTCGACGGCCAGCTCGGCGCTCACCCGCCGCGTCACCATGGTCTCGCGCGGTTGGCCCTGTCTTATCTCGGTCACGGTTCGGCCTTTCTGTGTCGGTTCCATCTCTCCGCCCCCGCCGCCTCAAAGCCCGATCGGCCCCGGTGAGGCAAGGCCAAACTTCCTTCCCCGACCAAAAGGGGGGAAGGCCGCCGATCCGGCCAGCGGTCCGCTGCGCCGCACCGGCTTCGGCCCCCTGTTTCCCGGCCGCAAAACCGCCGTTCGGGGCTTCGTCCGGCATTGCCTTGCTGCACTGCACTGGACGAATGGCCGCCGCTGGGTTTGGATAGGGCGGAACCGCACCGGATGCCCGTCCTCGATCCGAACCCGGGGGTCCACCTTGCGTCGGACCTCGACGTCCTCGGCCAACGCCATCATGGAGCGCACCCCGCTTATGGCTGCCCAGAGCTCTACGCCCGCTTCGGCCCTTCCCGGCCGCGACACGCCCAGCCTCGCGCTGGATCCCGCCCTGTTCGATCCGGCTTCCGTTTCGCCGGAAACCCGCGCGGTCAATGCCGGCATCGTCAAGGCGCTGGGCGCGGTGCCGGACCGCTGGGTGTTTCCGATGGCGGTGCTGCGCAAGCTGCGGCTGGACGGCAAGGGCCCGTTCCCGCTGGCACCGGAAAGCCCCTATGCGCGTGTCGAGGAGATCGACGGCCCGCACGGCCCGGTGTCGCTGCGCATCTATACCCCGCCGGAGGCGGCCAAAGGCGTCTATCTGCATCTGCATGGCGGCGGCTGGTGCCTCGGCTCAGCGCGCGAGAATGACGGGCTCAATCACCGACTGGTGGAGCGCACCGGCTTCGCCGTCGTCTCCGTCGATTACCGCCTGGCGCCGGAAAATCCCTGGCCGGCGGCGCCGGATGATTGCGAGGCCGCGGCGCTGTGGCTGGTCCGCGAGGGCAAGGCCCGCTTCGGCACCGAGCGTTTCGTCATCGGCGGCGAATCGGCGGGCGCAAACCTGGCGGCGGCGACGCTGCTGCGCCTGCGCGACCGGCACGGCCTGACGCCGTTCCGCGCCGCCAACCTCAATGCCGGCTGCTACGATCTCGGCCTCACCCCGAGCGCCCGCGGCTGGGGCGACGAGCCGCTGGTGCTCAACACCAGGGACATCAACGTCTTCGTCGGCCATTACCTGCGCGAGGGCGGCGACGTGGCGACGCCGGACATCTCGCCGCTGCAGGGCGATCTCTCCGGCCTGCCGCCGGCGCTGTTCACCATCGGCACCCGCGATGCGCTGCTCGACGACACGCTGTTCATGGCGCCGCGCTGGCTCGCCGCCGGCAACCGGACCGAACTCGCCATCTATCCCGGCGGCTGCCACGTCTTCATCGGCTTCCCCGGCTCGCTGGCCGACCAGGCGCTCGCCCGCATCGTCGCCTTCCTCGCCGCCAGCTGAGCGACGGGGCCAGCCCGCAAGGCTGCGCCGAGCCGGGCCGCGGCGTCTTGCCGTCAGAGCTTGTCGCCCTGCGGCGGGTCGTTCCGCCACCGCTCCATCATCTCGTAGAAGCGGCGGAACATGGCCTCCGCCTTGCGCATGGCCTCGTCCATCGCCGCATCGAAGCGCCTCTGCGCGTCGTCAGGCGGGCCCGGCGGGGTCGCCCCCGGTGACGGCGCGCGCGGCGGTTCGGCAATGTCCGGCACGCCGGGGCCACTGCCGGCAGCAGCGAGGCGATCCCGCAGCCGGGTGATCTCGGCTTCCAGCGCCGCCCGCTCGTCCGGCATCGCCTCGCAGCGCCACACCCCGGCGCGGCTGGCACAGAAGCTCATCGTGCCCGAGCGGGTATCGAGCCTCAGCACCCCGCCCTCCACCGGCTGCATGGTGAAATGCGGCCCGGTTCCGGCAGCCGGAGGCGGCGGTGTGTCGGAAGTCGCCGGCTGCGCGCGGGCCGTGGTGACCAGAGCGAGCGCCATCAGCGCATACAGAGCAAGGCGAAGCATGGAAGCCTCCCGCATTTCCGCCTTTGCGCGTGTCCGGCACGCGCCGGTCCGTCTTTCACGCCGCCGGCGTGAACGGCGCCCGGTTCTTCGTCAACGCCGCATCGAGCAGATCGATCCGATCCTGCCCCCAGAACACCTCGCCGTCGAGCACATAGGCCGGCGAACCGAACACATCCGCCTCCACCGCCCGGGCGCGGTTGGCGTCGTACAGCGCGCCGATGCTCTCGGACGCCGCCGCCTCCAGCAGCTCCGCCGGCAGGCCGAGTTCCGCCAGTATCCCCGCGAGCTGGGCGGGATCGCCGATGTTCTCCTGACGCTGCCACACTCCGGACATCAGCCGCGGCAACAGGGCATCGACCTCATGGCCGGCCTGCACGGCGGCAATCACCAGCCGGTCGGCGAGGGCGCCGTCGAACGGCCAATGCGCCGGATGCAGGTGGAACTCCAGCCCGCGCGCGTCGCGCCAGCGCTGCAGCTCGATCATCCGGTAGCGCTGGCGCGCCGGATGACGCTTGGGCAGCGGCAGCCCGCCGGTTTCAGCGAACAGCCCGCCGAGCTGCACGGGATGATAGCGCAAGGTGAGCCCGTGGCGCCGCGCCACCGCCATGAAGGCGGCATGGCCGATAAACGCCCACGGGCTGACGACGGAGAAGAAATAATCGACCGAACGGCTCATCCGCGCCTCGCTGGAGCCCTTGCCGCCGGGCGAGACCCGGAGCCGCGCAAGGCGCTCGTTTCGACAGATCCGGCGGCCGGCACGGCCGCAGCCCCTGTTGAAGCGCAGTCGCGCCGACGCTTCAACCCCACCTCGAAACGAAAACGGCGCCCGAGGGGCGCCGCTTCGAAAGGCTGGTGAGGCTGGATGCCGGCGGGCGCCGCTCAGGCGGCGGTGCGAACCGGATAGGAGGCGATCATCTGCTTGAGTTCACCGATGGCTTCCTCGATCTCGGCCTTCTGCTGCTCGA
The DNA here is from genome assembly GCF_031456575.1 of Ancylobacter sp. 3268. Taxonomy (NCBI): domain Bacteria; kingdom Pseudomonadati; phylum Pseudomonadota; class Alphaproteobacteria; order Hyphomicrobiales; family Xanthobacteraceae; genus Ancylobacter; species Ancylobacter sp. 3268. Next base: position 23,950 of record NZ_JAVDUX010000014.1, read on the forward strand.
GCAGGCCGAGCTGATCCACGCACTTCTCGCGGGTCAGGGCGAGGCCGCTCATGGTGGCGGTGCCTTCGCGCAAGGCGACCATCGCCTTGATCTCGGCGAGGGTGAAGCCAAGCTTCTTGCCCTTGAGGATGATCGCGAGGCGGGAGCGGTCGGAGGGGGTGTAGAGGCGGGTCAGACCCTCGCGGCGCGGGGAGAGCAGGCCTTTGTCCTCATAGAAGCGCAGGGCGCGCAGCGTCACGTCGAACTCGCGGGCGAGGTCGCCGATGGTGAAGAAGAGCGCATCGCCCGAGGACGTGGCGGCGGTCTCGACGGCACGATCCTGCTCGTAGGAAGTGAAATCCATCGCGGGGTCTCCTGGTCGGGTTAACGGGACGCAAAGGGATCGCGTCAGCAGCGTTGCCCGAATTTGTAACGACCCACCTGCCGTTAGGGGAGAAAGTAGCACCCTCCGTTAGGGAAACTTACTGTTAAATGCCAACCTAATTATCTGATTAGTTTATCTAAATACGATATTACCTTCAGTAGCCTTTCCTCACCCGGCCGGGAGGTAAAGCCACCCGGCACCCCGGCGCGGCGGTAGGAAGATGCCGCGGGCCGCGGCGCATTAACCCGTCATTTACCAAGAAAAGGAACAGTCGGCGCCAAGCAGCCTCCAGCGTCGCCACGGGTGATTCTCCCGACCCGCCGACGCCTGACGCGACGGAGAAGACGGTGAGGCAAGGCGCCCCCACCCAGGCCGGGCACATCAATGCCGCGGCCTGGACCGCGATGAACGAGGCCGCGCAGCGCGCCGGCCTGCCGCTGGACGAATGGCTGCATCAGCGGCTGCTCGGCCATCTCGGCACCGGCGAACGCGGTGGCAGCGTCGGCGACATCGCCGATCTGCGCCGCCGCATCCGCGAGCTCACCGGCACCGTCAACAGCCTCGCCACCCCGCCGGCGCCGGAACCCGCCGCTGCTGCCGTCGCGGCTCCTTCTGCCCCGGCTCCTGCCGCCCCTTCGCCCGCCACCTCGCGCGTCGAGGCGGCGCTGGAGGACATCCGGGCCCAGCTCGACACCCTGGTCGGCGATTCCAGCGCCCGCCTCCGCTCGACGGCGGCGCGCTCGACCGTGGCCCGCCCTTCCGAGCCCGCGTCACCCCAGCCGGTGCCGCCGCGCCGGCTGCAGGCGCCGAGCGCCGCCAGCATCGAGGCCGCGGTCGCCGAGATCGCCGCCCGCCAGCGTGAGCTCGAGGTCGCCGCGCCCGCCCGCCGCGCCATGGAAGGCACCACCGCCGCGCGCCCCACCGCGCCCGGTCCGGCCGAGCCACCCGCGGCAGCACAGGCGCCGCCGCCGGGCCGCCCGTCATCTGCCCGCCCGACGCCCCCCGCGCCGCCGACGCCCGCGCCGCCGACGCCCGCCCCGCCGAGCCCGCCCGCGGCCGAGCCGGCTTCCTCCTTCACCGCCGCCATCGACACGCTGCGCGGCGACGTGGTCCGGATGCGCGCCGCGCTCGGCGATCTCGCCCCCCGCCAGGCGGTGGACGAATTGCAGCGCACCGTCTCCCGCCTCGCCGGCCGCATCGAGGCTTCCGGCCTGCGCGACAACGAGCTGTGCGCCACCCTGGCGGCGTTGCGCGACATGATCGCCACGCTGCGCCTGCCCGAATACCAGTCGGTGGTGCAGGGCCGCATCGACGCGCTGTCCCGCAAGCTCGATCTGATCGCCGCCAAGCAGGTCGACACGGCCGCCATCGCCCGGCTGCAGGCGCAGGCCGGCGAGATCCGCCATGTCATCGGCCGCGCCTTGTCCAATGATGCGGTGCGCCAGCTGGTCGAGCAGGTGACGCTGCTGGTCGGCCGTGTCAGCCGCGAGGCCGGCGCGCAGGAGAACGCGCTGCGGGCCGTGCTTGCCGGCGTCGACGAGCGGCTCGGCCAGCTCGCCGCCCACATCGAGGCGCAGGCCGCCCGGCCGGCGCAGGTCGATCTCGGCGGCGTCCATCGCCGCCTCGACGATATCCAGGCGAACATCGCGCAGAATTTTTCGGCCCTGCGCCGCGACACCCCGGCCAATGTCGAGCAGATGCTGCGCGGCATCGGCGAGCGGCTGGAGCGCATCGAGCGCCCGGCCGAAGCCGCCGCGGCGCCGGCGGCGATACCGGTGCCCGACACCGCCGCCTTCGAGGCGCTCAGCCACCGTATCGCTGCGCTGGCCGACCGGCTGGAGACGCAGCACGCCCAGCCGAACCGGCTTGCCGGCATCGAGCGGGCGCTGAACGACCTGTTCATCCAGATGGAGGAAACCCGCGCCAGCCTGGTGAGCGCGCCATCCCCCGCGCCCTCCGACCCGATGCCGCCGCGCCGCGCGCCGGCACCGCCCGCCGCCGTCGCGCCGCAGGCGGATCGTCCGGTCGTCTCCCCGGCTTCGACGCAAGCGGGCGGCGAGGCTCCCGCCGCACGGCAGGCCTCGCACCGCCCGGCCGCCGCCGGCGAAGAGCCGGCCGTCGCCGCGCCGGACGAACGCCGGCCGGGCGTGCCCGCCAATGCGCCCGCCATCGTCTCCGCCTCCCACCCGACGGCGGCCGAAGCGTCGGCCGGCGACGGGCAGGACGAGCCGGGACCGGACGTCGAGCGCGATGGCGTGGGCATGACGGGCACCGGTCCGGCGCGCATCGATTTCATCGCCCAGGCGCGCCGCGCCGCGCGCGGCGTGGCCCCTGCCAACGGTCCCACCGCCAACGTTCCGCCCGCCCGCGGTCCCTCTGCCAACGTCCCGCCCGCCAAACCTCATGGCCTCCCCCATGCCACCCTCGGCGCCCGCATTGCCGAGGGGCGGGCGAACCGCGCCCGTTCCACCCGCTGGCTGGCCCGCATCCGGGCGATGCTGCTGGTCGGCGTCTGCGGCTCGGCGCTCGCCTTTGCGTCCTGGCACCTGCTCAGCGGCATGAAGGAAGGCCGGCTGCGCGCCAATGCGCCGTCCGCCACCTCCACCGCCCGCTCGCTGCCGGTCGAGCCGACGCCGGACGACATCACCGGCTCGGTGTCGCCGCGTCCGGTGGCGCCGCGCCTGACATTGCCGCCCGCCGCCGCGCCGCTTCAGGCGGTGCCGGACGTGCCCCTCGCCCCGCCTATGCCGTCCCTGCCGGAAGCCGACCCGATGGCGCCACTGCCCGGCTCCTCCAGCCTCGACGGCTCGGGCAGCGTGCCGGGCGGCGTCCCCGGCGACCTGCCGAACGGCATTGGCAGCCAAGGCCTGCGGGTCGCGGCGCTGGGCGGCGATCCGGCCGCGGCCTATGAGGTCGGCCATCGCTACATGGAGGGCGAAGGCGTCGCTCCCAGCGCGCAGCGCGCCGCCCAATGGTTCGGATTCGCCGCCGCCCGCGGCTCCATCCCCGCCGCCTACCGGCTGGGCGCTCTCCATGAAAAGGGCGCCGAGGGCGTGCCGCGCGATCTCCCCCGGGCCCGCAGGCTCTATGAGGCCGCGGCCGGCGGCGGCAATGTGCGCGCGATGCACAATCTCGGCGTGCTGCTCGCCGATGGCACCGCCGGCGCGCCCGATTACGCCGCGGCGGCTGTGTGGTTTCAGAAGGCCGCCAGCTATGGCGTGCGCGACAGCCAGTACAATCTCGGCGTGCTCTATTCGCGCGGCTTCGGCGTCGAGGCCGATCCGGTGCAGGCGTGGCGGTGGTTCTCGCTGGCCGCCGCACGCGGCGACCAGGAGGCCGGGCAGCGGCGCGACGAGATCGCCGCGCGGCTCGATGCCGATACCCTCGCCACCGCCCGCAAGGCATTGCAGCTCTGGACGCCGGCCGTGGGCGATGCCGAGGCGAACAGCGGCTCCGGCCTGCAGGATTGGGATCTGCCCGCTGCCCGCAAGACCGCCTCGCGCGGCTGAGCTGCCTTCGCGCAGCTACCGGGCCGTTCAGCGATCCGGCGCGCAGGCATGGTGGGCGATGCGATAGGTGCGCGCGCCGCCGATCAGATGCGCGTCGAACGGCGCCGCGAACAGGCCGGCCACCGCCCGGTCGCGCACGTTCAGCCCGCCGGCATAGGCCCCGAGCGCCGGCATGACGAGGCGCCCCCCATCGGTGGCGAAGCAGCGCCGCCGCACCGAGCGCCCGCGCCGCACTACTCGCGCCACCGGGTGCAGATGCCCGGCGATCTCGCGGGTCGCCCCGGCGCGCGGCTCGTGCCGCAGGGCAAGGCTGCCGACCGCCAGTTCCGGCAGGTGCACGCCGCCAAGCTCCGGCACCGCATGGGGGTCGTGGTTGCCGGCGATCCACACCATCTCGCGCCCGCGCGCCAGCCCGGCCAGCATCTCCCGCTCCACTAGGCCCAGCCGGGTGCCGGCACGGCGGTCATGCAGCGTGTCGCCGAGCGAGACCACGATTCGCGGCCGCCAGCGCGCCGCCATCTCCACCAGCAGCATCAGGGTGGCGCGGCTGTCATAGGGCGGCAGGGCGATGCCGCGCGCGGCGAAGGAGGAGCCTTTTTCCAGGTGCAGATCGGCGACAATCAGCATCCGTTCGGCCGGCCAGTAGAGGCCGCCGGCGGGGTCGAGGCGCAATTCGATGCCGGCAAGCGCGATCACGCCGGCCTCGCCGAACGCATCGGCCTGCAAATCGGGCTCATCGTACACCTCACTGCACCCTATCATCGCCACGCATCGCCTCCTCGACGAGTTCGTCTTCCGCCTCCGCGAGGAGGGCATCCGCCGCCTCGCCGCCGACCATCTCGCGGCCGATCTCCAGCATCACCGGCACCGCCAGCGGCGACACCCGATCGAGCGCAACATGATCGATTCGCTCGCGGATGCGCATCAGCATTCCCGAGAGGCGCCTGAGATCCATCAGCCCGGTCGCGGCATCCTGACGGGCGGCGCGCAAGAGCACGTGGTCGGGCTCATGGGTCCGCAGGACGTCATAGACGAGGTCGGTCGACATCGTCACCTGCCGGGAGTTCTTCTCCTTGCCGGGGAAGCGGCGCTCGATCAGCCCGGCAATGATGGCGCATTGGCGGAAGGTGCGCTTCATCAGCGCCGCTTCCGCCAGCCAGGCCTCGAGATCGTCGCCCAGCATGTCGGCGTCGAACAGGTTGCCAAGGTCCAGCCTCCCTTGCCTCACCGCCAGCGACAGATCGGAAACACCATAGATCGCAAGGGCATAATCGTTGGCGACGAAGCCGAGCGGCCTCAGCCGGGCGCGCTCCAGCCGCCGCGTCAGCAGCATGCCGAGCGTCTGATGGGCCAACCGCCCCTCAAAGGGATAGGCGACGAGATAATGCCGCCCTCCGCGCGGAAACGTCTCCACCAGCAGGTCTTCCCGCCCCGGCAGGCGCGAGCGCCGGCGCTGGATCTCCAGCCAGTCGCGCACCTGCGCCGGCAGGTCCTTCCAGCGCGCGGTGTCGGCTAGCATCGCCCGCACCCCGGCAGCGAGGAAGGTGGAGAGCGGGAACTTGCCGCCCTCATAGGAGGGCACCTTCGGCTCCTTGGCGGTGGAGCGCACCACCAGCACCGTGTCTTCGACGATGGCGCGGTATTCGAGGATTTCCCCTGCAAACACAAAGGTATCGCCGGGGCTCATTGTCTCGACGAAATACTCCTCCACCTCGCCGAGCACCCGGCCGCCATAGCGCGCTTTGCCCCCGACGAGGCGCACCTTGAGCATCGTCGCCTCGACGATGGTGCCGACATTCAGCCGGTATTGCTGCGCCACCATCGGGTTGGTCACCCGCCAGCGTCCATCCTTCATTTGCCTGATGCGGGCGAAGCGTTCATAGGCGCGCAGCGCGTAGCCGCCGGTGGCCACGAAAGCCAGCACATCGTCGAAGTCCTTGCGCGGCAAAGCGGAATAAGGCTCGGCGGAGGCGATTTCGGCATAGAGGTCGTCAGCATGGAACGGCCCGGCGCAGGCCATGCCGAGCACGTGCTGGGCGAGCACGTCGAGCGCGCCGGAGCGCTCCACCACGCCGTCCTGCGCACCGGCGCGCACCGCCTCCATGGCGGCGCGGCATTCCAGAACTTCGAAGCGGTTCGCCGGCACCAGCACCGCGCGGGAAGGCTCGTCGAGCCGGTGGTTGGCCCGGCCGATCCGCTGCATCAACCGCGAGGAGCCCTTCGGCGCCCCGACATTCACCACCAGATCGACCGCGCCCCAGTCGATGCCGAGGTCGAGCGAGGAAGTGCACACCACCGCTTTCAGCCGCCCCTCGCCCATCGCCGCCTCGACGCGGCGGCGCTGCGAGACATCCAGCGAGCCGTGATGCAGGGCGATAGGCAGGTTCAACTCATTGATATGCCACAGCTCCTGGAACAGGAGCTCCGCCTGCATGCGGGTGTTGACGAACACCAGCGTGGTGGTGTTGGCGACGATGAGCGCGTAGATCTCCTTCAGCGAATGCTTGGCGGTATGCCCCGCCCAGGGCACATGCGCCACGCTGTCGAGCATGGAGAGGTCCGGCGCCGCCCCCGCCTCGGCGACGACGAGATCGCCCATCTCCCCCTCTCCCCGGGATTCTTCGCGCGAGTTTTGCGGCACCAGCCAGCGGCGCAGCGTGTCGGGATCGGCTACCGTCGCCGACAGGCCGACCGTCTGCGCCTCGGGCGCCAGCGCACGGATGCGGGCGAGGCCGAGCGACAGCAGGTCGCCGCGCTTGGAATTGGCCAGCGCGTGCAGCTCGTCGAGCACGATGCGCCGGAGGTCGCCGAACAGGTGCGGCGCGTCGGCGGAGGCGAGCAGCAGCGCGATCTGCTCGGGCGTGGTGAGCAATATGTCCGGCGGGTCGCGGCGCTGGCGCTGGCGGCGCGAGGGCGGGGTGTCGCCGGTGCGGGTCTCGATGCGGATGGGAAGCTCCATCTCCGCCGCCGGCCGCTCCAGATTGCGGGCGACGTCGACCGCCAGCGCCTTCAGCGGCGAGATGTAGAGCGTGTGCAGCCCCGGCGGGCGCGGGCTGTTGCGCTTTCTCGGCCGCTCGGCGAGCTCGACCAGCGTCGGCAGGAAGCCGGCCAGCGTCTTGCCGGCCCCGGTCGGGGCGATCAGCAGCGTCGAGCACCCCTGCCGCGCCCGCTCCAGCAAGGCGAGCTGATGCGCGCGCGGCGCCCAGCCGCGGCCGGCGAACCAGCTGCGGAACGGCTCGGGCAGGTGAAGGGCGCTTCGGCGGTCGAGGATGGTCACGCGGGCGAAGCTAACGCCTTCGCGATAAAAAGCGAGGGTAAACCGGGAACAAATTTTACCGAACTATTCCGCCCGCAGTGCCGCGATCACCAGCCCCGGCACCGGCTCGCCCTTTTCGGTGCGGGTCGATGCTTCCTCGCAGGACAGCAAGCCGAGCCGCGCGGCCGCCAGCGCCTCGCTCACATAGGCCGGCGCGTGCGCATAGCGCAGCGTGTCGCGCAGCAGCACGCCGGCGCCGCCATGCGTTTCGACGGTGAAGGCGAGGAGACCGCCCGGCTCCAGCACCCGCCGGCTCTCGGCGAGCACCGGGCCGAGATCGGCGAGATAGCAGAAGGCGTCGCCGGCAAAGACGAGGTCGGCCTCGCCCGCCGGCCTCTCGCGCAGATAGTCCACCATGTCGCCGGCCACTAGCCGGCCATAGATGCCACGCCGCCGCGCCAGCGCGATCATGTTCGGCGACAGATCGACCCCGCCCATCTCCCCGACATGATCGGCGAGCCGCACCCCGACAAGGCCGGTGCCGCAGCCGAGGTCATGCGCCTGGGCGAAGGCGACGGGCCGGCCGAGCTGGTCGCAGGCGGATCGCAGGGCACCATGGATCAGTTCCGGTCCGCGATAATCGAGCCGCTCCAGCGCCTTGTCGAAGCGCTCGGCATATTGGTCGAACAGGGTGCGCACATAGGCGGCGCTCATTTCCGGAATCTCGTCGCGGCCGAGCCGGGCGAGCCGGAGCGTGGCGCCCAGCCGGTCCTCGGGGTCGAGCGCACGGGCGCGGGCATAGGCATCGCCGGCGCCGGCCGCGTCGCCGAGCGCCTCGCGCGCCTCGCCGAGCAGAAACCAGCCGGGGAGGAAACCCGGCGCGCGCTCGGCCACCTCGGCCAGCAATATCTCGGCATCGGCGGCATTGCCCTCGGACATCAGCGCACGCGCCCAGTCCACGCGGCGATCGAGGGTGGGATCACCGGACGACAGAAACAGCGGGGCGCCAGCCATGAAGGTGTCTCTAAGGCCGAAATCTCGGCAAATCGCGAGGCGACGCCCTATATCCTTCCTGACGCCGCTTGGTAAGAGAGTTTCGCAAGGCCCATGCGTTCTGCGATACGCCCGGAAGACCTGCTCCGCCCGACGCCGCGGGGGCTGTATTCGCCCGCCGGGGATTTCTTCATCGATCCGGTGCGTCCGGTGCCGCGCGCGCTGGTCACCCATGGCCATTCCGACCATGCCCGGGCCGGCCATGGCGCGGTGCTGGCGACGCGCCAGACGCTGGACATCATGGCGATCCGCTACGGCGCGGATTTCGCCGGCGCCACCCAAGCCATCGCCTATGGCGAAACCGTGGAGCTCGACGGGGTGAAGGTCAGCTTCTTCCCGGCCGGGCATATTCTCGGCTCGGCGCAGATACGGGTGGAAAAGGGTGGCTGCCGCATCGTCGCCTCGGGCGACTACAAGCCGGGGATCGATCCCACCTGCCTGCCCTTCGAGCCGATCGGCTGCGACGTGTTCATCTCGGAGGCGACCTTCGGCCTGCCGGTGTTCCGCCATCCCGATCCGTCGGGAGAGATCGGCAAGCTCGTCGCCTCGCTGCAGCTTTTCCCCGAGCGCACCCACATCGTCGGCGCCTATGCGCTCGGCAAGGCGCAGCGGGTGATCGCGCTGCTGCGCGCCGCCGGCCACGACCGGCCGATCCTGCTGCACGGCGCGATGGAGCGGCTCACCGCCTATTACGAGAGCGAGGGCATCGCGCTCGGCCCGGTGAAGCTGGCCCGCGAGGCGACGCCGGACGCGCTTCCGGGCGCCGTGGTCATCGCTCCGCCCGGCTCGCTCGCCGAGGTGTGGTCGCGGCGCTTCGCCGATCCGGTGACCGCCTTCGCTTCCGGCTGGATGCGCATCCGCGCCCGCGCCCGGCAGAACGGCGTCGAGTTGCCCCTCGTCATCTCCGATCATGCCGACTGGGACGATCTCCAGCACGCCATCCTCGCCACCGGCTGCGGTGAGCTGTGGGTCACGCATGGCCAGGAGGATGCCCTCGTCCATTGGGCGGGGCAGGCCGGGCTCGCGGCGCGGCCGCTGCATCTCGTCGGCTATGGCGAGGAGGAGGCTGAGAGCGGCACCGCTCCCGCCGCCGGCACGGAAAGCGGCGATGCCCCGGCGGAGGGCAAGCCGTCGTGAACCGCTTCGCCGCCCTCATCGACCGCCTCGCCTATGAGCCCCGCCGCAACGGCAAGATCCGGCTGATCGCCGATTATTTCCGCCATGTGCCGGATCCGGATCGCGGCTGGGCCCTGGCGGCGCTCACCGGCGCGCTCTCGTTCCGCAACGCCAAGCCGGGGCTGATCCGCCAGCTCATCGCCGAGCGCACCGACCCCGTCCTGTTCGCGCTGTCCTACGACTATGTCGGCGACCTCTCCGAGACGGTGGCGCTGATGTGGCCGGCGCCGGCACGGCCGGAGGGCTCCCCGGATGCCGGCATTCCGCTTTCCGACGTCGTGCACATCCTCACCCATATGGGCCGCAGCGAACTGCCCGCCGTGCTCGCCGGCCTGCTCGACCGGCTGGACGAGACCGGCCGCTGGGCGCTGCTGAAGCTGATCACCGGCTCGCTGCGCATCGGCGTCTCCGCCCGCCTCGCCAAGACGGCGGTGGCCGCGCTCGGCACCCTGACGCCGGACGAGATCGAGCTGGTCTGGCCCGGCCTCGCCCCGCCCTATGCGGAGCTGTTCGCCTGGGCGGAGGGACATGGCGAACGACCGCGGACCGAGAACCCGACGCCGTTCCGCCCGGTCATGCTCGCCCACCCGCTGGAGGCGACGGATCGGGACAGCCTCGACCCGCAGGATTTCCGCGCCGAGTGGAAATGGGACGGCATCCGCGTGCAGGCGGTGCGGGCCCGCACGGTGGACGGCGCGGTGGCGACCCGCCTCTACAGCCGCACCGGCGAGGACATCTCCGGCGCCTTCCCCGATCTCGCCGAGGCGCTCGCCTTCGAGGGGGCGGTGGACGGCGAGTTGCTGATCCTGCGCCAGGAGCGCGTCCAGTCGTTCAACGTTCTGCAGCAGCGCCTGAACCGCAAGGCGGTGTCGGCCAGGCTCATCGCCGAATTCCCGGCGCATATCCGCGCCTATGACCTGCTGGTCGATGGCACCGAGGATGTCCGCGCCCTTCCCTTCGACGCCCGCCGTGCCCGGCTGGAAGCGCTGATCGCCAGCCATCCAACGGATGCGCGGCTCGACCTCTCGCCGCTGGTGCCTTTCGCGACATGGGAGGATCTGACCGCCGCCCGCGCCGATCCCGCCAAACACGGCGCCGGGCCGGATGCCGAGGCAGTGGAGGGCGTGATGCTGAAACGCGCGGACAGCCTTTATCTGCCGGGCCGACCGAAAGGCCCGTGGTGGAAATGGAAGCGCGATCCGCACAGCGTCGATGCCGTGCTGATGTATGCCCAGCGCGGCCACGGCAAACGCTCTTCCTATTATTCCGACTACACGTTCGGGGTATGGACCGGCGACGGCGAACTGGTACCGGTCGGCAAGGCCTATTTCGGCTTCACCGATGCCGAGCTGATCGAGATCGACCGCTTCGTGCGCCGCAACACGGTGAACCGCTTCGGCCCGGTGCGGGAAGTGGTGCATGCGCGCGACGAGGGGCTGGTGCTGGAAGTGGCGTTCGAAGGACTCGCGCGCTCGAGCCGCCACCGCTCCGGCGTCGCCATGCGCTTTCCCCGCATCGCCCGGCTGCGCTGGGACAAGCCGCCGGCCGAGGCCGACACCCTGGCGGCGCTGGAGGCGCTGCTGCGCACGGAAGGCGAGGTTGCGGCCGATGGCGACCCGGCCGCCGAGAGCGACGGCAATGGTAGGCCCGCCCGCCCGGCCTCCCGCCGCGCCGCCCGGCGTGATAGGGAAGCATCCTGAAACGGAGTGCCGATTCCATGTCCGACAACCAGCTCTCGCGGCTGATGGGCGGTTCGCCGCTCTGGGTGCTGGTGCGCCTCGTGATCCTGTCGGTGGTCATCGGCGTGATCCTCAGCGCCCTCGGCCTCGATCCGCTGAACATCCTCTCCAGCCTGGAGCGGCTGGTGCGCGGGCTGTTCAGCTTCGGTTTCGAGGCGATCGACAAGCTCTGGCGCTATTTCATCCTCGGCGCGGTGATCGTGGTGCCGCTGTGGCTGATCATGCGCATCGCCCAGCGCGGCCGGTGAACGGATGAAGCTCGCCACCGCCGGCGGCCGCGCCGATGTCACCCACCGGCGCTTCCTCGCCATCGCGCTGCCGGCCACGCTGGCGCAGATGACGACGCCGCTGCTCGGCCTCGTCGCCACCGCCGCGGTCGGCCGGCTGGGCGATGCGGTGCTGCTCGGGGCGGTGGCGGTCGGCGCGCTGCTGTTCGATTTCCTGTTCTGGGTGTTCGGCTCGCTGCGCATGGGCACGGCGGGGCTGACCGCACAAGCGCTCGGGCGCGGCGATGCGCTGGAGGTGCGCGCCACCCTCGCCCGTGCGCTCGTCCTCTGTGCCGCCATCGGCATCGCCATCATCCTCGTGCATGTGCCGGTGGGTGTCCTGACGTTCCGCCTGATGGGCACCGGCGAAGCGGTGACGGCGGCCGCCGCGGTCTATTTCTCCATCCGCGTTTTCTCGGCTCCCTTCGCCATCGGCAATTTCGCGGTGCTGGGCTGGCTGGTCGGCATCGCCCGCACCGATATCGGCCTCGGCCTGCAGGTGCTGATCGCCGGGATCAACGCCGCGCTGACCCTGCTCCTCGTGCTGCACTGGGATTACGGCATCGCCGGCGCCGCGCTGGCCAATCTGGTCGCCGAAATGGTCGGCACGCTGGTCGGCCTTCTCGTCGCCCGCCGGTTGATCGGCGCGAACTGGCGGCTGCCGCTGGCCACCCTCCTCGACCGCGCCCGGCTCGTCGAGACCATCGGCGTCAATGGCGACATCATGATCCGCACCGGCCTCTTGATGCTGGTGCTGCTGTTCTTCACCGCCCAGGGCGCGCGCACCGACGATGTGACGCTGGCCGCCAATGCCGTGCTCTACAACATGGTGATGGTCACCGCCTTCTTCCTCGACGGCTTCTCCACCGCCGCTGAGCAGATCTGCGGCCAGGCGGTCGGCGCCCGCGACCGCGCGGGCTTCCGCCGCTCGGTGGGGCTGGTGCTGTTCTGGGGCTTCGGCTTCGCCGTGCCGGCCACGCTCGCTTTGTGGCTGGGCGGCGGGGCGGTGATCGACGCCCTCACCAGCAACCCGCAGGTGCGCGAGGCGGCGCGGGCATTTCTGCCGCTGGCGGCGCTCACCCCGCTCATGGGTGTCGCCGCCTTTGCCTATGACGGCATCTATGCCGGCTCGACCTGGTCGCGCGACATGCGCAACCTGATGTTCGGCGCGGTGGTGCTGTTCTTCGCCGCCTGGTGGATCGGCCGCCCGTTCGGCAATACCGGCCTGTGGTGGGCCTATCTCGCCTTCATGGCGGGGCGCGGCGTGCTGCAGGCGCTGCGCGTGCCGGCGCTGGTGCGGCGCACCTTTCCCGCCTAGAGGGGTTCAGGTGACGTTCGGTTCGCCGGAACGGCCCAACTCTCTGTTTCTATCGAATGCCTTTCGCAGAACCGCTGCGCGCTTTCGCGGGAACTGCGCTAATCGGGAAACGGCTCCGCCACGCGTTCGCGCGCGGTCGTGCCCACCAATTCGGACAGCAGGCGGCCATCCGCGGCGAGATAGGCGGAAAGTCCCTGGGTGATCCGCCCCACAAGGCCCAGCCCCTCATAGACCAGTGCCGAATAGAGTTGGATGAGCGTCGCCCCGGCCTCGATCTTGGCGATCGCCGCCTCCGGGCTGTCGATGCCGCCGGCGCCGATCAGCGGAAACGCCCCCTCCACCCGCACATAGGTCTCCGCCAGCATGCGGGTCGACAGCGGGAACAGCGGCCGGCCCGAGAGGCCGCCGGTCTCCTTGCGGTGCGCGGAACGCAGGGTGCCCGGACGCGAGATCGTGGTGTTGGAAACGATCAGCCCGTCCACGCCGCGCCGGCGTGCCACCTGCACCACCGCGTCGAGATGAGCAAGAGCGAGATCGGGAGCGATTTTGATCAGCAGCGGCACGCCCGGCGCCGCGCGTTCGCGCGCATCGAGCAGATGGGCGATGAGGTCGTCGAGCGCCCGCTCCTCCTGCAGGTCGCGCAGGCCCGGCGTGTTGGGCGAGGAAACATTGGCGGTGAAATAGCTGGCGACATCGCCAAAGGCCTCGATGCCGGAGACGTAGTCGGCGACCCGGTCGGCCGTGTCCTTGTTCGCCCCGACATTCACCCCGACGATGCCCGTGCGGCCGCGTCGCTCCTTGAGCCGCTCGCGCGCCGGGTCCTGCCCGCCGCTGTTGAAGCCGTAGCGGTTGATTACCCCCCGGTCCTCGGCGAGACGGAAATTGCGCGGGCGCGGATTGCCCGGCTGCGGGCGCGGCGTGATGGTGCCGACCTCGACGAAGCCGAAGCCGATGCCGAGCATGGCGTCCGGCACCTCGGCCTCCTTGTCGAAGCCGGCGGCCAGGCCCACCGGATTGGGGAAGTCGAGCCCGAAAGCCCGCAACGCCAGCGAGGGATCCTCCGGCGGCGGTGCCGCCGCCGGCAGGCAGGCGAGCGCGCGAATGGCCAGCCCGTGCGCCATCTCCGGGTCGATCAGCCGGGCGAAGGGCAGGGCAAGATCGAGCAGGGCGCTCATGCGAGTTCTCCGAACTGATGCGCGCCGTCCGCCCCCAGCGGCAGATCGCGGACGAAAGCGACCGCGCTCATCGGCAGCGGCGCATAGAGATGCGGGAACAGGTCGCCCCCGCGCGAAGGCTCCCAGCGCAGCGCCGCCGGATCGAGCGCCTCCACCCGGATCGCCGCCAGGACCAGATCGGCCTGGCCGGCAAAATGCTTGGCGGCGGTGCCGGGCAGTTGGGCCGCGGTGGAGAAATGGATGAAGCCATCGGCGCGGTCCACCGGCGCGCCGTCGAAGCGCCCGGCCGCCTCCGCCTGCGCCCACGCCAGGCGCGGAGAAATCTTATAGATGAGTGCGGCCATGAACGATCCCATCGGGCGGCCATGCCGCGCAATCCCGCCCCCGCTGACGGGGCTCCCCGGGGCGGCTGTAACCCCGCGGGGCTAAGGTTGCAAGCGGTACTGGACGCCTCGGTCAATAGGGTATAATTCCTAATTCTGGATTGCGTTAACCATAATAATCAACCTTGGATTGCATCATGCTCACCCATGCCCAGATCTGGCGAGCGGTAGACCTCCTCGCCGAGCGTCACGGTCTGACGGCATCGGCTTTGGCCAAGCGGGCAGGACTGGATGCCACCACTTTCAACCGCTCCAAACGCGAGGCATCGGACGGCCGCCCGCGCTGGCCATCCACCGAGAGTATCGCCAAGATACTCCACGCCACCAGCACAGACCTCGACGATTTCATGCATCTGGTGCAACGCCCGCGCAGCGGGCGCCTGATCCGGCTGCTCGGCTTTGCCCAGGCCGGCAACGGCGCCTTCTTCGACGAGGCGGGCTTGCCGGCCGGCAGCGGCTGGGACGAGGCGCCCTTCCCCGATGTTGACGACGAGCATGCCTATGCATTGGAGATCGCCGGCGATGCGATGATGCCGCTCTACCGCGACGGCGACATCGTCGTCGTCTCGCCGGCCGCAGCGATCCGCCGCGGCGATCGGGTGATCGTCAGAACCCGCCGTGGCGAGGTGCTCGCCAAGGAACTCAAGCGCCGCACCGCCCGCACGCTCGAGCTGCGCTCGCTCACTCCCGGCCATCCCGACCAGATCATCCCGGAAGCCGACATAGCCTCGATCGCCCGGGTGCTCTGGGCCAGCCAATAGGCGCCGCATATGAGAACGGCCCCCGGAAGGGGGCCGTCCGATGTTGATGGAGTGCCGGGTTCAGCGGCAGGGAACGGCCACCCGCCGCCCATAGGCATCGCGCGCCCAGCAATCGCCGGGCGAGGTCGCCGCGCCGATGACCGCGCCGGTGCCGGCGCCGATCGCACCGCCCACCGCCGCGCCGGTGCCGCCGCCGGCAATGCCGCCAATAATCGCGCCGGTGCCGCCGCCGATCAGCGCGCCGCCCGTTGCGCGGCGTTCGGTGGTGGTGCACGCCGCGAGACTGAGCGCCACGGCGGAAATGGCAAGGACCTTCATCATCATGTTTCTCTCCAGAACACCCAGCGGGGGAACCCTGTTCCAAGAGCGTAACGTCATCACCCGGCATCGGTTCCATCCGTAAGATACCGCAAACGCCGCGACCACCTTCCCCAAACCAGAAACGTGTTTTATAATTTATACACATGATAATCATGTGAATATGGTTGGAGCCCTCCGATGACTATCCGTCTAGGCGATGTCGTGCCCGATTTCGAAGCGCAGACCACCGAGGGACCGATCCGGTTCCATGAGTGGCTCGGCAGTTCCTGGGGCGTGCTGTTCTCGCACCCGAAGAACTTCACCCCGGTCTGCACCACCGAGCTCGGCCAGGTCGCCCGGCTCAAGCCGGAATTCGACCGCCGCAACGTGAAGGTTATCGGCCTGTCGGTGGATCCGCTCGACGCCCATGCGGTGTGGTCGGCCGATATCGCCGAGACTCAGGGCTATGCGCCGAACTTCCCGCTGATCGCCGACCAGGACCGCAAGGTCGCCGATCTTTATGACATGATCCATCCCAACGCATCGGACACCCTCACCGTGCGCTCGGTGTTCATTGTCGGGCCGGACAAGAAGCTGAAGCTCTCGCTCACCTATCCGGCGAGTGCGGGGCGCAATTTCGACGAGATCCTGCGGGTGATCGATTCGCTGCAGCTCACCGCCACCCATTCCGTCGCCACCCCGGCGAACTGGAAGGACGGCGATGACGTCATCATCGTCCCGGCGGTCAGCGACGAGGCGGCGAAGGAGAAGTTCCCCCAAGGCTGGAAGACGCTGAAGCCTTATCTGCGCGTCGTCGCCCAGCCCGGCAAGTAAGCCGGCGAAGTGAGCCGGCGCAGTGAGACGAAGGCGGCGGGCGCTTCGGGCGTGCCAGCCGCTATTCGCCGGTCAGCTGGCGGTAATGGATAAAGCCGGTGCGCTCCGCCACCGCGTTGTAGAGCGTCTGCGCCGTGCGGTTGGTTTCGTGGGTCAGCCAATAGACCTCCGGGGCGCCGCGGGCGGCGGCATCGGCGTGGACATGGGCGATCAGTTCACGCCCCAGCCCTTTGCCGCGCTGGCTGCCATCGACGAACAGGTCGTTCAGGTAGCAGGAATCGCCCTCGCTCCAGGTCGAGCGGTGGAACAGCCAGTGCACCAGCCCGACGGCCCGGCCATCGGCATCGAAGGCCAGCGCGCCGTGGACCGGCTCCGCCGGGTCGAGCAGGCGCGCCCAGGTGGCGCGCGTTACTTGGGCCGGCAACTCCGACTCGTAGAAGGTCAGGTAGGCCTGCCAGAGCGGCAGCCACGCGTCATGGTCGTCCACCCGCACCGCCCGGATCATCAGCTCACCTCGTCGCCCGCCTCGAGCGCGTTGCCGCGCAGGAATTCCTCCGCCGGCATCGCCCGGCCGCCGGCCTTCTGCACCTCGATCAGCCGCACCGCGCCGGTGCCGCAGGCAACGGTCAGGCGGTCGTCGAGCACCGTGCCCGGCGTGCCCGCGCCTTCACCAATGGTGGAGCGCAGCACCTTGACCCGCACCCCGCCCAGCTCGAACCAGGCGCCGGGGAACGGCGACAACCCGCGAATGTGATTATGCACGTCGCCGGCCGGCCGGCTCCAGTCGATGCGAGTCTCGGCCTTGTCGATCTTGGCGGCATAGGTCACGCCCTCGGCCGGCTGCGGCGTGAAGCCGAGCGCGCCGCGCTGCAGTGCCGCCAGCGCCCGGCCCATCAGATCGGCGCCGATCACCATCAGCCGGTCGTGCAGCTCGCCGGCGGTCATGTCGGGCGTGATGGCGACGCGTTCGACGAGGCCCACCGGGCCGGTGTCGAGCCCCTCCTCCATGCGCATGGCCGCAACGCCGCTCTCCTTGTCGCCCGCCATGATGGCGCGCTGGATCGGCGCGGCGCCGCGCCAGCGCGGCAGCAGCGAGGCGTGCAGGTTGAGGCAGCCGAGCGCCGGTGCGGCAAGGATCGCCGGCGGCAGGATGCGGCCATAGGCCACCACCACCGCGACATCGGCATTATGGGCCGCGAAGGTGGCGGCCGCCTCCTCGCCCTTCAGCGTGTTCGGATGCAGTACCGGGATGCCGAAGCGCTCCGCGGTGCGGTGCACCGGCGAGGGTACGAGGTCGAGACCGCGCCGCCCGGCCGCCGCCGGCGCGCGGGTATAGGCCGCGACCACCTCATGGCCGGCGCCGACGATCTCGACCAGCGTGGGCACCGCGAATTCCGGCGTTCCCATGAAGACGACACGCATGAAGGGTCTCCGCGCCGGGAATGGAGGGGGAGGACGGCGCGTCAGTCGCGCTCTCGCTCCTTGGCGGCCTTGGTGAACTTCTTGATCACCCGGTCGCGCTTGAGCTTGGAGATGTGGTCGATGAACAGCACGCCGTTGAGATGGTCGATCTCATGCTGCACGCAGGTGGCGAGCAGCCCGTCGGCGTCGATCTCCTGCATCTCGCCATTGAGGTCCATGAAGCGCACCTTGACCCGCGCCGGCCGCTCGACATCCTCGTAATAGTCCGGAATCGACAGGCAACCTTCCTGGTAGACCGATATCTCCTCGGAGGCGGAAACGATCTCCGGATTGATCAGCGCGATGGGGTTCTTCTCGCCCTCGTCGTCGCCATTATCTTCCTTCGCCCGGCGCTTGCCGACATCGACGGTGACGATGCGCTCGGGCACGCCGATCTGGATGGCGGCGAGCCCGATGCCCGGCGCGTCATACATGGTCTCGAACATGTCGTCGACGAGCGCGCGCACGCGCGCGTCCACACGCACGATCGGATCGGAGACGAGGCGCAGGCGGTTGTCGGGAATGATGACGAGCGGGCGTACGGACATGGCGGGGAAATAAGCGACGCGCGCCCGCTGGTCAACGGTCTCGAAACTATCCCGTTCCCTTTTCGTTCGCGCGCGGCGCGAAATCTGCTAGAAGCGGCGCATGGACCAGCTTCTGTTTGCCGTCGCCGGGCATCCCGTCACCCTTGCCGAGCTCCTGGCCGGCGCCGGCGCGCTCGCCCTGCTGCTGCTCGTCGCCGTGCTGGTGGCCGGCGCGCGGCAGGCGCGGGCCCGCGCCCTTGAGGCCGAGGAGCAGGCCCGACGCGCCGAGGAGCTGGAGGACCGGCTGATCGAGCTCACCCGCAGCCAGTCGGAAATGGCGGGGCGGGTGCAGTCTATGACCGAGATCCTCGCCCACCGGCAGGGCGAACTCGCCCGCGCGGTGGCCGAGCGGCTCGATGCCACCTCCTATCGCATTGGCGAGAGCCTCGCCCGCGCCAATGAGGCGACGCACGAGAACCTGATGCGCCTCAACGAGCGGCTGGCGCTGGTCGACCAGGCGCGCGCCAGCCTCGGCGAGCTTTCCGGCCAGGTGATGGGCCTGCGCGCGACGCTGGCCAACAAGCAGGCGCGCGGCGCCTTCGGCGAGGGGCGGCTGCAGGCGATCATCGCCGATGCGCTGCCGCGCGAAAGCTTCGCCTTCCAGCACACGCTGGCGAATGGCCGCCGCGCCGACTGCGCCATCTTCCTGCCCGGCGACCGGCGGCCGCTGCTGGTCGATTCGAAATTCCCGCTGGAGGCGATCACCGCCTTCCGCGAATCCGCCAGCCCCGAGGCCCGCAAACAGGCCGAGACCCGGCTCAAGCAGGACGTCGGCAAGCACATCGGCGACATCGCCGAGCGCTATCTGGTGGCGGGCGAGACGCAGGACGTCGCGCTGATGTTCGTGCCCTCCGAGTCGGTCTATGCCGACCTGCACGAGCATTTCGACGACGTCATCCAGCGCGCCTTCCGCGCCCGGGTGGTGCTGGTCTCGCCGTCGCTGCTGATGCTGGCGGTGCAGGTGGTGCAGGCGATCGCCAAGGATGCGCGCATGCGCGAGCAGGCCGACCGCATCCGCGCCGAATGCGGGGCGCTGGTGGAGGATGTGAAGAGGCTGCGCGAGCGCGTCGGCAATCTCGCGAAACATTTCGGCCGAATGGGCGACGACGTCGCCCAGACGCTCACCTCCGCCGACAAGATCGCCCGTCGCGGCGGGCGCATCGCCCAGCTGGAGTTTTCCGAGCCGCCGGAGACCGAAGACGCCGGCCCCGCCGGGTTGCGCGGCGCCGCCGAATAGCCCCTGCCGCAGCGGTGCGGCACGGCATCGCGTTTTTCAACTGTCTAATTCGCAAAAGCTATCGCCTCTGATACATAACGTCTTTCGCCCACGCGCCGGGAATGCGTACGAGTGATCGACCGTTTCGAACTGCTGCTCGCCCTCGCCAAGGAACGCCATTTCGGCCGCGCCGCCGAAGCCTGCGGCATTACCCAGCCCACGCTGTCTGCCGGGCTCAAGCAGTTGGAGGAGGCGCTCGGCGTACGCCTCGTCGAGCGCGGCTCGCGCTTCATCGGCTTCACGCCGGAAGGCGAGCGGGCGCTGGAATGGTCGCGGCGCATCATCGCCGATACCCGGGCCATGCGCCAGGAGATCGCGACGCTGCGCAAGGGCCTGTCGGGCCATATCCGCATCGCCGCCATCCCCACCGCCATGCCGATGCTGAGCGAGCTGACCACCCCGTTCCACCAGAAGCACGCCGATGTGCGCTTCACCCTGATCTCGGCGAGTTCCAACGAGGTGCTGCGGCTCATCGAAAATCTCGAGGCCGATGCCGGCGTCACCTATCTCGACAATGATCCGCTCGGGCGGGTGAAGACGGTACCTTTGTACAAGGAGACCTATCGGTTCCTCACCTCGGTGAACGCCCCGCTCGGCGACCGGCAGAAGGTCAGCTGGGAAGAGATCGGCCGGGTGCCGCTGTGCCTGCTCACCCCCGACATGCAGAACCGCCGCATCGTCGACCGGCAGCTGCGCGAGGCGGGCCAGATGGCCGAGCCGATGCTGGAGGCCAATTCGACCATCGCCCTCCTGTCGCATGTGCGCACCGGCCAGTGGTCGAGCGTGGTGGCCAAGGCCCTTGCCGATGTCTTCGCCTTCCCCAACTCGATCCGCTCCATTCCGATCGGCGAGCCGGAAATCGTGCATCAGATCGGCCTGGTCGCCCTCGACCGCGAGCCGATGACACCGCTGGTCTCCGCCCTGATCGCCGAGGCGAAGGCGGTGGCTCCCGACCTCGCCAAGCGTCTCTGAAGGTTCTGAGCCGGATACGGAACTCCCGCGCGGTTCTGTCGTTGATCCGGCAGGACGGCATCGACGCCCGCGCATCGGCAGGGCGCCTTCGGGCCGCCGAATAGCTGGGAGTTATGTCATGCTCGGTTGGGCCCTCACCTTTCTCGTCATCGCCCTGATCGCCGCCGTGCTGGGTTTTGGCGGCATTGCCGGAACGGCGATCGAGATCGCCAAAATCATCTTCTTCGTCGCCATCATCCTCTTCGTCGTCTCGGCGGTACTGGGGATGCTTCGCGGCCGAAGGGCGCCCTGAACGACGGCGCCGCGTGCGACGACACAGCACGGCACGCCCTCGCGCTCCCTTTGGCGCGAGGGCGCTTTTTTGTCTGCCGTTTCGTGGCGGCCGCCGACAGGACGATCGAAAACCCGGCGGGCCGCGCGCTGCGATCCACCGGGCTCGGGTCGATGCGAATATTCAGAGGCGTTCGGTAGCTGGGACGGGAATGCCCACGGATTTCTCCGGGGCGAGATCCTCGGCGGAATCGAGGGCGAGCAGTTCGCCGAGGCGATTGCGGGCACGGTTGACGCGGCTCTTGATAGTGCCCACCGCGCATTTGCAGATGTCCGCCGCCTCCTCATAGGAGAAGCCGGAGGCACCGACGAGCACCAGGGCTTCGCGCTGGTCGGGCGGCAGCCGCTCGAGCGCGGCGCGGAAATCCTCGAAGTCGAGGTGACTGTTCTGGTCGGGGCTGGTAGTCAGCGTCGCAGCGAATGCCCCGTCCGGGTCGGGCACCTCGCGCCGGCGCTTGCGATATTCCGAACGGAACAGGTTGCGCAGGATGGTGAACAGCCACGCCGACAAATTGGTGCCGGGATTGAAACTGGATATGTTGGCGAAGGCGCGCAGCAGCGTCTCCTGCACCAGGTCGTCCGCCTTGTCGACACTCCCGCTCAACGAGATGGCGAATGCGCGCAAATTCGGGATCGCGGCGATGATGTCATCGCGCAGACCGGGATCGACGGTGCTCACGAGCCGGCCCCTCCCCCCGGCTTCTTGCCCGCGCCCGACGGTTGGTCGAGCTGGCTGAGCAGGTCGAGGAAACGGTTGGGCACGCCTTGGCGAACCACATCGTCATACATGGCACGCAGATGCTGGCCGATCTTGGCCTGGATATCGCCATCCAGAGCCGTCGCCGACATTCGCTGCGGGGTCGTGGCCACCGCATCGGGTACGGCTCCCCGCCCCTCGTTCTCATCTTCTGTCGTCATATTACGCTTTCCCGACATCGAGCCTCCGCAAACCCTTTGAACAGGAGTCTCCGTCGCTTCATGTTGCTGATAACCGGAAAGGGGCGACGGAGTTCCAGCATGCGGAAAAAATTTGAAACGAACTGTTAGCGACCCGGAACCTTACCCCGCTAGTGAGAGTTAACGGTCGCCTTGCCTAATGCTTTTTCGGGGAGACGCGTGTGAGCACTTCACAGACCGTTGCGCAGCATTTGCCGTTCCTGCGCCGCTACGCCCGCGCGCTTAGCGGCAGCCAGACCGCTGGCGACGCCTATGTAACGGCGCTTCTGGAAACGTTGATCGCCGAGCCCGGCGTTCTCGACCATCCGGCCGGGCCGCGCATCGCGCTTTATCAACTCCTGACGCGCCTGTGGGATTCGGTGTCCCTGAACGGGCGCGCCGATCCCGGACCGCCGCCGCTGAAGGGCGAACAGCGGCTCAGCCATATCACGCCGCCGGTACGGCAGGCCTTCCTGCTGGTGTCGCTCGAAGGTTTCGCCGAGGATGAGGCTGCGGCGGTACTCGACATCGATGTCGCCACCCTGCGCAATCTCGTCGAGGAAGCGGGGCGCGAGCTGGCGGCGGAAATCGCCACCGATGTGCTCATCATCGAGGACGAGCCGTTCATCGCGCTCGATCTCGAAGGGCTGGTGGAGAGCCTTGGCCACCGGGTCACCGGCATCGCCCGCACCCATTCCGAGGCGGTCAGTCTCGCCCGCCGCAAGCCGCCGGGACTGGTGCTTGCCGACATCCAGCTGGCCGATGGCAGTTCCGGTCTCGAGGCGGTGAACGAACTGATCGAAAGCGTCGAGGTGCCGGTGATCTTCATTACCGCCTATCCCGAGCGCTTCCTCACCGGCATCCGGCCGGAGCCGGCCTTCCTGATCGCCAAGCCGTTCCAGCCCTCGATGGTCGCCGCGGTGATCAGCCAGGCTCTCTTCTTCGAGCGCAAGGCGCGTCCTCGGGAGCAGCGCGCCACCGCTTGAGCGAGGCATGCAGCCCGTGGATTTCAATCTCGTGGACGACGTGGCACGCTCAATCAGTGTCGTGTCGTCTTTCGCCATAACGCTCGGACTGGTGCGCCTGCTTTACCTGCGCAGCGATCTGTCGCTGCGCATGCGCACTCTCATTTTCCTGCTGGCGTCGCTGCTGCTGACCATCGGCTTGCTGTCGCTGGCGGCGGCGATCGACTATGAGGGCGTGGCGGGCTGGGTGCAGACGACCATCCGCTTCGGGCTGGCGGCGCTGAATCTCGTCGGCGCGGTGGCGCTTTGGACCAACCTCAAGGCGTTGGTCGCGCTGCCCTCGCCGGTGATCGTGGCGAGCGAGCAGCGGCGGCTGGCGCTGGAGCTCGCCACCGCCCTTCAGCGCTACGAGATGGCGCTGCGCGGCTCCAACGTCTCGATCTTCACCCAGGACAAGGAACTGCGCTACACCTCGATCAGCAAGCCCCTGTTCGGCTTTCCGGTCGAGCAGGTGCTCGGCGCCAGCGATGCCGACCTACTCGGCGAGATGCGCGCCCAGCCGCTCGCCCTGCTCAAGCGCGAGGCCCTCTCGAGCAACGAACCGCGCAAGGGCGAGGTCGAGGTGGATGAGGCCGGCTCGCAGATTTGGTACGATGTCCATATCGAGCCGTTGCGCGACCTCGCCGGCGCCACCGTCGGGCTCACCGGCGCCGCGGTCGACATCACCGAGCGCAAGGAGAACGAGCGGCATCTGCGCCTGTTGATGCGCGAGCTGACCCACCGCTCAAAGAACCTGCTCGCGGTCATCCAGGCGATGGCGCGGCAGACCGCCCGCCATTCCGCCACCATCGACCATTTCGTCGAGCAGTTCAGCGCCCGCCTGCAGGCGCTGTCGCGCTCGCATGACCTGCTGGTGCAGGAAAGCTGGCACGGCGCCTCGCTGCACGACATGGTGCGTTCGCAGCTGGGGCACCATCTCGATCACGACAACAACCGCATCTCGATTGCCGGGCCGGACCTGTTCCTCAAGCCGGAGGCGGCGCAGAACATCGGCCTCGCCCTGCACGAGCTTTCCACCAACGCCGCCAAATATGGCGCCCTGTCGGTGCCGACCGGCAAGGTGTCCATCCAATGGGCGCGCCGCCAGCCGGAAGCCGGCGGCGGCTTCGAGCTGAGCTGGACTGAAAAGGGCGGCCCGCGCGTCACCCAGCCATCGGCGCGCGGCTTCGGCTCCTTGGTGATCGAGCGCAATCTGGCGCGCGGCCTAGATGGCGAGGTCGAACTCGCCTTCAATCCTGATGGGCTGGTCTGCCACGTCTCGGTTCCCGAGTACCATCTCTCGCTCCAGCGCGCAGATTAGTTCCGACGATGGAACTTCCTCGTTAGCCCTGCGTTAACTATGGCGTCGCCCATGGCACAGCAGGCCGGGCGCAAGTGAATTTAGCTCAACATCTCGCGGGACTTCCCGGCGAGGACGCGTGTAGCGCGCCCTCGCACGACGCCGTCACGCGCCTTCGCCGGAGGGTCGAGACATGTTCAGCCGTCACATCGCCAAGGCCGGCTTCGCCGGAACCGCCTATCTCTTCGGCGCCGCGACCGGCCTTGCGGCCGCTCTTCCCCTCGCCGCCGTCGCCTTCACGCCGGAACGAGCCGCCGGCCCTGAGCCCCGGGTCATCGAGGCCCCCGCGATCAACCAGTCGACGATGGTCAACCGCGCGGCCAAGGGGCCGCGCCTCGATATCACCGTTCCGGCAGCGGCGCTCCCCGCCGCTCCCGTGCCGGCGCCGGCCCCGGGCATCGCCCGCGACCCCAGCCTCGCCCGCGACATGCCGACGGCAGCGCCGCAGCCCGCCCTCGACATGAGGGCGCCGTCCGCGCCGCGCGCGCCGGCGGGTGCCGCCCCGGCGCAGATGCCGCGCGGCTGCCTGTCAGCGCTCGGCGGAATCCGGCCGAATATTCCCACGGAAAACCTCACTGTCTGCATCGCCGACATCTCGGCCCTCGACTGAGAAGTCGAAAAAGTATTATTGCACCGACACTTAAATAAAAAATATCGGAACCGATCGTTATCCATCCCGTTATGTCAACAGACGGTCGCGAGACCGCGTGATTACCGGTTCATTTATTGACGGGAGTACGATGATGACGAACAGGATCATTACTTATACCGCGCTTGCGGCCCTGTCGCTCGCCCCCGCCGTGGCGATCGCCCAGAGCCCCTCGCCCAACTCGCAGCAGCCTGACGCCTCCAACGAGCAGACCCTGCCAAATGCGACCTCGCCGTCGCCGGCGTCGCCCGCCGCTCCGCCTTCCACCATGCCGGATGCCAGCGCGCAGACCACCGCGGTACCGACCACGCCGACCTTCATCAGCGCCCAGACCGGCACGCAGTGGCTCGGCTCGGACCTGATCGGCACCGATGTCGTGACCTCGACCGACGAGAAGCTCGGCTCGATCAGCGACGTGCTGGTGGAGCGTGACGGCACCATCGCCGCGGCGGTGATCGATGTGGGCGGCTTCCTCGGCATCGGCGCCAAGCCGGTCGCCGTCTCCTTCAAGTCGCTCACCGCGACCCCGACCCAGGATGGCGAGAAGATCGTCGTCGCCCTGACGAAGGAGGAACTCAACTCGGCGCCGGAGTTCAAGACGCTGGAACAGAGCACCAGCGCCACCGCGCCGAAGACCCAGTAAGCCCTTGCTGGTTCTCCTGGAACCGCGCCTGTCACATGCCCGGCCCAGCGCCGGGCATGTTCGCGTTTGCGCTCCGCGCCTGCGACCCTCTCCCCCGAGCTTTCCTATGTGAAAGCACGATGTTCCGGCCGTGCCGGCCTCACCGACGATGACGCCGGCAGCGGGATCGGATAAAGCGGAAGGCCCCTTCACGCCGGACCGCGCCATGATCGAACCTCGCCGCCGCCGAACCGAACCGCCCTTCCGGGAGCTGTTCGATATCGATGGCATGCGCGCCGAGCTCCATGCGCTTGCCGATGGCATGTTCGGCGGCACGAAGCCGGCAAGCGAGATCGAGTTGCGCAGCGCGGTCGCCAAGCGATTGAAGCAGGCCTATGCCGAGGGGCACAAGGTCGCCGAGAGCTGGCTGATGGCCGATGGCTCCGGCCGCCGCTGCGCCGAGCGGCTGTCGCGGCTGCAGGACGAGATTCTTCAGCTCGTCCACGAACTGGTGGTGAAATATCTCTACCCGTCCGACAATCCCTCGACTGCCGAGCGCATGGCGATCGTCGCCGTGGGCGGCTATGGCCGCGGGCTGATGGCGCCGGGCTCGGACACCGACATTCTGTTCCTCCTGCCCTACAAGCAGACCGCCTGGGGCGAGAGCGTGGCGGAATCCATCCTCTATGTTCTGTGGGACATGGGGTTGAAGGTCGGCCACGCCACCCGCTCGGTCGATGAATGCATCCGCCAGGCGCGCGGCGACATGACCATCCGCACCTCGGTGCTGGAGGCCCGGCTGCTGCTGGGCGAAGTCTCGCTGTTCAACGAGCTGATGCGTCGCTTCGATGCCGAGGTGGTGGAGGGCACCGCGGCGGAATTCGTCGCCGCCAAGCTCGCCGAGCGCGAGGAGCGCAACAAGCGTGCCGGCCAGTCGCGCTATCTCGTCGAGCCCAACGTCAAGGACGGCAAGGGCGGCCTGCGCGATCTGCACACGCTGTTCTGGATCGCCAAATATGTCTACCGGGTGCGCGAGACCCGCGACCTCGTCGCCACCGGCGTGTTCACGCCGCAGGAGGCGGCGCTGTTCCGCCGCTGCGAGAGCTTCCTGTGGTCGGTGCGCTGCCACCTGCATTTCCTCGCCGGCAAGGCGGAGGAGCGGCTGTCCTTCGACCTGCAGCGCGAGATGGCCGAGCGGCTCGGCTATGTCAGCCATCCCGGCCTGCAGGACGTCGAGCGCTTCATGAAGCATTACTTCCTGGTGGCGAAGGATGTCGGCGACCTCACCGCCATCGTCTCCTCGGCACTGGAGGAGCGGCACGACAAGCCGGTGCCGCGGCTGAACCGGATGATCGCCCGGCTGCGCCGCTCGCCCAACCGCAAGCTGAAGGAAAGCCCGGACTTCATCGTCGACCATGACCGCATCAACGTCGCCGATGCGGGGGTGTTCGAGCGCGACCCGGTCAACCTGATCCGCATCTTCTATTATGCCGGGAAGAAGGGCCTCGCCTTCCATCCCGACGCGATGCGTCTCGCCACCCGCTCGCTGAAGCTCATCGATGCCGGCGTGCGCGAGAACCCCGAGGCCAACCGACTGTTCCTCGACATCCTCACCGCCCGCGACACCGCCGAGATCGTGCTGCGGCGGATGAACGAGACCGGGGTGCTCGGCCGCTTCGTGCCGGAGTTCGGCAAGATCGTCGCGATGATGCAGTTCAACATGTACCACTCCTACACGGTGGACGAGCATCTGATCCGCTCCATCGGCGTGCTCGCCGAGATCGAGCGCGGCGACCGGCCGGAATACGGCATCGCCAACGAGCTGATCCATCAGATCAAGAACCGCCAGCTGCTCTATGTGGCGGTGTTCCTGCACGACATCGCCAAGGGCCGGCCGGAGGACCATTCCATCGCCGGCGCCCGCGTGGCCCGCAAGTTGTGCCCGCGCTTCGGCCTGTCGGCGGCCGATACCGAGACCGTCGCCTGGCTGATCGAGCAGCACCTCACCATGTCGACCATCGCCCAGTCGCGCGATCTGTCGGACCGCAAGACGATCGAGAATTTCGGCGCCGTGGTGCAGAGCCTGGAGCGCATGCGCCTGCTGCTCATCCTCACCACCGCCGACATCCGCGCCGTCGGGCCGGGGGTGTGGAACAACTGGAAGTCGCAGCTGCTGCGCACGCTCTATTACGAGACCGAGCCGGTGGTCACCGGCGGCTTCTCGGAATCGAACCGCAACCAGCGCGTGGCGCGGGCTCAGGCCGAATTCCGCGCCGCCATGCTGGGCGGCACGTCCGGGACCGCCCCGGGCTGGGAGCCAGAGGCGCTGGAGCGCTATATCGACCGGCTCTATCCCAGCTACTGGCTGCGCGCCGATCTCGCCCACAAGGTCGAGCACGCCAACTTCATTTTGGCAGCGGAGGCGGCCGGCAAGGCGCTCGCCACCGCCAGCCGCACCGATCCGCAGCGCGGCATCACCGAGCTCACCGTCTTCGCGCCCGACCACCCCAAGCTGCTGGCGGTGATCGCCGGGGCCTGCGCCGCGGCGGGCGCCAACATCGTCGATGCGCAGATCAGCACCACCACCGACGGGCGGGCGCTCGACACCATCTCGCTCACCCGCGCCTTCGAGCAGGACAGCGACGAGATCCGCCGCGCCGACCGCATCGCCTCGTCGATCGAGAAATCGCTGTCCGGCGAGATCCGGCTGCCGGAAGTGGTGGCGCGGAAGATCCCCAAGCGGCCCCGCGCCTTCACCGTCGAGCCGGAGGTGACGCTCAACAATTCCTGGTCGAACCGCCATACCGTCGTCGAGGTCGCCGGCCTCGACCGGCCCGGCCTGCTCTACGGCCTCACTCAGACACTGTCGCGGCTCAACCTCAACATCGCCTCCGCCCATGTCGCCACCTTCGGCGAGCGGGTGGTGGACGTGTTCTACGTCACCGACCTGATGGGGGCGAAGATCATCGGCGCCGCCCGCCATTCGGCGATCCGCCGGGCGCTGCTGCAGGTTCTCGACGCCGACGACGAAACCAATGCCGGCGCGGCGTCCGACGCCTCTCCGGCGGCATGAGATCGTGAAGCCTCAGATTGCGAAGCCTCCCGTGCTGATGACCTATGTCTATCTCCTGATCGCCATCACCGCCGAAGTGATCGCCACCACCTCGCTCAAGGCGACCGAGGGGTTCACCCGGCTGGTGCCGACCCTCGTCACCCTCGCCGGCTACGGCATCTCCTTCTTCTTCCTGTCGCTGGTGCTCCGCGTGCTGCCGACCGGCATCGCCTATGCCATCTGGACCGGGGTCGGCATCGTGCTGGTCTCGGCGGTAAGCTGGCTGTGGCTGAAGCAGCCGCTCGACCTGCCGGCGATCATCGGCCTCGGCCTCATCCTCGCCGGTGTCGTCACGGTCACGCTGTTCTCGAACTCGGTCGCGCACTAGCCCGGGAAAAGCCCGCCCGGAAAAGCCAGCCGGGGAAAGCCAGTCGGGGAAAGCTCCCGGCGCCGCGAAATCGCCCTTAACCCCACGTTTATCCGCCACGGTTTAGGTTTCGTTTACCGGCGGTTTTCGGGGGACATTCCGCACGTCATGTTCGGGCGCAACGGCGATAATGAGCGGCGCGAGCCGGTGCTGAGCGCATCGTCGGCTTATGGAGAATTGCGCCTGTCGCCGGAAGACCGGCCGACCGCCATGGTCCGCAAGAGTGGCGGCGGTTCCTCGCGCAAATCCGGCTCCTCCTCGGCCTCGCGCGAATCCGGGCGCTCCGCTTCCGGGCGCGGACGCGGCCCCAAGCGGCGCGGCCTGCTGTCGCGGCTGTTCTACTGGACCTTTGTGCTCGGCATCTGGGCGGTGGTCGGCGTCGCCGGCCTCATCTTCTACGAGGCGGGCCAGCTGCCGCCGATCCAGAATCTCGCCATTCCCGACCGGCCGCCGACCATCATCATCCAGGCCGCCGACGGCAGGACCATCGCCACACGCGGCGAGATGCGCGGCTCCGCCGTGCCGCTGCGCTCGCTGCCGCCCTATGTGCCGCAGGCCTTCGTCGCCATCGAGGACCGGCGCTTCTACTCGCATTTCGGCCTCGACCCGCTCGGCCTCGGCCGCGCGTTGTTCGTCAACGTGACCTCGGGGCGGCTGCGCGAAGGCGGCTCGACGCTGACCCAGCAGCTGGCCAAGAACCTGTTCCTCACCCAGGAACGCACGCTCTCGCGCAAGATCCAGGAACTGATCCTGTCGATCTGGCTGGAGACCAAATATTCCAAGAACGAGTTGCTCGAGCTCTATGTGAACCGCGTCTATTTCGGCGCCGGCGCCTGGGGCATCGAGGCGGCGGCGCAGCGCTATTTCAACAAGCCGGCGCGCCAGCTCACCCTGGCGGAGGCGGCGATGATCGCCGGCCTCGTCAAGTCGCCCTCCTCGCTCGCTCCCACCCGCAACCTCGAAGCGGCGCAGCAGCGCGCCGCCGTGGTGCTCGATGCCATGGTCGATGCCCGCTTCATCTCGCCGGAGATGGAGCAGGCGGCGCTCGCCAAGCCGGCGACGGTGGCGAAGAACAACTCCTCCGACGTCGCCGGCTATGTCGCCGATTGGGTGGCCGACCAGCTCAAGACCATCCTGCCCAGCATCGAGCATGACGTGATCGTGCAGACCACGCTCGACATGTCGCTGCAGGCGGTCGCCGACAAGGCGCTGAAGGATGCGTTGGCCAGGAACGGCAAGAAGCTCGGCGTCGAGCAGGGTGCCCTGGTGGTGATGGATACCGATGGCGGCGTGCGCGCGCTGGTCGGCGGGCGCTCCTATGAGGAGAGCCAGTACAACCGCGCCGTCACCGCCCGGCGCCAGCCCGGCTCGTCCTTCAAGCCCTTCGTCTATCTCACGGCGATGGAGCGCGGCCTCACACCGGAGACGATCCGCGAGGATGCGCCGGTGCAGATCAAGGGCTGGAAGCCGGAGAACTTCAGCCGCGACTATCGCGGCCCGGTCGATCTCAAGACCGCGATCTCGCTGTCGCTCAATACCGTCGCCGTTCGCCTGGCGCTGGAAGTCGGCCCGGGCGAGGTGGTGAAGACCGCCCAGCGCCTCGGCATCACCTCCAAGCTGGAGCCCAATGCCTCGATCGCGCTGGGCACCTCGGAAGTGTCGGTGCTGGAAATGGCCGATGCCTATGCGCCGTTCGCCAATGGCGGCTACGGCGTCGCCGCGCATGTGATCCAGCAGGTGAAGGACAGCGGCAGCGGCAAGCTGCTCTACACCGCGCCCTCGCCGAACCGCGGCATGGTGATGGCGCCGCCGCACGTGTCGATGATGAACCGCATGCTGCAGCAGGTGGTGCTGACCGGCACCGCCAAGCGTGCCGACCTGCCCGGCTGGCCGGTCGCCGGCAAGACCGGCACCAGCCAGGATTATCGCGACGCCTGGTTCATCGGCTATACGGGCCGGCTCATCACCGCCGTCTGGCTTGGCAACGACGATTCCTCGCCGACCCGGAAGGCCTCGGGCGCCGGGGTGCCGGTGGAGGTGTGGAGCCAGGTGATGAAGGCGGCGCACAAGGACATGCCGCCGGTCCAGCTTCCCGGCGCCGGGATGGAGCAGCCGCAGATCGCGCCCTCCAACCTGCCGCCCGGCGACGTGCCGGAGGAGCCGGTGGTCACCGGCGGCCCGCAGGCGCAGCGCAAGCCCGCCACCATCGACAACTGGCTGCTCGACAAGCTGTTCGGCGGCTGAGGATCGGGCGTCCGGTCCCGGGAGGGCGCCTCCCTCCGCCCGTGTTACTCCGCCTCGACGCCGAAGCGGTGCAGCTCCGCCCCGCGCCGCTTCAGCCAGGCCTCGGCCTCGTGCCGGCGGGGGAACAGGCGGTCCACCGTCGCCCAGAAGCGCGGGCCGTGGTTCATCTCGCGGCGATGCGCCACCTCATGGGCGGCGAGATAGTCCAGCACCTCGGGCGGGGCGAGGATCAGCCGCCAGGAATAGGACAGGCCCCCGGTCGAGGAGCAGGAGCCCCAGCGGCTCGCCGTGTCGCGCAAAGTGATGCGACTGATGGTGACGCCGAGCGCCAGCGCATGGCGGCGGCTCGCCTCGGTGAGATCGCGCCGCGCCTCGCGCTTGAGGAAATCGGCAACCCGGCGCGCCACATGCGCCGCCTCGCCGGCAACGCAAAGCAGCGCCTGCCCTTCGGCGTCGGTCTCCGCCCATACCGTGCCGCGTGCGCCGGGGCGGTGCACGATGCGGTGCGGGACGCCGCGCAGCGGCACCATCGCTCCCGGAGCGAAGGCGACGACCACCGGCAATTGCGCAAGGCGGACGGCGATCCAGCCGGTATGGCGCTCGGCGAAGGCCGTGGCCTCCTTCAGCGAGCCGCGCGCCGGCATGGTCAGCACCACGTCCCGGCTCGCCGCCCGCACCCGCAGCGTATAGCGCCGCGCCCGCGCATCGCGGCGCAGCGTGACGACCACGTCGCGCCCCTCGACGCGCAACGTCAGCGACGTGGCCTCGCGCGGCGCGGAGGGCGCCCGCGTGTCGGTACGGGTGATTGGCGGCCTTCGAAACAGCATGCTCGGCTCGGGGAGGGACGCGCTCCAATATGGTGCCGATCCACGCCCACGCCAATGCCGGCGTCAACACCGCCGGCGGACGTACCACCCACCGCCACGCAGAAGACGCGGCGCGCGTTCGGCGTCAGCGGGCCACGCGCCGGTCGCGGCGGCGGTCCTGCACCGGCTGATAGGCGATGCGGGAGTGGTAGGAACAATAAGGCAGGCCGGTCTTGGTGCGGCTGCCGCAATAATAGAAGTCGCCCTTGCCCGGCTCGCCCACCGGCCAGCGGCAGGTGAACTCGGTCAGGTCGAGAATGGTGCAGCGTTCCGCCATCGGGATGACGTTGGCGACCGGATCCGGCATTTCCACCGGCTCCGGCTCGATCACCGGGCGCATGACCGGGGCGAGCGCATTATTGCCGGAGACCATCGGCCGGGCCGGCGCGCTGGGCACCACTGCCGGGCGCGGCTTGCGCGGGCGGGGAGCCGGGGCGGCGGCGGCCTTGGCGCGGCCGGAGAGACCGAGGCGATGCACCTTGCCGATGACCGCGTTGCGGGTCACGCCGCCGAGCTCGGCGGCGATCTGGCTGGCGGACAGGCCTTCAGACCACAATTTCTTGAGGAGCTCGACGCGCTCGTCCGTCCAGTTCATCGCTGTTCCTCCTTGAGCTCATCGACCGCGCAGGCGGAATCCCGCAGGCTTCCGGCCGAACACGATCGGCCGGATTAATGCCGCTGACGCCACGATGGAATTTGCCGCCGCACGAGATGTCGTATCTGACGGTCGTGAGGCTACAATATGCGTAGACTCTCGCCCAGTCTGTTCAGAGCCGAAACGATCGTTTTCCCCAGTTGAGAGTCCGCGGCGCAACACTTGGTTAAGGATGTGAGTCGGATCAATAACTTGACTCGGCGCACTCGGCTCCCTCGATCACGATCCGGTTTGGAACGGCTCTGAAATGACCCTCCGCCCCTTCGCGGGCATTGTTCCGGCAGGCCCGGCATGCATCCATGGCGCCGCATGATTTGCGCCCGATGGAGAAGCCGATGACGCCGTATCCAAACGCCGCCGCCCCCGCGCCGGCCCGCCGTGTTTCCCGCCTCATGACCTCCCGCCTGATCGCTTCCGCCGTGCTTGCCGCCTCAGCCTTCCTCGCCCTGCCGGCCTCGGCCGCTCCGATCGCCGCGACGCTGTCGACGCCGGACGCGCTGGTCACCAAGGTCGCCCAGGGCTGCGGCCCCGGCGCCTGGCGCGGGCCCTGGGGCGGCTGCCGCGACACGCCCTATACCGGCCCGCTGCCCGGCGGCGGCTATGCCGTGCCGCCCGGCGCCCCGGTCTATTACGGCAATGGCTGCCCGCCCGGCTGGTGGCGCGGGCCGTGGGGCCACTGCCGCGACACCCCCTATCACGGGCGCCTGCCCGATGGCGGCTGGCAGTGAACCCGGCCTGAGCGGAGACCTATCATGACACATATCCTTGCCCGCCTTTCCGCCCTCGCCCCGATGGCCGCGCTCGCCGTGATGCTCGCCGCACCGGCCATGGCCCAGACCACGCCGCCGGCCGCACCGCCCGCGGACGCGCCGCCGCCGGTGGTCGATCTCTACACACCGGAGGACGCCCAGGCGGTGCTCGACGCCCGCCTCATCGCGCTGAAGACGGTGATCGGCCTCACCCCCGACCAGACCAAGCTCTGGGACCCGGTGGAGGCCGCCATCCGCCAAGCGGCGAAGAACGCCGCCGGCCGTGCCGCCGATCGCGCCAAGGCCGAGCCGGCGACCGACTTCCTCATCGTGCTGGAGCGTCTCGCCGACGCCGAGGCGGCACGGGCGCAGGACCTCAAGACGGTGATCGCCGCCGCCAAGCCGCTGGTCGCCTCGCTGACCCCGGAGCAGAAGCGCCGCATCCCCGGCTTCCTTGGCATGACCGACCGCGCCGGCCAGCCGCAGCCGACTTTGGAGCTGTGGATCTTCGAGGACGAGCAGGAGTGAGCCTGCCCGCCTGATGGCTGCAGGCGGATTTGTCTGCAGGCGGATCGCACCGGCCGGCGGCGCGCCCTGCCGCCGGCCATTTGTTGTCGGCCATTTGTTGTCGGCCATTTGTTGTCGGTCTGTCATGTTGACTGGCCATGTTGACCCCCGGCGGCGTTCCTTTAAAATCCGCCGCATCGGGTGCCGCCCCCGCAAGGGCGGCACGTTTCGTTTTGGGCCCAGGCTTTCAGAGCCGTCATCAATAGAGGAGGGGCAGGTGATCGACCCCATCCTGCCGACCTATAATCGCGTCGACCTGGTTTTCGAGCGGGGCGAAGGCGCCTGGCTGTTCACCAAGGACGGGCAGCGATATCTCGACTTCACCGCCGGCATCGCGGTGAACGTCCTCGGCCACGCGCATCCGCATCTCGTCGCGGCGCTGACCGAGCAGGCCGGCAAAGTGTGGCACCTGTCCAACGTGTTCCGCATCGAGGGCGCGGAGACGCTCGCGCGCCGCCTCGTCGAGGCGACCTTCGCCGACACCATGTTCTTCACCAATTCCGGCGCGGAAGCGCTGGAATGCGCGATCAAGATGGCGCGCAAATACCACTACGCCAACGGCGCGCCGGAGCGCAGCCGCATCGTCACCTTCGAGGGCGCCTTCCACGGCCGCACGCTGGCGACCATCGCCGCCGGCGGCAACGCCAAATATCTGGAAGGCTTCGGCCCGGCGCTGGAAGGCTTCGACCAGGTGCCGTATGGCGACCTCGAGGCGGTGAAGGCGGCCATCGGGCCGGAGACCGGCGCCATCCTCATCGAGCCGGTGCAGGGCGAAGGCGGCGTGCGCTCGGCCTCGTGGCCGTTCCTGCGCGCCCTGCGCGCGCTGTGCGACGAGAAGGGCCTGCTGCTGGTGCTCGACGAGGTGCAGTGCGGTGTCGGCCGCACCGGCAAGTTCTTCGCCCATGAATGGGCCGGCATCACGCCGGACATCATGGCGGTGGCCAAGGGCATCGGCGGCGGCTTCCCGGTCGGCGCCTGCCTCGCCACCGAAGAAGCCGCCAAGGGCATGACGCTCGGCACCCACGGCTCGACCTATGGCGGCAACCCGCTCGCCATGAGCGTCGCCAATGCCGTGCTCGACGTGGTGCTCGCCGACGGCTTCCTCGACAAGGTGCAGGCCACCGCCGCCCGCCTGCGCCAGCGCCTCGCCGAATTGAAGGACCGCCACCCCGCGGTCATCGCCGAGGTGCGCGGCGAGGGCCTGCTTATCGGCCTGCGCACCCTGGTGCCCAATGGCGACCTCATCGCCGCCATGCGGGCCGAGCACATGCTGGCGCCGGCGGCGGCGGAGAACGTCGTGCGCCTGCTGCCGCCCCTGAACATCGGCGAAGCGGAGATCGACGCCGCCTTCGAGAAGCTCGATGCCGCCTGCACGCGCATCGAAGCCTCTCTCACCGCATCCGAGGGAGCCGCGGCATGACGGCCAATGACGCGAAGAACGGCGTGAAGCATTTTCTCGATCTGAACGCCCTGCCCGCCGGCGAACTGCGCGAACTCATGCGCTTCTCGCACGATCTGAAGAAGCGCCGGCAGAAGGTGGCGCTGGAGAAGCCCTTTGCCGGCAAGGTGCTGGCGATGGTGTTCGACCAGCCCTCCACCCGTACCCGCATCTCCTTCGATGTCGCCATGCGCCAGCTCGGCGGCGAGACCATCATGCTCACCGGCGCCGAGATGCAGCTCGGTCGCGGCGAGACCATCGCCGATACCGCCAAGGTGCTGTCGCGCTATGTCGACGCGATCATGATCCGCATCCTCGATCATGCCGCGCTGGAGGAACTCGCCGCCCACGCCACCGTGCCGGTGATCAACGGGCTGACCCGCGACAGCCATCCCTGCCAGATCATGGCGGATGTGATGACTTTCGAGGAGCACCGGGGTTCGATCCAGGGCCGCACGGTCGCCTGGACCGGCGACGCCAACAATGTGCTGACCTCCTGGGTGCACGCGGCGGAGCGCTTCGATTTCGCGCTCAACGTCGCCACCCCGCCGGAGCTCGCCCCGCGCCCGGCGCTGGTCGATTGGGTGAAGCAGACCGGCGCCCGCGTGCGCTTCGGCACCCGCGCCGAGGAAGCGGTCGAGGGCGTCGATTGCGTCGTCACCGACACCTGGGTGTCGATGGGCGATGTGGAGGCCGAACGCCGCCACAACCTGCTCAAGCCCTATCAGGTCAACGGCGCGCTGATGCGGCGCGCGGCCAAGGACGCGCTTTTCATGCACTGCCTGCCGGCCCATCGCGGCGAGGAAGTCACCGACGAGGTGATGGACGGTCCGCAATCGGTGGTGTTCGACGAGGCGGAGAACCGGCTGCACGCGCAGAAGGGCATCCTCGCCTGGTGCCTGGAGGGCGCCTCGGCCTGAGCTCGCCGGGCGCCCCGCGGGGGCGCCCATCGTCCCGGCTCCGGCGGCGCGGGAGGCCGGAACCACCGCCTCTCGCGCAACGCCACCTTCGCACCCATATGGGCGGGCGACATGACACACTCCATCCCCACCCCCGATCCTTCGCAGACCGCCCGCCTCCCGCTCGCCGAGGCGGTGGACGATCAGGTCACCCCTTTCCACGTCGACGGCCTCGACGTGCGCGGGCGCGTGGTGCGCCTCGGCAGCGCGCTCGATGCCGTCATGGCGCACCACACCTATCCGCCGCTGGTCAAGCGTCTGCTCGGCGAGGCGGTGGCGCTCACCGTGCTGCTCGGCTCGACGCTGAAGATCTCCGGCCGCTTCATCCTGCAGACCCGCACCGACGGGCCGGTGGACCTGCTGGTGGTCGATTTCACCGCGCCGCAGGATGTGCGCGCCTATGCGCGTTTCAACGCGGAGCGCCTGCAGGCGATGCAGGCGGCGCTGACGCCCGGCCAGCGGCTCGACAGCGGCGCGCTGCTCGGCGCCGGCCATCTCGCCATGACCATCGACCAGGGGCTGAGCGCCAACCGCTACCAGGGCATCGTGGCGCTGGAAGGCGGCAATCTCGAGGATGCCGCGCATCGTTACTTCGCCCAGTCGGAGCAGATCCCCACCCGTGTGCGGCTCGCGGTGGCCGAGGAGGTGCATCCCGGCGATGCCGCCTCGTCGTGGCGCGCCGGCGGGCTGATGGTGCAGTTCCTGCCGACCGAGGGCGGCCGTATCCGCCCGGTCGACCTGCATCCGGGCGATGCGCCGGAAGGCACCGAGCTTCCGGCGGCGGCGGAGGGCGACGATGCCTGGATGGAAGCGCAGTCGCTGGTCGGCACGCTGGAGGATGTCGAGCTGGTCGATGGCGATCTCTCCGCCGAACGGCTGCTGTTCCGGCTGTTCCACGAGCGCGGCGTGCGGGTGTTCCAGGCGGAAAACGTCGTCGCCAAATGCTCCTGCTCGCGCGAGCGCGTCACCAATGTGCTGGCGAATTTTTCGCGCGAGGAGCGCGAGAGCCTCGTCGAGGACGGCAAGGTGGTGGTGACCTGCGAATTCTGCGGCCGCGCCTATGACTTCAAGGCCGAGGAGATCGTCGGCCCGGAGGAGCCGGAAGCCGCCTCCGACGAGGCGTGAGCGGGCGCCCCCGCCCAAGCGTCATCCCGGACGGCTCACAGGACCGGGCCAGGATCGCGTAGAAGCGACCTGCCCCCTCTCCCCATTGGGGAGAGGGCTGGGGTGAGGGGTCTTCGAGGCTTCCCAATCGCGTCGCCCCTCACCGACCCGCCTCGCGGACCACCTCTCCCCAGCGGGGAGAGGAAAGGCAGGCCCCGAAGGGTCGGGATCACGCAAATCGCGTTTCGCCCTTGCCTTTATGAAGCGTCGTCATCCTGAGGTGCGAGCACAGCGAGTCTCGAAGGATGGGTCTCCGGTTGCGCCCGCATCTGGACGAGCATCCTTTCGAGGCCCGGCTACCGCCGGTGACCTCAGGATGAAATCGGTCGGAACGAGAACAATCACCGGCCAGCCTCTCGGCCAGCCGCGCGTCCCCTGAGGTCTCCCCCCAGCGCCTCGCCTACCCCGCACATTCCGCGATCAGCCCGTCGAGGAACCGCTCGCAGGCGCGCAGCTGCGCCACTTCGATGAATTCGTCCGGCTTGTGCGCCTGGTCGATCGAGCCCGGCCCGCAGATCACCGTCGGCACGCCCTGGGCCTGAAAATGGCCGCCCTCGGTGCCGTAGGAGACGGCGAAGGTGGCGTTCTGCCCGGCGAGCCGCAAGGCCAGCCGTTCCGCCTCCGAGCCCGGTTGCGGGGAGAGCGGCGGCACCCGGTAGGTGAAATGGGTGCTGATCTCCGCCTCCGGCGCGTCGGCCTGCAGCTTCGGCAGCACGATCTGCCGGGCGAAGCGCTCGAAACCGGCGACGAGGCTTTCCTCGTCGAAATCCGGCAGGCCGCGCAGATTCCATTTCACCACGCAGCGGCGCGGCACGATGTTGCCGGCGGTGCCGCCCTCGATGCCCACCACCTGCAAGGTCGAGTTCGGCGGATCGAAGCGTCCCGAGGCGTCGCCGGCCTCGATCAGTTCCACCCGCAGCCGGTCGAGTTCGGCAATAAGTTCGGCGCTGGCGAAGATGGCGTTGGCGCCGAGATGCGGCATGGAGGAATGCGCCTCGCGGCCGGTCACCGTCGTCACATAGCCGGTACCGGATTTGTGCGCGTCCACCACCTTCATCGAGGTCGGCTCGCCGACGATGCAGGCGCGCGGCAGCGGCAGCTCGACGCCCAGCTTGCGCACCGCCGGGATCACCCCGGTGCAGCCCAGTTCCTCGTCATAGGAGATCAGCAGGTGGATCGGCGTCGCCAGCCGCGAAGCCACCATGTCCGGCACCTTGGCGAGGCAGGCGGCGACGAAGCCCTTCATGTCGCAGGCGCCGCGGCCATAGAGCCGGTCGTCCTTCGGCGTCAGGGTGAAGGGATCGGTGCTCCAGGGCTGGCCGTCCACCGGCACCACGTCGGAATGACCGGAGAGGCAGACGCCGCCGACGCCCTCGGGGCCGATGGTGGCGAACAGGCTAGCCTTCTCGCCATCGGCGCTCGGCACCAGCACCGAGGCGACGCCGAAGGCCTCCAGATAGTCGCGCACGAAGCCGATCAGCCGGAGGTTGGAATTGCGGCTCGTGGTGTCGAAGCCCACGAGATAGGCCAGCAATTCCTCGGTGGTGGTACGGCCTGCCAGCATGAACGCTCCCGGATTCCGCGCTTCGTCGATCCACCGAGCATAGACGGTATCATGCGGTCCGCGGCAAGTCCGTTACAGTCCTCCGTTACAGTCCTCCGTTCCGGTCCTCGCCGCGCGCCCAGCCTGGGTCAGCGCCGCCAGAAGCTCGGCAGGAACAGCACCAGCACGGTGAACAATTCGAGGCGCCCGAGCAGCATGCCGAAGGACAGGATCCAGATCACATGGTCCGGCAGGCCGGCGAAATTGGTCGCCGGGCCGATATGCGGGCCGATGCCGGGGCCGACATTGCCGATGGCGGTGATGGCGCCGGAAAGCGCGGTGGCGAGGTCGAGGCCGAACCAGTTCAGCGCGATGGCGATCACCGCGAAACTGGCGAGGTAGAGAAAGCCGAAGGACAGCACCGAGGCGACGACGGCGTCGTCGATCGGCGCGCCGCCATAGCGCACCGGGAACACGCCGCTGGGATAGATGATGCGCTTCAGATGCTGCACCAGCGCCGAGCCGAGAATGGCGATGCGGAAGGTCTTCATGCCGCCGGAGGTCGAGCCGGTGCAGCCGCCGAGAAACAGCAGGATGAAATAGAGCGCGTCGGTGGGCGGCCCCCAATGGGTGAAGTCCACCGCGACGAAGCCGGTGGTCGAGATCAGCGACACCACATTGAACAGCGCCTGGCGCAGCGCGGTCTCGCCTTCGGCGATGCCGCCCCGCACCTGCTCGAACATCGAGATCAGGGTGAACACGGCGACCAGGGCGAGGAAGAGCCGCACCTCGGTATTGGCGAACAGCCGCGAGAAATCGCCGGCCAGCACCCGCACATAGAGCAGGAAGGGCAGCGAGCCGGCGATCATGAACACGATCGCCACATATTCGATGGCGGCGCTGTGGAAAAAGCCGATCGAGGCGTCGTGGGTGGAGAAGCCGCCGGTGGAGATCGTCGCCATGGCATGGGCCACCGCGTCGAAGGCGTCCATGCCGGCGAACGCATAGGCGAGCCCGCACAGCAGCGTCAGCGCGACATAGGTGCCGATAATGCCCTTGGCGAGCTGCGCGGCGCGCGGCAGCACCTTCTCGGATTTGTCGGAGGATTCCGCCCGGAACAGCTGCATGCCGCCGATCTGCAGCATCGGCAGGAACGCCATGGCGAAGACGATGATGCCGATGCCGCCGTACCAGTGCAGGAAGGCGCGCCAGATCAATATGCCCGGCGGGCGGTCGTCGAGATTGGCGATCACCGTCGCCCCGGTGGTGGTGAGCCCCGACATCGCCTCGAAATAGGCGTCGGCGAAGGACAGCCGCGTCTCCGACCACATGAAGGGAATGGCGGCGAACAGCGAGAGCAGCACCCAGCTCAGCGTCGTCAGGATGAAGGCCTGCCGCAGGCCGAGCAGTTCCACCTCGCCGGTACGGCCGGCGAGCCACAGCGACAGGCCGACGAAGACGGTGATCGCCGCGGTGGCGGCATAGATGATGAAGTCACCCTCCCCCGCCATCACGTCGACGAGGGCCGGAATCATCATGGTGGTGCCGAGGACGGCCAGCAGCACGCCGAGCACGGCGGCGATCGGACGGAAATCGATCACGGATGCGAGGACTCGGCTCGTCACGGCGGGTTGCACGCAGCCGAGCATAACCGCTTCCCCGATGCGCCGGAAGCGGCAAGCGTGCCCGGCGGGGCGCCGGCGTTCAGTTGAGCGTGCGGGCGGTGCCCGGCATGTCCAGCGAGAAGCCCGGCACCTCGACGTCGAACGTCTCGCCGCCCTCGTCTACCAGGCCGTAGCTGCCCTCCATCGAGCCGGTAGAGGTCGGCAGCGGCACGCCGCTGGTATATTCGAAATGCGCGCCGGGCGGCAGCACCGGCCGCTCGCCCACCACCCCGGCGCCGCGCACCTCCTGCACCCGCCCCAGCGCATCGGTGATGATCCAGTGGCGGGTCAGAAGTTGCACCGTGGAGGCGCCGAGATTGACGATCTCGATGGTGTAGGCCCAGAAATACTGGCTGCGCGCGAGGTCGGAGCGTTCCGGCGCGAAACGCGGCGTCACCGTCACCTGCACGCCGCGCGTGGTGGCCCTGTACATTCCGCTCTCCTCGAATCCGTCGCCGGGCAGTGAAGGCCGATTGCGCGACAAGGGCAAGGCGGAGAGGGGCCCCACCATACGCCCCCTTTCCTTCCCTCTCCCCGTTGGGGAGAGGTGGCCCGCGAAGCGGGTCGGTGAGGGGAGACGCGATCGGGAAGCTGCGAAGACCCCTCATCCCACCCCTCTCCCCGCCGGGGAGAGGGAGCCGCCCGGCAGCACACCGACGCGCAGGAAACGCGGAGGGACGCCCGCCGCTCACACCGCCTTCAGCGCGCGCTGGATGTCGTCGGCAAGGTCGTCGACATGCTCGAGCCCGACCGACAGCCGCACCATGCCGTCGGAGATGCCCATCTCCGCCCGCGCCTCGGCGTTGAAGCGCTGATGCGTGGTGGTCGCCGGGTGGGTCACCAGGCTCTTGGCATCGCCGAGATTGTTGGAGATGCGCACCACCTTCAGCTGGTTGAGGAAGCGGAAGGCGCCGGCCTTGCCGCCCGCCACCTCGAAGGTCACCAGCGTGCCGCCGCCGCGCATCTGCCGCTTGGCCAGCGCGTATTGCGGATGGTCGGCGCGGTAGGGGTAGATCACCTTGCCGATCTTGCCTTCGCCGGCGAGCCGGTCGGCCAGCGCCGCCGCGCTCGCCTGCGAACGCTCGATGCGCAGCGGCAGCGTCTCCAGTCCCTTCAGCATCACCCAGGCGTTGAACGGCGACACCGATGGGCCGGTCTGGCGCAGGAAGGTCTGCAGATGGTCGGTCAGGAATTGCTGCGAGCACAGGATGACGCCGGCGAGGCAGCGCCCCTGGCCATCAATGTGCTTGGTCGCCGAATAGACCACGATGTCCGCCCCGAGCGCGATCGGGCTCTGCAGCATCGGGGTGGCGAACACGTTGTCGACCACCAGGCTGGCGCTGGCATCATGGGCGATCTTGGCCACCGCGGCGATGTCGACCAGTTCGAGCGTCGGGTTGGTGGGGCTCTCGAGGAAGAACACCTTGGTCACCGGCGTCACCGCCGCCTGCCAGGCGGCAAGGTCGGTGCCGTCGACCAGCGTCGAGGTCACGCCGAAGCGCGGCAGCAATTCCTCGATCACATAGCGGCAGGAGCCGAACAGCGCGCGCGCCGCCACCACATGGTCGCCGGCCTTGAGCTGGCACAGCAGCGACGCCGTCACCGCCGCCATGCCGGAGGCGGTGGCGCGGGCCACTTCCGCGCCTTCCAGCAGGGCGAGGCGGGCCTCGAACATCGCCGTGGTCGGGTTGGAATAGCGGGTATAGATGAAGCCGGGATCGTCGCCCTTGAAGCGGGCTTCCGCCTGTTCGGCGGTGTCGTAGACATAGCCCTGCGTCAGGTAGAGCGCCTCGGAGGTCTCCGCGAAGGGCGAACGCAGGATGCCGCCATGCACCAGGCGGGTATCGGGGCGCAGTTCGGCGATCTCGGCGGGAGTAAGCTTGGGTTCGGAAGAGGAAGCGGTCATTCGGCGACTCCGGTGTCTTGCGTAAGACCGGGGACGCCCACGCGCACACGCCGCGCGGCCCCGACCTCTTTAGCAACCTTGTTTAGCGTGGCGGCAAGCCGGTCGGCTTCAAATGACCACGTGGTGGAGGCAATTAGCGCCGCCGCCCGCTTGGCGTCAAGGGGCGCGTCCGGTAAAGCGAACGCGGGACATTCACCCTTTTGGCGATCACTCAACCGAAGCGAGACGAAGCGTGTCCGAACTGGGTCTGCCCGCAACAGGTGACGGCATTCTGCCGGACAGCGCCATCGCCGCGCTCAGTGCCGCCGGTGCCATCCGCGCCGTGGCGCCCTTCGATGCCGACCAGATCCAGCCGGCGAGCCTCGATCTGCGCCTCGGCGACACCGCCTGGCGCATCCGGGCGAGCTTCCTGCCCGGCGCCGATGCCGATGTCGCCGACCGGCTGAAGCAGCTCGCCCTGCACAAGCTCGATCTCGCCACCGGCGAGGTGCTGGAGACCGGCTGCGTCTATCTGGTCGAGCTGCAGGAAGCCCTCGCCCTGCCGGCCGGCATCGCCGCCTCCACCAATCCGAAGAGCTCCACCGGCCGGCTCGACGTGTTCACCCGCGTCATCGCCGACCGTGCCCGCTCCTTCGACGTCATCCCCGCCGGCTATCAGGGCAAGCTCTATCTGGAGATCAGCCCCCGCACCTTTCCGATCCT
The DNA here is from genome assembly GCF_031456575.1 of Ancylobacter sp. 3268. Classification (NCBI taxonomy): domain Bacteria; kingdom Pseudomonadati; phylum Pseudomonadota; class Alphaproteobacteria; order Hyphomicrobiales; family Xanthobacteraceae; genus Ancylobacter; species Ancylobacter sp. 3268. The sequence continues at coordinate 67,217 of NZ_JAVDUX010000014.1, forward strand.
CGCGCGCAAGGGTTCGCGGCTGTCGCAGATCCGCTTCCGCCGCGGCGACGCCCGCCTCGGCGAGGCGGAGACCTCGGCGCTCAATGCCGCCGAGCGCCTGGTCGATACCCCGCAGCCGGACGTCGCCGGCGGCGGCATCGCGGTCAGTGTCGACCTGTCGGGCGCCGGCTTCGGCGGGCTGCTCGGCTTCCGGGCCAAGCGCCACACCGGGCTGATCGACATCGACAAGCGCGCCGCCTGCGATGTCGACGATTATTGGGAGCCGCTGGTGACGCGCGGCCGGCGCGAACTGGTGCTCGACCCCGACGCCTTCTACATCCTCGCCTCCAAGGAAGCCGTGCATGTGCCGCCCGGCTTCGCCGCGGAGATGGTGCCGTTCGACCCGCTGGTCGGCGAGTTCCGCGTGCACTACGCCGGCTTCTTCGATCCCGGCTTCGGCCATGCGGCGGCCGGCGGGCAAAACAGTCCGCATCGTGGGGCCCGCGCGGTGCTGGAAGTGCGCTCGCGCGAGGTGCCGTTCATCCTGGAAGACGGCCAGATCGTCGGCCGCCTCGTCTATGAGCGCATGCTGGAGACGCCGCGCTCGCTCTATGGCGAGGGCCTCGGCTCCAACTACCAGGCGCAGGGCCTGAAGCTGTCCAAGCATTTCCGGCCGTGGGTACGGGAAGGCTGACGCGCGAGGGGCGAGCGCCGACCAGACGAAGATCACGGCCGGCAAACCTTTGGATGGCTTCGGCAAAACCGGCGTCTGATGGTGCATGCCGCACTGCAATGAGACGCTCCCGGCGGTCCGAAAGGCGGACCCAAGCAGGAGCAGGATCATGGCCGGAGCCATTCTTTCGCAGTCGTCCTTCACCGCGATCATCGACGCGCCGTTCGAGAAGATCGACATCCCCGCATGGCTCTATGCGCTGCCGACCGCCGAATACAAGCGCTGCTCGCCGGATCACATTGCCTGCGGCGCGACCTTCGCCGATGACGGCACCCGCATGTCGATCAATGTGGAGCGCATCGGCGGCGCGCTCTTGGTGCAGAACTATGTCGAGCACCACGCCGATCCGCACGATCTGAAGCTCGTCTCGATCACCGACGTCTTCGGCGCCCAGGGCCGCACCACCTCGGAAGTGACCTGGGAGCTGTCCGCCCGGCAGCTGGAAGACGGCCGCGTCGAATACCGCAACAGCGTCACCGCCCGCGCCACCGATGCCTTCGACGCGTTCATCAAGGAGCACGGCATCGCCTTCGAGGAGGCCGCCGCCGCTCGCCAGAAGGCGTCGTCGGTGCACAATCAGGGCGAGACGCCACTCTTCGCCAAGAGCATCGAAAAGGCGGCATTGGCCAAGCGTTGACTTGCTAAGGCCGGGCTCTACCGTGCGGCGGGTTCATCCCGCCGGCGGGTCGCGTCCCTCGACGAAGGCGCGAAGCAAATGATGCGCGATCGCCATCGGCGGCGGCGCCACCAGCCCGTCCGGGTGGGTGCGGGTCAGCAGCAGCCGGGCCTCGTCGCGGTGGAACCAGCGCGCGCCCTCCAGCTCGACATCGTCGATGCGGATCTCCCGGCTGGCCGCCTGAAGGTGGAAGCCGATCATCACCGACATCGGGAACGGCCAGGGCTGCGAGCACAGATAGCGCGCCGCCCCGGTGCGGATGCCGGCCTCCTCGAGGGTCTCGCGCCGCGCCGCCTCCTCGAAGGTCTCGCCCGGCTCAACGAAGCCGGCGAGGCACGACCACACGCCCGGCGCGAAGCGGGCGGAGCGGCCGAGCAGGCATTCCTCGCCGTCGATGGTCAGCATGATCACCACCGGGTCGGTACGCGGGAAATGCTGCGCGCCGCAATGCGGGCATTCCCGCCGCCACCCCGCCTCGCCGACGGTGAGCCGGGTGCCGCAATTGGAGCAGAAGCTGCGCCGGGCATGCCAGGCGAGCATCGCCTTGGCGCAGGCGAGCTCGGCGAGCTCCGGCGGCGACACCAGCCCCTGCACGGCGATCGAGCGCAGGTCGGTGAGCAGGAACTCCTCCCGCTCGGCCAGCACCGCTGCCGATGCGGCGTGCAGCGGCAGCACGATGTGCGGCACCTCGCCATCGAGGCCGAGCAGGCAGGCTTCGCCGGTGCGCCCGCCCAGCGCCACCGCCTCGGCGAACGGCATGAGGGCCCGCTGCTCCCCCTCGCCGGCCCTGGCCAGCACCACCGTCTCGCCGGCGATCAGGCAGGCCTGCGCCCGCGGGTCGGCGAGGAATTCCGGCATGCGCGCGCGCCGGTCGCTGGCCCGGTCGAGCCGGAAGGCGCTGTAGCCGAGAGCCGGCCACTCCCCGAGCCCGGCGGCATCGAAATCGCTCACGCTCACGCCAGATCCTCCAGCGCCGCCTTGAGCGGCTCGATCAGGTCCTGCGCCGCGGCCCAGGCATAGGGCACCGGCGCGCCGCGCCCCCAGACCGGGTTCGGCCAGGCGGTGTCGGTCTCGAAGCGGGCGATGACATGGATGTGCAGCTGCCGCACCATATTGCCCAGCGCCGCCACGTTCAGCTTGTCGCAGCCGGTCTGCGTCTTCAGCGCCCGCGCCACCGCGTCGAGCTCGTGCATCACCGAGGCGCGGGTCGCCGGGTCGAGGTCGATCAGCTCGGTGGCGCCGGCAATGCGCGGCACCAGGATCAGCCAGGGGTAGCGGGCGTCGTTCATCAGCAGCAGCGTGCTGCGCCGCAGTTCGGCAACGGGAAAGGTGTCGGCCGCCAGGCGCGCGTCGAGGGCGAAGGGCTCGCGGCCGGCATCGGTGCCGGCGGTTTCCGGTGTCGTCACGTCTCATCTCCCTGCGGGTCGGCTCGTCGGCCACCTATAGCCGAGCCGGGCGGCGGAAGGCAGCGGCAATCGCGCGGCGGCCCGGCGAGCCGGTCCGCCCGCCGACTTTCCGGCTTGATAAGACACGCGGCAGCGGTCTTCATGGCGCCCTCGACAGTGGAGATGCCGATGCCGCTTCGCCCCTTCCCGTTTCTCGCCGCCGCGCTTGCCCCGGCGCGGGCGACGGCACCGGTCTCCTCCTCGGCCGGCCGCCCAGCCCCTCGCCGTCCAGGCGCCTGAGTGACCACCGCGCGCCTGCCCCGTCCTCCATTGCAGATCGCATCATGACCGAGCTCCGCAGCCTCTACCCCGCCATCGAACCCTATGAGACCGGCCGGCTCGATGTCGGCGACGGCCATTCGCTCTATTACGAACGCGTCGGCACGCCGGGCGCCAAGCCGGCGGTGTTCCTGCATGGCGGGCCGGGCGCCGGCATCAGCGAGAGCCACCGCCGGCTGTTCGACCCCGCGCGCTACGACGTGATCCTGTTCGACCAGCGCGGCTGCGGCCGCTCCACCCCATATGCCGCGCTGGAGGCCAACACCACCTGGGACCTCGTCGCCGATATCGAGCGGCTGCGGGAGACATTCGGCCATGAGCAGTGGCTGGTGTTCGGCGGCTCCTGGGGCTCGACGCTGGCGCTCGCCTATGCCGAAACCCACCCGGAGCGGGTCTCGGCGCTGATCCTGCGCGGCATCTACACCATGACCCGCGCCGAGATCGACTGGTATTACCGCTTCGGCGTGTCGGAGATGTTCCCGGACAAATGGGAGCGATTCCTCACCCCCTTGAGGACCGAGGCCGAGCGGGCCGATCCGGTGCGCGCCTATCGCGCTTTGCTCACCGGCGACGACGAGACGAGGAAGCTGGAAGCCGCCAAGGCGTGGACGATCTGGGAGGGCGAAACCATTACCCTGCTGCCCAATCCGGAGCTCACCGCGCCCTATCATGACGGCCATTACGCGCTGGCCTTCGCGCGGGTTGAGAACCACTATTTCTTCCACGATTCCTGGCTGGAGGAAGGCCAGCTGCTGCGCGACGCTCCCAGGCTCGCCGGCATTCCCGGCGTCATCGTGCATGGCCGCTACGACATGCCCTGCCCGGCGAAATATGCCTGGCTGCTACACAAGGCATGGCCGGAAGCCGAGTTCCACCTCATCGAGGGCGCCGGGCACGCCTATATCGAGCCGGGGATACTCGACCGGCTGATCCGGGCGACGGACCGCTTCGCGGGCTGAGCGCAAGAAGTCGGGCTCGCCGCTCGATGGCAGGCGAACGACACGAGTGCCCGCGAGCGGTGCAGGTATCCCATCGATCGGCGAAAACCCGCCGCGGTCTCCCACGGCGGGCTTGTCATTGGAAATGCCAGGTATCGGCGGCCGAGGTCAGATGGTCGGGCAACCCGGCGCATTGGCGAAACGAATACGTTCCGGGCCGCGACGGCTCATGCCTTCGACCGTGATCGAACGATCCGTCACCCGCACCACCTCGGCACCACGCAGGCCCTCCTCGCGGGCTGCGGCCCGCGCCTCCCGCTGGCTACACCCCATGCGGCGCGGGCCGCGGTCGTCATAGCGATAGCGGGGCTCATTGGGCACGGTGCGCACACCGCCGGGGCCGACTTCGATATTGAAGCCTTGCGCCTGGGCGGCGATGGGAGCAACAAGCATCGGCGAACTCGCGAGCAGAACACCGGCAGCGGCAATGGAAAATATCTTGCGCATGATCGTCTCCTCGACAGTGAATTTCGAAGCCATTTCGTGACGATACAATTTCCCTTTTCACCAATGGTTCCGCATTCACCCCATTTTACCTTTGAGTAGGCATTGATTGTGTTTCGTTCCGCCGAACATATCCTGCTGCCGATCCCTCGCGCCTTGACGCATCGCTGGCTCGCTTCCCCCTTGCATCCCCGCTCCATCTGCCCGATATAGGCGGCGGGAGGTTGGCGGTGGACGAGCCACTCGCCAACCGGGTCAGGTCCGGAAGGAAGCAGCCCCAACGAGCCCGTCTCGGGTCGCATGTCAGCCTCCCACCCTTTCCTGTTGCCCGGAGCGCCGGCGATGGCCGAGAATCCGCCCGCCGGCCGGTAGCGTGCCGCACGCGGCGGCGTTGCCGTGGTGCTGCTGACGGCAATGGCGGCGATATCCCGCCTGCCGCATGAAACCTTTTTCGACGGCGTCGTGGTTTCCGGCATCGCGGCGGTCGCGCTTCTCGCCGCCTGGGCGCTGTGGCGGCTGCCACGCCGGCAGTCGATCGGCGGCTGAGCGCCGACGCATCCGCCTGGCCCCGGTGCCTGGCCGCGCTGCGCGACCCCGATGCCTCGCTCCGATGCCTTGCCGCGGCGATTTTTCCCCACCCTTTCGCCCGCCGGTTGCCTCGATGCCATCTCGCGATGCTATGTAGGGACCATGGAAGGGACCATGAGCGCCGACACGCCCGATACTTCCGACGACATGCCGAGCCTGATTGCCGGGACGCCGCCGGCTGCCGCCCGATCGGGAGCGGCGGCGACGCCCTATCGCGTGCTGGCGCGCAAATACCGGCCACAGACCTTTGCCGATCTGATCGGGCAGGAGCCGATGGTGCGCACCCTGCGCAACGCCTTCGCCTCCGGGCGCATCGCGCAGGCCTATATCCTCACTGGCGTGCGCGGGGTGGGCAAGACCACCACCGCCCGCATCCTCGCCCGCGCCCTGAATTACGAGCCGATGGACGCCCCGCCGGGCGGCGGCGTGCCGACGCTCGACATGCCCGCGCTCGGCCGCCATTGCCGCGACATCATCGAATCGCGCCATGTCGACGTGCAGGAGATGGACGCCGCCTCCAATACCGGCATCGGCGACGTGCGCGAGATCATCGAGGCGACCCGCTACCGGCCGGCGCTGGCGCGCTACCGCGTCTTCATCATCGACGAAGTGCACATGCTCTCCAACGCGGCCTTCAACGGCCTGCTGAAGACGCTGGAAGAGCCGCCGGAGCATGTGAAGTTCGTCTTTGCCACCACCGAGATCCGCAAGGTGCCGGTGACCGTGCTCTCGCGCTGCCAGCGCTTCGATCTGCGCCGCATCGACAGTGGCGTGCTGGCGAGCCATCTGCGCGGCATCTGCGCGACGGAGGGCGTCACCATCGATGCCGAGGCGCTCAGCCTTGTCGCCCGCGCGGCCGAGGGCTCGGTGCGCGATTCGCTCTCGCTGCTCGACCAGGCCATCGCGCATGGCAGCGGGACGGTGCATGCCGAGCAGGTGCGCTCGCTGCTGGGCCTCGCCGATCGCGGCCGGATCATCGATCTGTTCGAGGCGCTGATGAGGGGCGACATCGGCAGCGCCCTCGTCGAGCTGCGCGAGCAATACGACACCGGCGCCGACCCGGCGGTGGTGATCGCCGATCTCGCCGAGTTCACCCATCTGGTCACCCGGCTGAAGATCCTGCCGCAGGCCGCCGAGGACGCGGCGCTGGTGGAGGCCGAGCGGGTGCGCGGCCGCGCCCTCGCCGAGGCGCTGTCGATGCGGGTACTGGCCCGCGCCTGGCAGATGCTCACCAAGGGCCTTGCCGAGGTGCAGCAGGCAGCCAAGCCGATGCAGGCGGCGGAGATGGCGCTGGTGCGCCTCGCCTATGCCAGCGACCTGCCGACCCCTGACGAGGCGCTGCGCAAGCTGCGCGATACCGAGGGGGCTCCGGGCGGGGGCGGCGACGTTCCGGCTCCCCGCATGGGCGGTTCCACGCCCGGTCCGCTGGCCCGCACGTCCGGCCCGGCAACCGCCGCGGCGGTGCAATCGGCCGCAATTTCGAAGCAGTTGGCCTCACCGGTCGCCAGCGCCGCGCCATCGGCCGCACCGTACACCGCACCGGCCTCGCATCTGGCGCTCGCCAGCCGCACCGAAACCCCGCGCCCGGTCGAACGGCCGGCGGAAGCGGCGCCGGGCATCCGCATCGAGACCATGGCCGATCTGGTGGCGCTGGCCTCCGCCCGCCGTGACCTTAAGCTCAAGTTTTCATTGGAGAATCACGTCCGGCCCGTCGCCTTCGAGGATGGCAGGCTGGAGATCGCCCTCACCGCCGAGGCCGGCCCCGGCTTGCTCACCGAGCTGCAGAACAAGCTCAGCGACTGGACGGGCCGGCGCTGGCTAGTGGCGATCTCGCGCGAGGAAGGCGAGCAAACCGTTGCGGAGAAAGCGAAATCCGCCCGCGAGACCCTGCTCACCGACGTGCAGGCCAACCCGTTGGTGGAAGCGGTGCTGTCCCGCTTCCCCGGCGCAAAGATCGTGGATGTGCGCACCACGGTCGAGGTCCCGCAAGAGATTGATTATACGAGCGATTCAGACCTGATGGCCGCGCGAGACGACGGCCCGGGCCCGGATGATGAAATCGAATTCTGAGGTAAGGAACCCCGCATGAAAGACCTGCTCGGCATGATGTCCAAGGTGAAGGAAATGCAGGCCCGCATGGAGCAGATGCAGGCCGAGCTCGACGCCATCGAGGTCGAGGGCGCTTCCGGCGGCGGCATGGTGATGGTGCGCATGAGCGCCAAGGGCGCCCTGAAGGGAATCACCATCGATCCCAGCCTGCTCAAGGCGGAAGAGGCTGAAATCCTTGAGGATTTGATCGTCGCCGCTCATGGTGACGCGCGGGTCAAGGGCGAAAGGCTGATCCAGGAGCGCACCCAGGCACTCACCGCCGGACTGCCGATCCCGCCCGGACTGAAGCTGTTCTAGCCAATTGAATTATCGAGGTCTTTTGACCTCTCAGCTCCCCGCGGGGCCGGTGCCCGCAGAAGCCGGAGCACGCCATCGGTGATGGTCGGCGCATGGCGCGACAGCGGGCCGTCAAGCCGGCCATAGAGCGCGAACACCGCCGGCTGCACCAGCGCCCCGAGAGCCATGGCTGCCGCCATTGCCGGCGGCTGTGGCAGCTCGAAGCCGTCATCGACGCTCCCGGCCAGCAGTTCGGCCAGCGCTGCAACGGCGTTGTGCTCGCAATCGTCCGGCACATGGGCGAGATGATCGTGCTGGCTGATAAGGAGATAGGCGAACAGCGCCGGTTCCTCGTCGAACAGTCGGCAGCCGAAGTCGATCACCGCCCGCAGGCGTGACGACAGATCCGTATGTCGCTGAGCCATATCACGAATCGACTGCGCCAAGCTGGCGTAGCGATCAAGAAAGAGTGCGCGTGCCAGTTCTTCCTTGGAGGCGAAATGGCGGTACAGCGCGCCCTCCGACACCCCCACCGCCTCGGCGATTTCCCGCACCGAGGTGCCCGCCACTCCGCGCGCCGCGAACAGCCGAAGCGCGGCTTCCTCGATCCGCGCGCGGGTGCGCGTGCCGTCGCGACCGCGACGGTCGGAGGTGGCGATGGGCGGCACCATCAGGCCTCGCCGCTACGCGGGGCGACACTGCGCGCCGCCACGGCCTCGAGCGCCTTGTTCCGGGCCGCCATGAAATCGACCTTGCCGGAGCCGAGCAGCGGTAGGCTGTCCATCGGCAACACCTCGGCCGGGATCATCAACTCGGTGGTACCAAGCTCGCGTCCATGCGCCTGCAAGGCAGCGCGTGTGAGGTCGGTGGCGGTGGTAAGCAACAGAATACGCTCGCCTTTTCTCGCATCGGGGATGGCGACCGCGACATGTTCGGCATCCGGCCGCAGCGCCGCCACCATCGCATCGACGGCTGCCAGCGAGACCATCTCGCCGGCGACCTTGGCAAAGCGCTTGGCCCGGCCGCGAATGGCGACGAAGCCCTCATCGTCGACGGCGACGATGTCGCCGGTGTCGTACCAGCCGCCCTCCGGCGGCTGCATCTCGCCCGGCGCCTCGGCACGCAGATAGCCGAGCATGATGTTCGGGCCCTTTACGTGAAGCCGGCCGCCATCTTCGATGCCGGTCACGGCTTCGAGACGGTAACTTATGCCCGGCAGGATACGCCCGACGGTGCCCGCCTTATTGAACATCGGCGTATTCACCGCCACCACGGGCGAGCACTCCGTCACGCCGTAGCCCTCGAGGATGCGGTGGCCAAAGCGCTCCATCCAGACCCGCCGGGTCTCCGCCTTCACCGGCTCGGCGCCGGCAACCACGAAGCGCAGCGAACGGAAATCATAGGGATTGGCCGTGCGAGCATAGCCGGAAAGGAAGGTATCGGTGCCGAAGATGGCGGTGGCATTGGTGGCGTAGACCAGCTCGGGGATGATCCGGTAGTGCAGCGGCGAGGGATAGAGATAGGTCTTGGTGCCGGAAACGATGGGCAGTACCAGCCCGCCAAGCAGGCCGAAGGAATGGAACACCGGTAGCACGTTGAAGATGATGTCGGCCGGCGAGAAGTCGATGCGCGCCGCCACCTGCGCCACATTGGCCAGCATGTTGCGATGACTTAGCACCACACCCTTCGGCACACCCTCGGACCCTGATGTGAACAGGATGAAGGCAGGGCCATCCGGGTCCATCTTCACCGGCAGGCGCGCCGGCAGGAAGCCCTTCAGCTTGTCGAACGACGTGATGCCCGCGCGCACGTCCTCCGTCATCACGATCCGCACATGCTTGGCGAGTTCGGCGAGTTCCGGCTCCAGCCGCGCCTTCTCGATGAAGGTCCTGGAGGAGACGACGGTGGTCAGCTTCGCCGTCTTGCAGGCGGAAACGAGATTGGCGGCGCCGGCCGTGTAGTTGAGCATGGCCGGAACACGGCCATGGCGGTGCAGGCCGAGCAGCACCACGGCGATGCCGGCGGCATTCGGCAGCAGCACGCCCACGGTCTCGCCCGGCCCGGTCAGCGCCGCAAGCTTGGCGCCGAGTATCTTGGCGCCGAGGAACAGCTTGCGATAGGTGAGCTGAGTGCCCAGCGGATCCTCGACGATCAGCCGCCCGCGGCCGAGGCGATCTGCCGTCGCCTCCACCGCCTCGTAGAGCGTCGTGCCGGTATGGCTGGTCTCGAACACCAGGTCGCTCATCACGTCGTAGAGGCCGGCGCCGGCCGCGCGACGCCGCTTGCGGCCGAAAAGCTCGGGATCCACTTTCAGGCGGCGCGGCGGCAGGATGGTGACGCGCACTTTGGGAAACCAGCGCTTGCGGGTCTGGTCCGCGGTGAGGCGCGAGAAGGGGGTTTGCTCCAGCCCCTCGATGCGTACGGGGACGATCTGCGCGTCCGACTTGTCGGCGACCAACGCCGAGCCGTCATAGATCTTCATGATCGAGCCGGTCACGGTGATGCGGCCCTCGGGGAAGATCACCAGCGTTTCGCCCTGCTGCACCAGGCGGATGAGGTCGCGGGTGGCCAGCGGCCGGGTCGGGTCGAGCGGGAACGCACGCACCAGCTCGAGGAATGGCTTGACCCACCACTTCTGGGCGATGCCGGCATCGACTGCAAAGATCGGATCATTGTCGAGCAGCGCCATGATCAGCGGCGCGTCGAGGAAGCTCACATGGTTGATCGCCACCACGGTGCGCTGGCCATTGGCGCGTAGATGCTCGGCCCCGGAGACCTCGACGCGGAACAGCACCCGGAAGATGACGCGGATCAGGTCCCGCAGCACATGGCCCTGGAAGGCGCGCCCCACCCCGACCGCGACCAGCAGCGTGGAAATCCCGACCAACGCCATCAGCAGCGGCACGCCGGCGCCGGCGAATTGCAGCAGCGCGACCACGACCGCCGCTGCGGTCATGAAGGCGGCGTTGAGCACATTGTTGGCGGCAATCACCCGGGCCCGCTGGTCCTCCGGCGCCTCACTCTGCACATAGGCGAAGGTCGGCACCACGAAGGCACCTCCCGAGGCCGCGAGCCCGGTGAGCGCCAGGGCGATCCAAGGGCCGGAGGCGGTGGCGAGGAATTCCCGCCAGCCCATCAGCGCCGCCGGGGTCGGCTCCCCGGCGATGCCCCAGGCGATGAGCAGCGCGAAAATGCCGAGCGTGACGCCGGAGAGCGGCACCAGCGCCAGCAATATGTGCCCTTCCGACAGCTTGGCCGCCAGGATGGAGCCGATGGCGACGCCCACGGTGAACAGCATCAGGAACAGGGTGACGACGCTCTGGTCGCCACCGATATTCTCCTGCACCATCGTCGGCAGCAGGGACAGCACAACCGCGCCGATTAGCCAGAACCAGCTAACGATTAGCGCACCCACCCACACCGTGCGGCGGGTTCTGAGTTCCCCGAGCAATTGAACGGTGGCGCGCAGGATGTTGGTGTCGATCCGGAGATCCGGCGCCGCAGCGCCGGTCGGCGGAATGAGGCGGGCGGCGAGCCAAGTGAAAACCGTCACCACGAAAGTGAAGACGGCGACCGACCATTCCCCCGTATGAGTGATGGCTATGGCACCCCCCACGGTGCCGGCAAGGATGGCGATGAAGGTTGCCATCTCGATCAGCGCATTGCCGGAGACCAGTTCCTCCTTGGCGAGGTGATCCGGCAGGATGCCGTATTTCACCGGGCCGAACAGCGCGCTGAGCGCACCCATGAAGAACAGACCGACAAAGAGCAGCGGCAGGGACTGCAGCACGAAGCCGATCACCGCCACGAGGATGATCCAGATCTCGGCGAATTTCAGCCGGCGCGCCACCAGCGCCTTGTCATAGCGGTCGGCCAGCTGGCCGCCGAGCGCGGAAAGCAGGAAGAAGGGCAGGATGAACACGCCGCCGGCGGCGGTGACGAGGGCGCCGCCATGGGTTTCGCCAAGCCCGTAAAGGATTAGCAGAGCGAGGGCGTTCTTCACGAAATTGTCGTTGAAGGCGCTGAAAAACTGGGCCCAGAACAACGGCGCGAAACGCCGTGCCATCATCAGCCGCGTGAACATCAGCGCTCCCTCCATTTTGTTAGTGAACGATCACTTACAAAATGGAAGCCGTTGCGTCAATCGGCGATTGCGCCGCGATTTTCACATCGCGCCGAGGAGGACGCCGGCCAGGGCGCCGAGCAGGATCACGCCGTCATGCACGGCGAGTTGCGCACGCGTGGCTCGGCCACGGGCATGCAAGACCAGCGTCGCGCCGAGGCTGGTCAGCGACCAGCCGGCTCCGACGCCCATGAAGGCCAAGGCGAGGCCGCCGGCTCCCTCGGCAAGGCGGACGGCGGCGAGGCTGCCGAAGGCCAGCGCCAGCCCCGCTAGGGCGAGGCGGCCGGCGCCGATATGCTCGGCCAGCCTGCCGCCCACCAGGGCGGGTGCGTACATCGCAACCACATGCCAGGCGACAAAACCGGTCACTGCTGGGGCACCCACGCCGCAAGCTATGAGACCGAGCGGCGCGCTGGACATGCCGGCGCTCATGGCACCCCAGGCGAGCACGGCGATCAGCGTCGGCCCGGCAATCGCCTGCCAGCCAAGCGCCTTGTGCTGGCCCGCTCCCACGCCATCGTCGGCATGGGCGAAGCGCGCAGCAGGAAGCGATACGGCGAAGAGCAGCACGCCAAGCTGGGCGAGCGTAGCGGCGAGCAGCGTGCCGACAAAGATGAACGGTACGAACAGCGCCTCAACCGCGCCCGCCAGCACGGGACTGATCAATCCCGCCAGCGCTCCGGCGGCAAGCAATCTGCCGACCGCGGCGCCGCGCATGCCCGCTCCGGCACCGAAGGCGGCAGCGTGGCGGTAGAACATGCCGAAGCCTTGTGCCGCTCCAAGCCAGACGCAGCCGACAACCAGCTCGCGGAAGGACGCCGCATGGATGCCGTGGGCGCCGATCAGCCCGCCGGCGACGCCGAGGCTGGCGCCGAGCGCGAACCCGGCCCGGCGACCGAAGGAGCCCAGCAAGAAAGCAGCCGGCACGCTCGCCGCTGCCGCCCCGCAGATGAGTGCCGCCAGCGGCAACGCCGCAAGTCGCGGGTCATCCGCCAGCATCGCCCCGGCGAGCGGCAGCACGCCGATGGTCAGCGCTTGCGCCAGCACCACCAGCGCGAAGCCTGCGGCGAGCCTCGCTTCGCCCGGCACGCGGCGCAGCAGCCGGGCAGCGTCTTCCGGGCAAGCACAGCCGAGCCGTCCGGCACGAATTTCCGCCATGTCGGCGCCGAAGCTCTCCACGCCCATGGTCACGCTCTCATCGCCGCTTCAGGTCGTCATCGCTGAGCACGCGCACCGCGGCACCCTCCAGGTCGTCATATTGACCGGAGCGCAAGGTCCACATGAAGGCTCCCAAGGCGGTGAGCCCGAGGCCCAGCGCCAGGGGCAGGAGATAGATGAGCACGCTCATGCGTTTGCCTCCCTTTCAGCGCTATGCAGCCGGGCGCGTAGGGCGTTCAGCGTGACGATGACCGAGGAGCCGGACATCGCCACCGCCGCCACCAGCGGAGTGACGAAGCCGGCGATGGCCAGCGGCACGGCGAACAGATTGTAGATGACGGCGATGATCAGGTTCTCGCGCATCAATTGTCGCGCGCTGGCCGCCACCGCGATGGCCGCCACCACCGGTGCCAGCCTGTCGCCAAGAAACACCAGGTCCGCCTGAGCCCGCGTGACGTCGGCGGCGGCGATCGGCGACATCGAGACATGAGCGGCGGCAAGTGAGGGGGCGTCGTTGATGCCGTCGCCGACCATCAGCACCCGCCGGCCGCGCGCCGTCAGCCGCTCCAGCGTCGCGATCTTGTCGGCCGGCGTCGCCTCGCCCTGCCATTCCGCGATGCCGAGCACCTCGGCCACCGGCATCACCGCCGCCGGCCGGTCGCCGGAGACGATGACCAGGGATTTGCCCATGACGCGCAGCCGCCGCATGACCTCCACCGCATCCGTTCGCAGCGTCTGGCGGACCACCAACAGTGCCCGCTCCTCGCCCACGCGCAGGGCGACGAGGGAGGCGTCGGCAACCGCGTCCTCCACCGGCAAATCATGGCAGCCGCAGAACTCCGGGCTGCCGAGCCGGGCGAGCACGCCGTCCACTTCCACCTCGACGCCGGAACCGGCGACTTCGCGCGTCTCGGGATAGGGGGTGGCTCCAGGCACTGCGGCGGCCACCGCGCAGGCGAGCGGATGCGTGCTGCCGGCCGCCAGCCGACCGGCGATCTCCAGCTGCGCCGGTGAGAGCACGTCGGCATTGGCCAGGTGCGGCTCGGGGGTGGTGAGCGTGCCGGTCTTGTCGAACACCACCGTGTCGATCTCCGCCAGCCGCTCGAAGGCGTCGCCGGCATTGATCAGCACCCCGGCACGCATCAGCGTGCCGGAGGCGACGACCTGCACCGCCGGCACCGCGAGCGCCAGCGCGCAGGGGCAGGTGATGATCAGCACCGCCACCGCGATCAGCACCGCATGATGCAGCGAAGCTCCGGCAAGGAGCCAGCCGACCAGCGACAGCAGCGCCGTGGCATGCACCATCGGCGCATAGAGCCGGGCGGCACGATCGGCGAGGCGGACATAGCGATTGCGCTCGGTGGATGCCCGTTCCAGCAGTCGCTCCACCTCGACGAGAAAGGTGTCTTCGCCGACTGCCGTGGTGCGCAGATAGAGCACGCCATAATGAATGAGGGCGCCGGCATGCACCGTTGCTCCCGCCGCGGCATCGCGCGGCAGCGTCTCTCCGGTGACCAGGCTCTCATCCACCGCCGCGCGGCCGGAGACCACGAAGCCGTCCACCGGCACCCTCTCGCCGGCGCGTACCAGCAGGAGATCACCCGGCTTCACCGCCGCGGCCGGCACCAGCGTGATGCCGCCGGCGGCATCGAGCCGGTTGGCCGTCTCCGCCTTGAGCGCCGCGAGGTTGGAAGCCTCGATGCGGGTTTTGCGGCGCATGGCATGGTCGAGATAGCGCCCGGTCAACAAGAAGAACAGCAGCATCACAGCCGAGTCGAAATAGGCATGCTCAGCATGGTGCAGCGTCTCGTAGACCGACACACCCAGCGCCAACATGACGCCGAGTGTGATCGGGACATCCATATTGAGCGCACGGTTGCGCAGGGCGCGCAGGGCGCTGTGGAAGAACGGCTGGCCGGCATAGGCACAGGCCGGCAGCGCGATCAGCGCCGAGAGCCAGTGGAACAGATCGCGGGTCTCGGGGTCGATGTCGGAGACGTTGCCCGACCACACCGACACCGACAGCAGCATGATGTTCATCGCGGCGAAGCCGGCCACCGCGAGGCAGCGCAACAGATGACGGGCGATGTTGCGCTCGATCTGCTCCGCCGTGTCGGCCCCGAACGGATAGGCTTTGTAGCCGATGCCGGTGAGCGCGGCGAACACCGCCGCGGGATCGGCGGCGGCACGCCATGCCACTGCGAGACGATGGCTGGTGTAATTCAGCCGCGCCTCGGCAATACCGGGGAGCCCCTCCACCGCATCCTCGATCTCGTCAATGCAAGCGGCGCAATCGATGCCCTCGATAGCGAAGTCCATCGCCATCCGCCCATCCGCTTCCTGGCGCAGATAGAGCGACAGGTCGTGCGCCGGCGCCGTTGCCGAGGATGCGGCCGGCGCCCCGGCCGACAGGTCGAAGACGTCACCGATGCTGGCTTGGCCGGTGGTCATGTCGCTACCTCGTCCATACCCGGTTCTGCGAACGGAACTGCCGCTCACCGTGGCGCGACAGATCGATCATCAGTGCCCACTGGCCGGGAGGCACGGCAGGAGCAGCCCTCCATACGCCTGGGCCGGCCGGTTCCGCGTCGATGACGATATCCAGCCGGCGGTCGGTCGGATGATGCAACACCGCAGCAATGGCGAGATCGGGCAGCGGCTGGTCGGCAGCGTCGCGGGCGCTCGCCTCGAAAACGCCGTCCGCCACATGAGCCGCGACCTGCCAGTGCAGCGCCTCCTGCCGGGCGGCGGCGTCGGCCTCCCGGGCGAAGGCGAGGCCGGCCTTGTAGGAGCTCTCGGTCTCCACTCCACCGAAGCTGGAAAGCGCCGCGCGGACCAGAATGAAATTGGCGAGGAACACCACGCCGAAGAAGCCGACGAAGCAGGCGAGCACCATCCGGCCGGTGAGCGGGCGGCCGGCAGCCGATGCATTCGGCGCGGAGGCAAGCGGATGCATCATGGCTCAGGGTCCCTTGAAATGATCGGCAACCGACACCGTCTCGCCGCCCGCCACGTCGGTGAGATGGAAGACAAGCCCGAGCGATGCGTTCGCCGGCAGCCGGGCTGCGGTGGAAACGAGCACACGGATCTCGTGGGTCTGATCCGGACCGACGGAAACCACCGGATCGCTGCTGGCGGATGCTGCCTCGCCCACCACTTCCAGCCGCGCCTCGGGCACGCCCTCGACGGCGATGGCGAAACGGCGCGGCACCAGCTGCTTGTTGACGAGCCGCAGCGTGTAGCCATTGCGGATCGAGCCATCGGACAATTGCACGAACAGGGGGTTGCGGTCGTGGATCACCGCCAGCCCCTCCGAATCACGGGTCGCCAGCACCACGGCCATCAGACCGCCGATCAGCACGATCAGCGCGGTATAGAGCACCGTGCGAGGGCGCAGGATCCGGTAGATCGGCGCCTCGCCACGCTGGCGGCGTTGCACGTTCATCTCGGTGTCATAGGCGATCAGGCCGGTGGGACGGCCGATCTTGTTCATCACCGTATCGCAAGCGTCGATGCACAGGCCGCACTGCACGCAGGAAAGCTGCAAGCCGTCGCGGATGTCGACCCCGGTCGGACAGGCCGAGACGCATTGGCGGCAATCGACGCAATCGCCACCCGGCAAGCCCTGGAGCTTGAGCGCCTGGGTCTTCTTCAGGGAGCCGCGCGGCTCGCCGCGATCATAGCGGTAGGTGACGTTGAGCGCGTACTCGTCGGTAAGCGCCGCCTGGATGCGCGGCCAAGGGCACATATAGGTACAAACCTGCTCGCGCATGTGGCCGGCGAGCACATAGGTCGTGAAGGTGAGAATGCCGATCCACACATAGGCGACGGCCGGCGCCTCGCCCTTGAGGAGTTGCATCACCAGGGTGGGGGCATCGGCGAAATAGAGCACCCAGGCGCCGCCGGTCCACCAGGCGACCATCAGCCAGAGCACGTGCTTGGAAGCGGCCTCGAAGGCGCGACGGGTGGGCGAGGCGGTCTTCAGTTTCTCGCGGCGCTGGCGCGGATCGCCCTCGACCAGGCGCTCGATGGCCTGAAACAGGTCGGTCCACACCGTCTGCGGGCAGAGATAGCCGCACCAGACACGCCCGGCCACCGCGTTCATCAGGAACAGCACGAGCGCCGCGAGGATCAGCAGGCCGGTGAGATAGTAGATCTCCTGCGGCCAGATTTCGATGAAGAAGAAGTAGAAGCGGCTGTTGGGGAAATCGACCAGCACCGCCTGCGAGGGAGCGCCCGGCCCGCGGTCCCAACGCACGAAGGGCAGCAGGTAGTAGATGCCGAGGGTGACGACGAGCAGCGTCCACTTGATGCGCCGGAAGGTACCGCGCACCGCGATCGGGTAGATCTTGCGCCGCGCCTCGTAAAGCGGAACGTCGTCGAGGGATGATGCGGTGTCGGACGGCGTGGCGGCGTTCATCTCATTCCCCGGCATGCGGAACCATCTGCCGGCACCGCCGCTTCTGTGTACCGGCCACCGCCGCCGCTTTTGATCCGGGCGATGACGGGCGGGAAAATTGCTTATGCGGCGGGATATCGCCGGGACGTCCCGCCGCGTTCGCCGGCGCTACAGGCCGCCACCCAGGGTGTGGACATAGACGGTGAGGGCCTTGAGGGTGCCGTCGTCGAGGCGCCCCTTCCATGCCGGCATGAGCCCGGCCCGGCCATTGCTGATGGTCTGGATGATGGTCGCGCGGTCCGAACCGTAGAGCCAGATCGGGTCGGTGAGGTTCGGCGCGCCCAGTTCCTGGTTGCCCTTGCCCTCGGCGCCGTGGCAGGCGGCGCAATTGGCGGCGAACACTTCCCCACCCTTGGCGAGATCCGCTCCAGGCGCCGGGGCGAGGCCGGCGAGGTGCCGCACATAATCCGCGACGGCACCGATATCCGGGCGTGGCAGCATGCCGTCACGCCCGAAGGCCGGCATGTCGCCGACATGCGCGTCCGCATCGGCGGAGCGGGCGCCGTGCTGGATGGTGGCGTGGATCTGGTCGAGCGTGCCGCCCCACAACCAGTCATCGTCGTTGAGATTCGGGTAGCCCTTGGTGCCGGCCGCGCCCGCCCCGTGGCAGGGCGCGCAATTATCGCCGAAAGCGGCACGGCCCTGCGCGCGGGCAAAGGCGAGCAATTCGGGATTCTGCTCGATCTCCGGCAGGCTGGCCGCCGCCAGCTTGTCGGCAAACGCCGCGCGCTGCCCCCTGAGTTGGGCGAGGTCGCTCTGGATCGCCTCGCGCGACTTCCACCCGAGCAGGCCATAAGTGTAGCCGGTCACCAGCGGCCAGGCCGGGAACAGCACCCAGTAGACCACTGCCCAGGCGATGCAGGCATAGAAGGTCCACAGCCACCAGCGCGGCAGCGGGTTGTTGAGTTCGCGGATGCCATCCCAATCATGGCCGGTGGTGGGGACGCCGCTGACGGCGTCGATGTTTTGGCGATGCATGTCGGCCATGATCAATCCTCGCTCAGAGGCAGGCGCGCGGCTTCCTCGAACTCGTGCCGGCGCCGGGGCGACAGCGCGTAGGCGAGGACGCAGGCGAACAGCGCGACGAAGTAGAGAAGGCCCCAGGTCTGGGCGAATTCGGCGAGAGCGCGATAGGTCTCATTCATGTGCGGTGCCTCACCGGATGTTGGCCTTGTCGTCGTACAGCTTGAAGTCGACCATGGTGCCGAGCGCCTGCAGATAGGCGATCAGCGCATCGGCCTCGGAGACGAAGGCCGGGTTGCCGTCGAAATCGCGGATCTGTGCGCCGGGATAGCGCTGCTGCAGCGCCTCGGCGTCGGCGGCGTCGGTGGTCGCCTGGGTGCGCAGGTCGACCGCGGCGGCGGCGATCATCTCCTCGGTATAGGGAACGCCGTAGAGAGCGTTCACCTTCATGTCCTGCCCGATATCGGCCGCTTCCAACCGGCTCTCGGCGAGGAATGGATAGCCTGGCATGATCGAGCCCGGCACCACCGAGCGCGGATCGGCGAGATGCTGGCGCTGCCACTCGTCGGAATATTTGCCGCCGACGCGGGCGAGGTCCGGCCCGGTGCGCTTGGAGCCCCACTGGAACGGCCGGTCGTACATGCTCTCGGCCGCCAGCGAGTAGTGGCCGTAGCGTTCGACCTCGTCGCGCAGCGGGCGGATCATCTGCGAATGGCAGTTGTAGCAGCCCTCGCGGACATAGATGTTGCGCCCGGCAAGCTCCAGCGGCGTCCAGGGACGCACGCCGGAAACCTTCTCGATGGTGCTCTTCAGGTAGAACAGCGGCACGATCTCGACGAGACCGCCGACCGAGATCACCAGCAGGATGCCGATGATCAGCCAGATCGAGTTCTTCTCCAGGAAGGCATGTTTCTGCCAGAGCGTCGGCGTGTGGGCCGGCTTGGAATTGGTCGCGGTTGCCATGGACGGGCGCTCCTCACTCGGCCGGCACGAGAGCGGCATCGGGGGCAGGGCTGGTGGCGTGGCTGGCGATCGGCTCGACGTCGGGCGAACGCACGGTCATCCACAGGTTGAAGGCCATGATCAGGGCGCCGATCAGGAACAGCACGCCGCCTATGGCGCGGATCACATAGAAGGGGTGCATCGCCTCGACGGTCTCGATGAACGAGTATTCGAGGAAGCCGAGCGAGGTGTAGGCGCGCCACATCAGGCCTTGCAGGATGCCCGCCACCCACATTGCCGAGATGTAGAAGACGATACCCAGCGTCGAGATCCAGAAGTGCCAGTTGACCAGCTTCAGCGAATAGAGCTCGCGCTTGTTCCACAGCCACGGCACCAGGCAGTAGAGCGCACCGAAGGAGATGTAGGCGACCCAGCCCAGCGCGCCGGAATGCACATGGCCGATGGTCCAGTCAGTGTAGTGGCTGAGCGAGTTCACCGCCTTCACCGACATGAGCGGACCCTCGAAGGTCGACATGCCGTAAAAGGCGACCGACACAACCAGCATGCGCAGTACCGGGTCGGTACGCAGCTTGTCCCAGGCACCCGACAGGGTCATGAGGCCGTTGATCATGCCGCCCCAGCTCGGCATCCACAGGATGACCGAGAAGGTCATGCCGAGTGTCTGCGCCCAGTCCGGCAGCGCGGTGTAGTGCAGGTGGTGCGGGCCGGCCCAGATGTAGATGAAGATCAGCGCCCAGAAATGCACGATCGACAGCCGGTAGGAATAGACCGGCCGGTCAGCCCGCTTGGGAATGAAGTAGTACATGATGGCGAGGAAGCCGGCGGTGAGGAAGAAGCCAACCGCGTTGTGGCCGTACCACCACTGCACCATCGCATCCTGCACGCCCGACCAGACGATGTAGGACTTGGGCGAATAGATCGACACCGGCACGCTGGCATTGTTGCCGAGATGCAGCACGGCGATGGTGACGATGAAGGCGAGATAGAACCAGTTCGCCACATAGATGTGCGGCTCCCTGCGGCGCCAGATCGTGCCGAGGAACACCAGCAGATAGGTGACCCACACCACGGTCAGCCACAGATCGGCATACCATTCGGGCTCGGCATATTCCTTGCCCTGGGTGATGCCGAGCAGATAGCCGGTGCCGGCGATGACGATGAAGAAATTGTAGCCGAGCACCACGAACCACGGCGCCAGATAGCCCGCCAGCCGGGCGTGACAGGTGCGCTGCACCACATAGAACGAGGTGCCGATCAGCACATTGCCACCGAAGGCGAAGATCACTGCCGAGGTGTGCAACGGCCGCAGCCGGCCGAAGGCGGTCCAGGGCAGATCGAAATTCAGCGCCGGGAAGGCGAGCTGGAAGGCAATGATCACGCCGACCAGGAAACCGGCGATGCCCCAGACGACCGCCGCCACCGTGGCGAACTTCACCGGGCCGAAATTGTAGTTCGGCCGGCCATCCACCTCGCGCGGGGGCAGTGCCGCCGGCCGCTCCACATGATGGCTGATGATCACGAAGACGGCCGCGAGGCTGGCGAGCACGGTCAGCCAGGCATGAAAGGCATAAGCCGTCGTCTCCGCCCCCGCGGCCACCGTGAGCGAGGCAAGCGCCAGCAGCACGAGGCTCGCCACCAGCCCGCCCTCGCCGAAGGTGAGGCTCTTGCTGATCTGCCGAGGCACCCTGACGGGATCCGGCTCCGCGCCCGTTGGCAATTGACGCATAAAACCCTCCACCTGCCCGGCGGCCGAAGCAGTGCGGGCGTCTCCAAAGTCCGGTCGGACCATCGGGGCAGGTGCGAGGCACAGCCTTGATTCACATCAACTCTAAGGAACATCACGGATCGGCGAGGTGACGCAGGCCGCAGACCTGCCCGTCGGCATCCCGACGAAGGCCATGCGATGAACCGCGGCTCGTCCGTGCTTGCCAGCCCGGCAGCGCTCGCCTAGACCGGATGCGGGATGCGAGGCGCGCCCTGCATCCGGATCGTGAATGAGGGCCCATGATACGGTTTCTGCTGCGCTTTCTCGGCGTGTGGGTGCTCGCCGGCGGCTTCGTGGTGGTGGTGCTGGACGGGGTGCGCTCCATCGCCGCCTCGCGCCTGCTCTACACCCCGTTCGGTGATGCCTGGGCAGCGGCAAGCGCGACGGGTCTCGGGCAGGCGCTGGGCGACACCGACCTGCCGGGCGGAAGCTGGGGAAGCCTGGCCACGCCGCTGCTCGAAGCGCCGCTGGCGGCGGTGCTGGTGGTGCTCGGCATCCTTCTAATCCTGATCGGGCGCAAACGCGCCTGACCCCCCTCGCAATCGCACCACCGAATCACCATATCGGGGCGCGGAAAAGCGAGGGACGTGACCATGTTCTTCTTCAAGAAATCTCTGGAATTGCCGACTCCGTCCGAGGCGCTGCCGGGCCGGGCCGCGCCGCTGCCGACGGCATCGACGCATTTCGTCTCCGGCCGGCCGCTCAAGGGCCCCTATCCCGAGGGGCTGGAGACGGCCATCTTCGCGCTGGGCTGCTTCTGGGGCGCCGAACGCAAGTTCTGGCAGACGCCGGGCGTCTGGGTGACCGCGGTCGGCTATATCAACGGACCGACGCTCAACCCCACCTATGACGAAGTCTGCTCCGGCCGCACCGGCCACACCGAGGCGGTGCTGGTGGTCTACGACCCCAAAATGGTGAGCTACGACGAGCTGCTCAAGGTGTTCTGGGAAGCACACGACCCGACCCAGGGCATGCGGCAGGGCAACGATATCGGCACCCAGTATCGCTCCGGCATCTACACGCTCTCGCCCGAGCAGCAGCGGGCGGCGGAGGCGAGCAAGGCCAGCTATGAGGCGGCGCTGCGGACCGAGGGCTACGATCCCATCACCACCGAGATCGTGCCGGCGCCGGAATTCTACTTCGCCGAAGGCTACCACCAGCAATATCTCGCCAAGAATCCCGGCGGTTATTGCGGCCTC
Source organism: Ancylobacter sp. 3268 (assembly GCF_031456575.1). Classification (NCBI taxonomy): domain Bacteria; kingdom Pseudomonadati; phylum Pseudomonadota; class Alphaproteobacteria; order Hyphomicrobiales; family Xanthobacteraceae; genus Ancylobacter; species Ancylobacter sp. 3268. The sequence continues at coordinate 89,374 of NZ_JAVDUX010000014.1, forward strand.
GGCGGCACCGGCGTCTCCTGCCAGATCGGCACCGGCGTCGGCGCCTGAGGCGTCTTTTCCCATCATCCAGCAGGCAATGGCCGGGGACACCCCCGGCCATTTTCGTTTCGGCGATCTGCCCTGCGCGGTCGCTGCCGCCACCGCCTCCGTCGCGCATCGCACCGATGTCGGGACCGGCAACCGATCACGCCTTTCCTCTTGAACCCGCCGCCAGGTCATGCCACCCATCTCGCAGCTGCGAGAGGAACGGCCGCCTGCGGTCGGATCGCGGACAGGCGCGACCAAGACCAGCGTGGCGAGGACAGGCGGGACATGGAAAAACTGATCGAACGCTTCATTTTCGTCAGCCGCTGGATCATGGCGCCGTTCTATATCGGGCTCGTCATCGCGCTGCTGGTGCTGCTGTTCAAATTCGGCGCCGAGCTGTGGCATTTCGTCAGCCATGCCAACGCCTTCGACGAGAACGACACCATCCTCGGCATCCTGGCTCTGATCGACCTCACCTTTACCGGCAGCCTGGTCATCATCGTCATCTTCTCCGGCTATGAGAATTTCGTTTCCAAGATCGACGCCGAGGGCCATGCCGACTGGCCGGAATGGATGACCAAGGTCGATTTTGCCGGGCTGAAGCAGAAGCTGCTCGCCTCCATCGTCGCCATCTCCGCGATCGCGCTGTTGAAGGCCTTCATGAATCTCGACCGGGGCGTCGACGAGAAGCAGCTCACCTGGCTCGTCATCATCCATGTGGTTTTCGTGGTCTCCGGCGTCGTGCTGGCCTGGACCGACAAGCTCTCCGAAAAGAGCCACTGAGACCGGCGCCCTCCCGCCGGTCTGCCGTTCACGGCCGATCGGGCCATGGTATAATGGGCGTTTACCGCGTCGCCGTCCGACAGGGCGGCGCCTTGTGACGTGTCGTCAAGAGATCCGCTATGGCCGCTACACCCGGCGCTCCTCCTTCTCCCCGCCGCCCTGCCGAGCAGAATGGCGGGCGCATGGCGCCGCTTGCCCGGCTGCCGGTTTTCTTCGCGCTGGAAGGTCGCCGGGTGGTGCTGGCCGGTGGCTCGGATGCCGCGGCCTGGAAGGCGGAGCTGATCGCCGCCGCCGGGGCGCAGTTGCATGTCTATGCCGTCGACATCTCGCCCGCCCTCGCATCGCTCGCCATCGAGGCGGGCGAACGCATCACGCTGCATGCGCGCGACTGGACGCCGGAGGACCTTGCCGGCGCCGCTCTCGCCATCGGCGCCATCGAGGACGATGCGGAGGGTGCCCGGTTCGCCGCGGCGGCGCGGGCGGCCGGCGTGCCGGTGAACGTCGTCGACAAGCCGGCCTTCTGCGACTTCGCCTTCGGCGCCATCGTCAACCGTTCGCCGCTGGTGGTCGGAATCTCCACCGACGGCGCGGCGCCGGTGTTCGGCCAGGCGGTGCGGGCCAAGATCGAATCGGTGATTCCGCAGGGCTTCCGGCACTGGGCCGAAGCGGCGCGGAGCTGGCGTCCCTTCGTCACCGCGCTCGGCCTCGGCCACCACGGCCGGCGCCGGTTCTGGGAACGCTTCGCCCGCCACGCGCTGGTAACCCCGGATGCCACCCCGAACGAAACGCTGCGCGACGATCTCCTCGCGCGTGCGCGCGCCGGGCGCGAGGAGGAAGGCCGAGGCTCCATCGCCCTCGTCGGCGCCGGGCCGGGCGACCCCGAACTGCTGACCCTGAAAGCGGTGCGGGTGCTGCAGGCCGCCGACGTGGTGCTCTATGATGACCTGGTGGCGCCGGCAGTGCTCGATCTCGCCCGCCGCGAGGCTAGGAAGACGCTGGTCGGCAAATCCGGCTACAAGCCCTCCTGCAAGCAGGACGACATCAACGCGCTGATGGTGACGCTCGCCCGCCAGGGCAAGCGGGTGGTGCGGCTCAAGGGCGGCGACCCGATGGTGTTCGGCCGTGCCGGCGAGGAAATCACCGCCGCCCGCGCCGCCGGCCTGCCCATCGAGGTGGTGCCGGGCATTACCGCGGCCCAGGGCGCAGCGAGCCGGATGGCGGTGTCGCTGACCCATCGCGACCATGCGCGCCGGCTGCAATTCGTCACCGCCCATGCGCGCGACGGCAAGCTGCCTGTTGATCTCGACTGGACGTCGCTCGCCGACAGGGCGGCGACCACCGTGGTCTACATGCCCCAGCGCACCTGGGGCGAACTCGCCGAGAAGGCCATGGCCGCCGGCCTCGATCCACATACCCCCGCCCTCGCCATCTTCTCCGCCACCCGTCCGGAAGAATTCCGGGTAGCGGCGACCGTCGCGACGCTGAAGGATAAGCTCGATGCGGCCATGGCGGATAAGTTTAGTGGTGTGCCGCCGGGCCCCTGCCTGATCCTGTTCGGCTTCGCCATTGGCGAGGCGGAGGAATTCGCCATCGCGCGGATGGCAGAGGACGACACGGAGCGGGCGGCGCGCGGCTGAACGCTAGAGCGTTTTCGAGCGAAGTGGATTCCACTTCGCAGGAAGAAAACGCGTCAGAACAATAAGCTAGATCATTTCCGGCAAACCGGTGTTCGCCAGAAATGATCTAGCCCAGCCGCGCCGCCAGCCTGGCGTAAAGCGGGTTCTCGGCGGCGAAGACATAGTCCAGCGGACCGACCGAGACGCTCGCCGCGCCCTTCTCGCGCAGGAACACCGCAAGCCCGTGCAGCGTGTCCGGAGGACAGTGCAGCGTCACCATGCCCGACGAGGTCGGCGCGCCGAACGGCGCGACGGCGCGGAAGCGCTCGACCGCCTCCGCCACGATCGCGCTGTCGCAGGCGGAAAACCGCGTCTTCACCTCCCGCATCGTCGCGGCGCGCTTGGCAGCGGTGATGCGATCAAACAGCGCGCGAACGGCGGCCCGTGCCGCCTCCGTCCAGGACGCGTTCAGCGAGGCGACGAGGTTGGCCTCCGAGCGCAGCATCACGCCGTCCTCGATCACCTTCAGCCCGTTGGCGGCGAGCGTGCCGCCCGTGGTGGTGATGTCGACGATCAGCTCCGCCGTGCCGGCGGCCGGCGTGCCCTCGGTGGCCCCGAGGCTTTCGACGATGCGGTAGTCGACAATGCCGTGGCGGGCGAAGAAGCCGCGGGTGAGGTTGAGATATTTCGTCGCCACCCGCATGCGGCGGCCGCGGCTGGCATGGAAATGCGTCGCCACATCGTCGAGATCGCGCATGGTGCGCACGTCGATCCAGGCCTGCGGCACCGCCACCACCACATTGGCGTGGCCGAAGCCGAGCCCCTCGACCAGCAGCACCTTGGAATCCGCATCGGGGATGTTCTCGCGCACCAGATCCTCTCCGGTGACACCGAGATGCACCGCGCCGGCGGCGAGCTGCGCGGCAATCTCGGAGGCCGAGAGAAAGGCGACCTCCACCCCCTCGACGCCGGTAAGCGTGCCGCGATAGTCGCGGGCGCCGCGCGACTGGGCGAGCCCCATGCCGGCGCGGGCGAAGAAGGCCGAGGCGTTCTCCTGCAGGCGGCCCTTGGAGGGGACGGCGACGATAAGCGCGCTCATGAACGGGTCTCCAGCGCATCGAGCCGGCCAAGCCAGACCGCGAAGCCGACCGCCGGCACCGGAGACGGCGCGCCGAGGCGGGCAAGCAGCCCGTCATAGCGGCCGCCGGCGACCAGCGGGGTGTCGCCGCCGTTCTCGTGCAGCTCGAACACCATGCCGGTGTAATAGTCGAGCGGGCGGCCGAAGGCGGCGGCGAAGTGCAGCCGCTCGACCTCGACCCCCTGGGCGGCGAGGAAATTGGTGCGGGTCTCGAAGGCGTCGAGCGGTGCCGACAGGTCGAGCGCGGCATCGTCGGCGAGGCTGCGCAGCGCGCGGGCGGCGGCGTCCGGCTCGCCGGAGATGGCGAGGTAGCGCTCCAGCACCGCGACCTTCTCGACCGGCAGCCCCTCGGCGTCGCCCGAGGCCGCCTGTTCGAGGAAGCGCTCGGCGATCTCCGACACCGAGCGGCCGGCCACCGTCGAGATGCCGGCGATCGAGATGAGATCGGTGACGAGGGCGTGCGCCGCCGCCTTGTCGGAACCGGCCAGCGCCTTCAGCACGCCGGCATGGGCGGCCACCCCGCCGCCGGCGGGACGCTCGCGCAGCATGGCGAGATCGGCACCGAGATCGCCGGAACGGGCGAAGTCCTTCACCAGCCGCCGCCGCCAGCCGGGCGGCAGGTCGAGCGCGTCGAGCAGCGCGGCGAACAGGCCGGCATCGCCGAGGCGGACATTCGGCTCGGTGACGCCCCACAGCGCGGCGGTCTCGAGGCCCAGCGCCAGCAGCTCGGCATCGGCGGCCTCGCGGTCCGGCCGGCCGAAGGATTCGACGCCGGCCTGCAGGAACTCGCCGTTCGGCGCATCCGAGCGGAACACCGGGCCGAGATAGGAGAAATCGCGCGGCTGGGCGGCGCCGCCCTCGATATAGAGCCGGCACACCGGCAAGGTGAGGTCCGGGCGCAGGCAGAGCTCGCTGCCATCCTCCGCCGTGGTGACGAACATGGTGCGGCGCATCGCCTCGCCGGAGAGATCGAGAAAGGCGTCGGCCGGCTGCAGCACCGGCGGATCGACACGCCCATAGCCGGCGCGGGCATAAAGCGCGAGCAGTTCCTCGGCGTGATTGGGGGCGGCGGTCATCGTCTCGTCTCTGGCATGCGCGCCGGGGCGAAAGGACGTCCCTCGGCCGGCATCGGGTCCGCGGCTTCTAGCAAAGCGGGCCGGCCGGGTCCATGCACGGCACGTGACATGGTTTCCGCAGAGGTGCGGCGAACAAGCGCCAAAAGCTCCGCGCCGCGAGCGGCCGGAGGTCTGACGGGCACGGCATCCCGCCGCCGAAGGCGGGGGACGGGTATTCTCCCTTGCGCCCGAAGGGCGCGCGGGACGGGTCTTGCCCGGCGCCGAAGGGCGCGCGGGACGCCTGGCCGGATCGCTCCGGCGGCCGCCTGCACCGAGGTTAGACAGGTGGTGCAAGCCTTTAGTCAACCAACCGAAACCCCGAACCCGGCGTCCCGCACGCGGTGTTTTGTGGCTTGCTCTCCATGGTCCCCGGAGGACTTGGGCCTTGCTATCCTCCGCTGTGCGGTGCGTCGCGCGCGAGCGCGCTTCTCCGCGTGACCGGCGGAACGGCCGGCCGGGAACACAGAGCTTGGGCCGTCCGGCACGCGGTGCGTTATTCCGCGCGCAGGACCACCGCACCCCGCCCGCGCGATCGGCCGCTCCGGTTGCGCCCCTTCATCGAGCGAGGTGCGTCTAGAATAAACCAGCCGGCGGGGATGGCGGATAGATTTGTGATTTCGTTGGTCTGCCAATCGGTTAGGCGAGGCGGGCCACCGCAGAGCTGCGAGCCCCCGGCCGCATGCGCGATCATCGCCGATATCCGGGACGCCGAAAAAGCAAAAGCCCGGTGCGAGACCGGGCTTTCAAAAGCAAGGACGGGACGAGCGCCCGGTCGAGCCCCACCCTCACCCCAGCGCGGCGCCATGCGGGACGCGGTGATGGTCGAGCAGCTCGCGCACCTTGGCCACCAGCTCGGCCTCGGCGCAGGCGAACTGCGCCGGGCGGCTTTCGCGCCATTCCGCATTGTCGGTGATGGCGGCGGCGGCCTTGGCGCCCTCGATCAGGTCCTTGATCTGCACCTGCCCCGCAGCCCGCTCGTCCGAGCCCTGGATGACCACGCAAGGGCTGTTGCGGCGGTCGGCATATTTGAACTGGTTGCCGAGATTCTTCGGGTTGCCGAGATACATCTCGGCGCGGATGCCGGCTTTGCGCAGGGTGGCGACGAGGCCCATGTAATGCGCGGTCTGGTCGCGATCCATGACGACGACCACCACCGGGCCGTAATCGGAGGCCACCTCGGCCGATTTGAGATAGCTCAGGGCCGAGGCGAGGCGCGACACGCCGATGGAGAAGCCGGTGGCCGGCACCGGCTCGGAGCGGAAGCGCCCGACGAGCCCGTCATAGCGCCCGCCGCCACCCACCGAGCCGAAGCGCACGGGACGGCCTTTTTCGTCCTTCACCTCGAAGGTGAGTTCGGCTTCGAAGACGGGGCCGGTGTAGTATTCGAGGCCGCGGACGACGGAGGGGTCGATGCGAATTCGGTCCTCATAGCCGGCGGCATGTACGAGACTCCAGATTTCTTTGAGTTCTTCCACGCCGGCAGAGCCGGTAGCAGTGTCTCCAGCCACATTTTGCAATCGACGCAGGACCCGTTCCGTCACCCGAGCTTCGTCGGTTGGTGGAGCTCTATTTTGATCGGGAGGCCACGCCCCAGGCTCGAGATCATCCGACTCTTCTTCGTCACGCATCCCAAACAGATCAAGGATGCGATTGATTGAACTCTGAGGAAGCCCCGCGCCCTTGGTGAAGTCGCCGCTCTCGTTTAGTGGATTCTCCCAGCGTCCCTCGCCCAATAGATCACTGACACCCTGCATCCCGACCTTGTCGAACTTGTCGATGGCCCGCAGCACGGTCAGCCGGCGGCCGGCATTCTCCTCGCCGCCGAGGCCGATGGCTTCCAGCACGCCATCCAGCACCTTGCGGTTGTTGACCTTGATCACATAGTCGCCGCGCTTGATGCCCAGCGCTTCCAGCGTGTCGGCGGCCATCATGCAGATCTCGGCGTCGGCGGCGACGGTGGGGGCGCCCACCGTGTCGGCGTCGAACTGCATGAACTGGCGGAAGCGGCCGGGGCCGGGCTTCTCGTTGCGAAAAACCCAGCCGGCGCGATAGGAGCGGAACGGCTTGGCGAGGCGGTCGAAATTCTCCGCCACATGGCGGGCGAGCGGCGCGGTGAGGTCGTAGCGCAGGCTCAGCCACTGCTCGTCATCGTCCTGGAAGGAGAACACGCCCTCGTTCGGGCGGTCCTGATCCGGCAGGAACTTGCCGAGCGCATCGGTATATTCGATGAACGGCGTCTCCAGCGCCTCGAAGCCGTAGAGCTCATAGACCTTGCGGATGGTCTCGAGCATGGCGCGGGTGGAGGCGAGCTCGGCCGGGCCGCGATCGGCGAGGCCGCGCGGCATCCTTGCCTTGAGCCTGGTGGGTTTGTCCTTGGCCATGATGGGGCGCCGTCCTTGGGAAATGCGTTCCGGCGCGGTTTAGAGGATGGGGCGCGGCACGGCAATGGCGCGGTGTATGTACTGCGGCGCGTGTCCCACTTCTCAATGGGCAGCATCCGCGGAGCCGTGCTGCTCCCTCTCCCCCTCGGGGAGAGGGGTGGGGTGAGGGGTCTTCGAGGCTTCCCAATGGTGTCGCCCCTCACCGACCCGCTGCGCGGGCCACCTCTCCCCAGTGGGGAGAGGGACAGAAAGAGCCGCGCCTCAGGGCCGCAGTCCCGCCGCGAGGCGGGCTTCTATGGCCTCCAGCACCGGCGGCAGCTCGGCGATGGTGTCGACGACGAAATGCGCGCCGGCGCCGTAGAGCTTGGCCGAGGCACGGGCACGCAGATGCGCGCGCTCGTCGGGAGCGAGCGCGGCCAATTCGTCCTTGGACAGGCCGGCGGCGTTGCCGGACAGGGACAGCCCGACCGTCCACGTCCCCGCCGCGAGCCCCTCGGCGATGCCGGGCTCGGTGTCGTCGATCTTCACGCACTCCCAGGCCGGCCAGACGCCGAGATCGGCAAAGGTGCGGTACATCATCAGCGGCGAGGGCCGGCCGGCGGCGAGGTCGCCGGCGCACACCACATTGTCCGGCCGATAGCCCGCCTCGGCGGCGAGCGGCATCAGCCTCTCCATGATCGGCCGCGTATAGCCGGTGGTGGAACCGATCTTCAGCCCGCGCGCGCGGGCGCCCGCCACCACGTCCAGCAGGCCGGGGATGAGGTCGGCATGGCGCGGGATGACCTCGACATTGAGCGGCTCGAAGATGGCGAGCACGCGGTCGACATCGGCCTCGGTCGGCGCGGTGCCGTAGAGGGCGTGCCAGCGCTGCGACACCGCCGGCGCATAGATCAGCGCGGCCACATGGTCGCGCTTGGGCAGGCCCATCGGCCCGCGCGCCTCCTCGATGGTGAGCGGGATGCCCACCTGCGCGAAGGCTTCGACGAAGGCGCCCATCGGCGCGCGCGAACCGAAATCGACCGCCGTGCCGGCCCAGTCGAGTATGAGTGCCTTCAGCGCCATGCAATGCCCCCCAAGGTGCTGCCCCCGTTGCAAACCGTCAGTCGAAAAGTTCGGCCACCGCCTCCTCGGCAATGGCGAAGCCGGTGGACGCGCCGGTGCCGCTGGTCACCACCACGAGGCGGATCGACGGATCCGGCCGGTCGATGAAGGCGAGCCGGTCGGGCGCCGAGGCATAGGTGCCGGTCCAGCGCTCGAGGATGCGCGCCGGACGGCGGCCGAACACCGCTTCATATTCGTCGAGGATCAGCTCGTCGACCGCTTCGGGCGCGAAGGGATCGGGCGTCGCGGCGTAGTGATGGCTGTCGCCGACCACCAGCGAGCCGTCTGCCGACTGCACCACGATGAGATGCACGCCATTGTCGAGCTGGGCCTGCTGCTCGGCGGCGAGGCGGGCCTTCAGCGGCGCGGCCTCCGGCAGCTCGGCATAGCCGAGATAGCGGCCGAGCGAGAGGTCGCTCATGACCGAGCCCGGCAGCGTGCCCACCGCCGGGTCGGCGACGCGCAGCATGTGCAGCTTGCAGCGGGTGAGGTTGTAGGCCTTGAAGCGCTCGGGCAGCAGGGTGTGGAAATCGTCGCCCGGCGCCACAACGATGCGCGCCGCCTCGATGGTGCCGGTCGCGGTGTGGACGCGGCCGGGCTCGACCCCGGTGACGGCGGTGGAGCGGTGGAAGGCGACGCCCTTCGCCTGCTCCAGCCAGCGGGCGAGCTTGGGGATCGCCTGGCGCGATTCCACCCGCATGTCGTGCGGGCTCCACAGCGCGGCGCTCTGGCGGGCATCGAGCGCCGGCAGCTTCGCCCGGGCCTCGTCACCGGAGAGCAGCGCGCAGCCTTCGCCCATCTCGGTGGCGAGGAAGGCTTCCAGCACCGCCTCCGCCTCCGGCCGGCGCACGCTGACCAGCAGGCCGCGATGCACCACCTCGATGCCGGCCTCAGGCGCGATCTCCGCCCAAATGTCGCGCGAACGCATGGCGCGGCGCCAGCATTGCCCGCGCTGCTGGCCGGTGACGGTGACGAAGCCGAAATTGCGGATGGAGGCGCCGTTGGCCTGGGCGTCGCGGTCGATCACCACCACCTTGAGGCCGCGGCGGATGGCGGCCAGCGCATGGCCGAGGCCGACGACGCCCGCGCCGACGACGGCAAGATCGAAAGCCTGCGACATGAGTGGATTCCGGCGCGAGGAACGACGTCGCCCTGCTTAGCCTGTCGGCGGCACCGACGCCACGCGACGTTTGGCCCGTGACGCAGCGGAACCTCAGGGCGTGGGGGTGCCCGGCGCGGGGGTGCCCAGCCCGAGGGTGGCCAGATCGGCGCCGACCTTACGGGCGACATGGGGGGCGGGGAAGAAGCGCGCCAGCAAGGTGGCGGTATCGGTCTTCCATGCCGGCACCAGCGCCACCAGCCTGTCGATGTCCGCCCGGGCGGTGGGCTCGTCGCCGGCAAGGTGGGTGGCGAGGGCGCGGGCGAGCAGGCCCGGCGCATAGACCTCGCCCATCAGCCGGTCGGCAGCGGCGGCGGCGCCCGCCGCATCGCCGCGCAGATAGGCGGCGAGGACGCGGAAATAATCCACCGCGGGCGGCATGGCCGGCGCCGCCTTGAGCGCACTCGCCAGCATCGCCTCGCCGCGGTCCAGCTCGCCGAAGGTGATCAGCCGGCCGCCATAATCGGCCAGCGTATCGACGTCATAAGGATTGAGCTGCAGCGCGATGTCGCCCTGCGCCAGCGCCGCGCCGCGCTCGCCGCGATAGGAATGCACGTCGAGCGCCACCCGGCGGAAGAAGCCGCTGGTCGGCGACAGCTCGATGGCCTGCTCGGCGCTCGCCAGCGCCCGGTTGAGCGCCGGCGGCGACGGGCGCGGATTGGCGCCGTTGCGGATCTCGTCGAGATAAAGCTCGGCCAGCAGCGCATAGCCGAGCGCGAAGGTGCCGTCGGCCGCCACCGCCTTTTCCAGGCAGGACCGCGCGGCGGCGTGGTCGGCGGGCAGGTAGCTGCGCCAATAATCATAGGCCAGCAGCACGCAGCCATAGGGCCCGGCCTTGCCGGAACCGCCGGACGACATCACCCGGGCGCGGGCGCGGGCCTGGATGACGCCATAAGGCTCGGCCAGCGAGGCCATGATCTCGCGCACCAGCTCGTTCTCGACCGCGATCGGGTCCTCGGAGGGGCGCAGCGCATCGAAGTCGCGCGACCACACGATGGTGCCGTCGCACAGGTCCGACAGCCGCATCAGCAGCGAGATCGCGCCGTCCTCGTGGCTCTCGACGAGGCCGCCCAGCGCGAAGGCCGAATGCGGCGAGGCGCCACCGACGCCGCAATCGAGCCGCGGGCGGGCATCCGGGCTCGCCAGGACGTCGAGCAGATCGAACCGCGCCAGCGCATCGCGGATACGCATTTCCAGCGCCCGCGCCGGGAACTCGCCCCCCGGCGGGCGGGCGGTGGATGCGGCCGGCACCCCCGGCACGGCGGCCGCCGCCGTCAGCGGCGGCGAGCCGGTAATATCGAAAGCCCGCACTTCGACCATGGGGATGCCGAGCCGGTTCGACCGCTCGATCGGCCGCAGCGCGAAGCCGGGGAACAGCGCCCGGAGGCTCGACGTCTCCACCACGTCGACCGCCATCATGATCGCGACGGCAAGCACCAGCAGCAGCACCAGGCCGCCGACCCACCGCCATGGCCGCGTGCCGCCCGCGCGCGACGGCGCAGCCGGGGGCAGGCCCGGCGCCGGCTGCGCGTCCGGCGAACCCCCCGGCACCACGCCCGGCGCCGGCGCTTCCCCCGCCTCGGCGCCCGGCACGCCGACGGCCGGAGCGCCGCCCCGGCGCGGCACGAAGAGCGGCACATAGGAGCCGCGCGGAATCACGATCTCGATGTCGTCATTGGCGCCGGCACCGGCATAGTAGCGCTGCAGCGCCCGACGCAGCCGGGTCGCCTCCACGCGGACGATCGGATCGATCTGCGGATCGAAGGACGGGTCGCGCCCCAGCGCCTCCACCGCGATGGTGTAGCCCTTGATCGCCTCGCGACGTCCATCCAGCGTGGCTTCGACCACGAAGCGAAGAATGGTGGAAAGCTGAGGCGAGGCGCGCAGCTCCTCAGCCTCCAGCACGCGGGCGAGCGCCTCGCGCGCCTGGCTGGCGCTGGCCGCGGCCTCCTCGACCGCCGCCTCGGGCGGCAGGCCAGCGGAACGGACAGCCTGGTCCTCGCCCTCGGGCACATCCGTCGCGGTCGATAGGGACAGGGTGTCGGACACGGAAGTTCCTTTAAACGGGAATCATTCCCTTCATCGATCAACCCCCGGCGGGCGGAATATATGACGTTACGTGACAATGTCACGGGGACAAGTTGATGAACGCCACGCTCCCCCGGGTCAAGCAGGCGGGGGTGGATTTCCCGAGCCGCCAGAAGCGAAGGTGATCACATCATCGAATTTTTTCGTGAGCGGGACCGTGCCTACGCATTATACATGACCAAAATCACGGCCACCCTGCGGAGCGGTTCATGTCCCTCACTTATGATCTAGATGCCGCCAGCCTCGCGGCGCCCAACGACCTCGAAGCCTTCTGGATGGGCTTCACCGCCAACCGCGCCTTCAAGGCGCGCCCGCGCATGGTCGCCCGCGCCAAGGACATGCACTACTACACCCCGGAGGGGCGGCCGATCCTCGACGGCTCCGCCGGGCTGTGGTGCACCAATGCCGGCCATAACCGGGATTCCATCGTCGCCGCCATCCAGAAGCAGGCGGCGGAGATGGACTTCGCCCCCACCTTCCAGTTCGGCCACCCGCTGGCCTTCAAGGCGGCCTCGCGCATCGCCGAGCTGGCGCCGGGCGACCTCGACCACGTGTTCTTCTGCAATTCGGGCTCGGAAGCCGGCGACACCGCCCTGAAGATCGCCCTCGCCTTCCATGCCGTCACCGGCAAGGGCACCCGCACAAGGCTGATCGGCCGCGAGCGCGGCTATCACGGCGTCGGCTTCGGCGGCATCACGGTGGGCGGCATCTCGCCGAACCGCCGCTTCTTCGGCGGCCTGCTGCCGGGCGCCGACCACCTGCCGCACACCTATGACCGCGAGAAGCAGGCCTTCTCCAAGGGCGAGCCGGAATGGGGCGCCGAGCGCGCCGACGCGCTGGAGGGCATCGTCGCCCTGCACGACGCCCAGACCATCGCCGCCGTCATCGTCGAGCCGATGGCCGGTTCCACCGGCGGCCTGCCGGCGCCGAAGGGCTATCTCAAGCGGCTGCGCGAGATCTGCGACAAATACGGCATCCTCCTGATCTTCGACGAGGTCATCACCGGCTTCGGCCGCCTCGGCTTCCCCTTCGCCGCCGAGCGCTACGGCGTGGTGCCGGACATGATCACCTTCGCCAAGGGCGTGACCTCCGGCGCGGTGCCGATGGGCGGCGTGATCGTGCGCAAGCACATCTACGACACCTTCATGAACGGCCCCGAGCATGTCATCGAGCTGTTCCACGGCTACACCTATTCCGGCCATCCGCTGGCCTGCGCCGCCTCGCTGGCGACGCTCGACCTCTATCGCGACGAGGCGCTGTTCGAACGCGCCCGCGCCATGGAGCCGACCTTCGCCGACGCCGTGATGAGCCTGAAGGGCAAGCCCGGCGTGCTCGATATCCGCACCGTCGGCCTGGTCGCCGCCTTCGACATGGCGCCGAGCGCCGAGGGGCCGGGCAAGCGCGGCTATCAGGCGATGGAAACCGCCTTCCACGACGAAGGCCTGATGTTCCGCGCCACCGGCGACACCATCGCGGTGAGCCCGCCGCTGATCATCAACGAGGCGCAGATCGGCGAGCTGGTCGAGAAGATCGGCCGGACCATCGACGCGGTGATGTGAGCCGGCGGGCCCTTGCGCCCGTCCGCGACGCGACCGGGCCCCCGACCGCCGATGCGGCCGGGGGCCTTTGCTTTTCAGCCCCGCGGCGCCGGCGGGATGACAGCCGGCGCGGCCGGCTCTATGGCATGCGCCCATGAGCCGCCCGACCGACGCCCTCCCCATCGACGATGCCCTGCCGCAGCTCACCGCGGCGCTGGCCGCGGGAACGCGCGCCGTGCTGGTGGCGCCGCCTGGCGCCGGCAAGACCACGCGGGTGCCGCTGGCGCTGCGCGACGAGCCCTGGGTGGCGGGCCGCAAGCTGCTGGTGCTGGAGCCGCGCCGGCTCGCCGCCCGCGCCGCCGCCGAGCGCATGGCCGCCACGCTGGGCGAACAGGCCGGGCAGACCGTCGGCTACCGCGCCCGCTTCGGCTCGAAGATCGGCCGGGCGACCCGGATCGAGGTGATCACCGAGGGCATCTTCACCCGCATGATGCTGGACGATCCGGAGCTTTCCGGCGTCGCGGCGGTGCTGTTCGACGAGTTCCACGAGCGCTCGCTCGATGCCGATCTCGGCCTGGCGCTGGCGCTCGACGCGCAAGGCGCGCTGCGGGAGGACCTGCGGATCCTCGTCATGTCGGCGACGCTCGACGGCGCGCGGGTGGCGCGGCTGCTGGGCGAGGGGCGGCAGGAGGCGGCGCCCGTCATCGAGAGCCTCGGCCGGGCGTTTCCCGTCGAGACACGCTATCTCGGGCGCGATCCGCGCAGCCCCATCGAGCGGCAGATGGCCGAGGCGGTGCGGCGGGCGCTGGCGCAGGAGCCGGGCTCGGTGCTGGCCTTCCTGCCCGGCGCGGCGGAGATCCGCCGCACCGAGACCTTGCTGCGCGAGGCGATCGACGATCCAGCGGTGGACATCGCCCCGCTCTACGGCGCGCTCGACGCCCGGGTGCAGGATCGCGCCCTCTCGCCGGCGCCGGCGGGCACCCGCAAGGTGGTGCTGGCCACCTCGATCGCCGAGACCAGCCTGACCATCGAGGGCGTGCGGATCGTCGTCGATTCCGGCCTCGCCCGCGTGCCGCGCTATGAGCCCGGCGTCGGCATGACCCGGCTGGAGACGGTGCGGGTCTCGCGCGCGAGCGCCGACCAGCGTCGCGGCCGCGCCGGGCGGACCGAGCCCGGCGTCGCCATCCGGCTGTGGAACGAGGCGGAGACCGCCAGCCTGCCGGCCTATGCCACGCCGGAAATCCTCGCCGCCGACCTCGCCGGCTTCGTGCTGGACCTGGCGCTGTGGGGGGTGAGCGATCCATCCGCCCTCGCCTTTCTCGACCCGCCGCCGCCGGCGGCACTCGCCGAGGCGCGCGCCCTGCTGGTCGCGCTCGGCGCCCTGGATGCCGGCGGGCAGGTCACCGCGCACGGACGGGCGATGGCGCGACTGCCGCTGGCGCCGCGGCTGTCGCGGCTGGTGCTGGAGGGCGCGCGGCGCGGCGGCGGCGAGCGGGCGGCCCGCATCGCCGCCGTGCTGTCCGAACGCGGGCTCGGGGGCAACGACATCGACCTCGCGCACCGGCTCGACGGGCTCGCCGCCGACCGCTCGCGGCGCGGCGAGGAGGCGCGGCGGATGGCCGCACGCTGGGCGCAGGAAGCGGACGGGACGGCCGGCGGCAAGGCAGGCGACAAGGCCGGCGACAAGGCCGGCGACAAGGCCGGCGACAGGGCGGCCGGGGGGCCGGCGCCTTCAGCCGCCGCTCTGCTCGCGCATGGCTTTCCCGACCGCCTCGCCCGCGCCCGCGGCGACGGGCGGCGCTTCGTATTGGCCAATGGGCGCGGCGGGTCGATCGACCCGGCCGCCGCGCTCGCCGGCGCCCGCTTCCTCGCAGTGGCCGAGATGAGCGGCAGCGCCGAGGAGGCCCGCATCCTGCTCGCCGCCGAGATCGACGAGGCCGAGATCGAGGCCGAGTTCGGCGACGCGATCACCGAGGCCGACGAGACGACGTTCGACGCCGCCGCCGGCGCCTTGCGGGCGCGAAAAGTGCGGCGGCTCGGGGCGCTGGTGCTGTCGGAAAAGCCGGCGCGGCTGGTGCGCGGCGAGGCGACGGCGCGGGCGCTCGCCCGCGCGGCGGCGGCGCGTGGCATCGAACGGCTGCCATGGTCGGCCGGCCAGCGGCAATGGCTCGACCGGGTGCGCTTCCTCCATGCCGCCGCGCCGGAGATCTGGCCGGACCTGTCCGACGCCGCGCTGGCGGCAAGCGTCGAGGGCTGGCTGGCGCCGCTGCTCACCGAGGCGACCAGCCTCGCGGCCATCGATGCCGACCTGCTCGGCCGCGCCCTGCCGGGGCTGCTCGACTGGGAACTGGCGCGCCGGCTCGACGCCGAGGCGCCCACCCATTTCGAGGCGCCGACCGGATCAAAGCTGCCGGTCGACTATGCCGCCGAGGGCGGACCGACCATCTCGGTGCGGGTGCAGGAACTGTTCGGGCTCGGCACCCACCCCGCGCTCGCCGGCGGGCGGGTGCCGCTGGTGCTCGCCCTGCTCTCCCCGGCGCACCGGCCGATCCAGGTGACGCGCGACCTGCCGTCGTTCTGGGCCGGCTCCTGGCGCGACGTGCGCGCCGAGATGCGCGGGCGCTACCCGCGCCATCCCTGGCCGGAGGACCCGGCACGCGCGGAGGCAACGCGGCGGGCCAAGCCACGCGGCTGACCGGCGGCAACGCCGCCCGGTGCCGCCCGTCCGCTCACGCTGCCGCGAGCGAGTGAACGCAAAGCATTAACCACGCAACCGCGCGATTTCCCCCTGACGACCCGCCTTAAGGAGCGGTCAACATCTGCGGCGCCAAGGTGCTCCCACAATAAAATCTGTCCCAAGGCAGATATCGGTGAGTTGAGCGCAAGCAGAGAGACGGCAATGAGAGAGGCAGCGGTGAGAGAGCCGGCGATGCGGGAAATGCCCCATCGCCGGCGCGCGACGGTGGCTCGTCGCCCACAGGGCACCGGGCTCGAATACGGCCTGATCGCCGCCGCGCTGGCGGTGGCGATCGTCACGGTGGTGGCGGGCCTCGGCGCCCGCTACAGCGAGCGGGCATCGACTGCCACCAGCTCCCCAATCGTGCAGACCCTACGCTGAGGAACCGGTGACGACGCAAAGGTGACGGCGGCCGCCGGGGTCCCGATCCGCCGGCAGGCCGGCAGCGGCACGGGCGGCGGCCAGTGGCCCGGTCAGGTCCCCAGCGGTGCGCGGCGGCGGGGGGTGACGGCGCGCGAGACCAGCAGCTTGTCGATGCGCCTGCCGTCCATGTCCACCACCTCGAAGCGCCAGCCCTTGGCGGTGAAGGCCACGCCCTCCTGCGGGATCGCCTTCAATTCGTGCAGGGCATAGCCCGCCGCGGTGTGGAAGCCGGAATCCTGCGGGATGCTGATGCCGAGCAGATCGGCCAGCTCGTCGGTCGGCGTGGCGCCGGCCACCAGATAGGAGCCATCCTCGCGCTCGACCGCGTGCGGCCCGGAGATGCCGGCCTCGTCGACCATCACCGTACCGGCGATGGCGTCGAGCAGATCGGCCGGGGTGAGGATGCCGACCATGGTGCCATATTCGTTCACCACCAGCGCCAGCGGCGATTCGGCATGGCGCAGCTGCTTCATGGCATCGAGCGCACCGGCGGTTTCCACCAGCACCGCTCCCTGCTTGACCAGCTGGCGCGGGTCCGGCGTCACCCCCTGGAGATAGGCCTCCAGCAGATCGCGGATATCGATGACGCCGACCGGCTCGTCCGGCGAGCCCTCGCAAGCCGGCATGCGGGTGTGGCGGGTCTCCCGGATGGTCTGGCGCACCACCTCCGGATCATCGTTCAGGTCGATCCAGTCGATGTCGTGGCGCGGCGTCATCACCGCCCGCACCGGGCGGTCGGCGAGGCGCATCACGCCGGCGATCATCCGCCGCTCCTCGGGATCGATGACGCCGGCGGTCTCCGCCTCGGCGACGATGGCGCGGATCTCCTCGTCGGTGACGTTGTTGCCGCCGCCGCCGGCGCGATCGCCGATCAGCCGCAGCACCACCCGCGACGACAGGTCCAGCAGCCAGACCGCCGGCGCGGCGACGCGGGACAGCAGCACCATCGCCGGCGCGACCGTGCTGGCCAGCGTTTCCGGGTTCTGCAGCGCCAGCCGCTTCGGGATCAACTCGCCGATGATCAGCGAAATATAGGTGATGGCGGCGACGACGAGGGTGTAGCCGAGGCCCTCGGCGAAATTGGGCGGCACGCCCTGGGCCTCCAGCCAGCCGCCGAGCGATTCGCCCAGCGTGGCACCGGAGAAGGCACCGGCCAGAATGCCGATCAGCGTGATGCCGATCTGCACGGTCGAGAGGAAGCGGCCGGGATCGGCAGCAAGCTGGAGGGCGGCACGGGCACCGGTGGAGCCCTGTTCGGCGCGTGAGCGCAGCCGGGCCGGACGGGACGACACGACCGAAAGCTCGGCCATGGCGAGGACGCCGTTCAACAGGACGAGAAGAACGACGACGGCGATTTCAAATAAGGGCATCGGTTCCAGATGGGGGACAAGCCACGCCTACCCTATAGCACAAAGCCGGCGAATTGCGATGCGGTGGCATACATGGCGTGCAAGCCGAGGTTTGACGGACACCGGCATGGCGCCTAGAAGCCCTTGCGGATGCTCTTTTCAGCGTGATTTCCGGCGATGTCCTTCAATACTTTCGGCCAGTCCTTCCGGGTGACCACCTTCGGCGAAAGCCACGGGCCCGCCATTGGCGGCGTCATCGACGGCTGCCCGCCCGGCCTCGCCTTCACGCTGGAGGACATCCAGGCGGCGCTGGACAAGCGCCGTCCGGGCCAATCGCGCTTCACCACCCAGCGGCGCGAGCCCGACCAGGTAAAGGTGCTCTCCGGCACGCTGGAAGGCGAAGGCGGGGTTTTGACCACCACCGGCACGCCGGTCGCCTTCCTGATCGAGAATGTCGACCAGCGTTCCAAGGATTATTCGGCGATCTCCGAGAGCTACCGGCCCGGCCATGCCGACTATGCCTATGACGTGAAATACGGCCTGCGCGACCATCGCGGCGGCGGACGCTCCTCGGCGCGGGAGACCGCCGTGCGCGTCGCCGCCGGCGCGCTGGCCATGAAGGTGCTGACGCAGGTGCTTCCCGGCGTCAGCGTGCGCGGGGCGCTGGTGCAGATGGGCGAGATCGTCATCGACCGCGCCCGCTGGGCGTGGGACGAGATCGACAACAACCCGTTCTTCTGCCCGGATGCCGAGGCGGCGGCGAGGATGGCTGATTATCTCGACGGCATCCGCAAATCCGGCTCCTCGGTGGGCGCGGTGATCGAGGTGGTGGCCGAGGGCGTGCCGCCGGGGCTCGGCGCGCCGATCTACGGCAAGCTCGACGCCGATCTGGCGGCGGCCTTCATGAGCATCAACGCGGTGAAGGGCGTCGAGATCGGCGAGGGCTTCGCGGCCGCGGCGCTCACCGGCGAGGACAATGCCGACGAGATGCGCATGGGCAATGACGGGCGGCCGATATTCCTCGCCAACCATGCCGGCGGCATCCTCGGCGGCATCTCCACCGGCCAGCCGGTGGTGGCACGCTTCGCGGTGAAGCCGACCTCCTCCATCCTCACGCCGCGCCGGACGGTGACCCGGTTCGGCGAGGATGCGGAAATCCTCACCAAGGGCCGGCACGATCCCTGTGTCGGCATCCGCGCGGTGCCGGTGGGCGAGGCGATGATGGCCTGCGTGCTGGCCGACCATGTGCTGCGGGCGCGGGCGCAGGTGGCAAACCCGCCGGCCTGGCCGTTTCCCCGCTGAGACGGCGCCGACGCACGGGCATTCACGCAATTTCAGTGTCGCTGAAAGCGCAATGAGATTTCATTGCGAGTGAAGAATCGCGCGCCTATAGTCCCTGCATGAAACTGGCGGACTGGCTCAGAGCGACCGGAACCCCCCGCAGCGCGTTCGCGCGCGCCTGCGGCCTGTCGCCGGCCAGCATCACCGCCCTGTGCAAGGACGACCCGGCCTGGGTCTCGCGGGAGGCGGCGGCGCGCATCGCCGCGGCGACGGGCGGCGCGGTGACGCCGAACGACTTCCTCGGGCTCGACATCAGCGAGGTGAAGACGATGACCGACAATCTCCAGGCCCGCGTCCAGGCGGCCATCGAGGCGTTCGCGCGCGGCGACATGCTGGTGGTGACCGACGACGACGACCGCGAGAACGAAGGCGACATCATCCTCGCCGCCGTCCACGCCACCCCGGAAAAGCTGGCCTTCATCGTCCGCCACACCTCGGGCATCGTCTGCACGCCGATCACCGCCGAGCATGCCCGCAAGCTGCGGCTCAACCCGATGGTGACCGACAACGACGCGCCGCACTCCACCGCCTTCACCATCTCGGTCGACTACAAGCACGGCACCACCACCGGCATCTCGGCCGAGGACCGCACCGCCACCGTGCGCGGCCTCGCCAACCCCAATGCCGGCGCCGCCGATTTCGTGCGGCCGGGCCACATCTTCCCGCTGATCGCCCGCGAAGGCGGGGTGCTGATGCGCTCCGGCCATACCGAGGCGGCGGTCGACCTGTGCAAGCTGGCCGGCGTCGAGCCGGTCGGCGTCATCTGCGAGCTGGTCAATGACGACGGCACGGTGATGCGCGGGCCGCAGGTGGCCGACTTCGCCACCGCCCACACGCTCACCCGCGTCTCGGTGGCCGATCTCATCGCCTATCGCCAGTCGCGCGAGAAGCTGGTGACCCGCGCCGCCGAGTTCACCGCCCCGACGCTGGTCGGCGACATGCTCGGCATCTCCTATGTCACGCCCTTCGAGCCGGTGAACCATCTCGCCCTCGTCTATGGCAAGATCGGCGACGGACGCGACGTGCTGGTGCGCCTGCACCGTGCCGACCCGATCGGCGACGTGTTCACCGGCGGCAAGGCGATCCAGACCTCGCTGGAGCGCATCAAGGCCGAGGGCCGCGGCGTGCTGGTCTATCTGCGCGACGGCACCGCCGGCGTGCCGGCCACCGCCGTCGGGCAGGACGAAGGTAAGACCGAATCGACGCGGCTGCGCGACGAGGCCTGGCGCGAGGTCGGGCTGGGAGCGCAGATCCTGAAGGATCTGGGCATCACCTCGATTCGGCTCCTCGCCTCGCGCACCCGCACCTATGTCGGCGTCGCCGGCTTCGGCATCGAGATCGTCGGCACCGAGGTACTGGACGCCTGACGGTATCGGAAAGCCGCCATCCTGCATTCCGGTAAGGCCCGCTCACGCGAACGGCATCGCATGAGCGCGTCTGCCCGCAATTTCGGCTTCTGGCACCGCCGGGCGCGTGTCACCATGCCGTCATTCGGGTCGCGGATCGTCGCCCTCTCGTCCGAGACCTCTCGTGCCGTCGTCGCAGTACCTCTCGGACGGAGGTCGCAATGCCGCGTGTGCGTGTGGTTCTGCCGGTTGTCGCCGCGTTCCTGGCGGTGCTGGCAGCGGGACTGGGGATCGCTTCGCCGGCCGCGGCGGACGACATCGTCGATGTCGAACTGGTGCTGGCGGTCGACGTTTCCTATTCGATGGACCTCGATGAGCTGGCGCTGCAGCGCGACGGCTATGTCGGCGCAGTGACCTCGCCGGAATTCCTCAACGCGCTCAAGCTCGGGCCCAACGGCAAGGTGGCGCTCGCCTATGTGGAATGGGCCGGCGTCGAGGACCAGAAGCTGGTGGTCGACTGGACCGAGGTCGGCAATGAGGAAGAGGCGCGCGCCTTCGCCGCCGCCATCCGCAACGCGCCGCTGCGCCGGGTCTACCGCACCTCGATTTCCGGCGCGATGAACTTCAGCGCCGAGCTGATCCGCAACAACCGCTTCAAGGGGCTGAAGCGGGTGATCGACATTTCCGGCGACGGCACCAACAATCAGGGACCGCTGGTCGACGCCACCCGCGACGAGGTGGTGAAGCAGGGCATCACCATCAACGGCCTGCCGCTGATGATGAAGGAGCCGGCGGGCTCGATGCTCGATATCGGCCAGCTCGACGTCTATTACGAGGACTGCGTGATCGGCGGACCGGGCGCCTTCGTGGTGCCGGTGCGCGGCATGCATGAATTCGCCACCGCCATCAAGACCAAGCTGGTGCTGGAGATCGCCGGGCTGCGGCTGCCGCCGCCGCGCATCGGCCCGGTGCCGGAAGTGCACCCGGCGGCCGGCGAAAAACGCGTCTCCTGCTCGATCGGCGAGCGCATGTGGATGGAACGCTGGGGGAACTGAGGGGCACCTTCGGAAAAGAGCCGACGGCGCCTCGCTCCATCTCTCGCCGTCACGCCAGGCACCGGACGAGGCCGCCCGGGTTGTGGGCAAGGTGCAGGGTCTTCCGGCCCCTTCAGCGCCGGAACACCCCGACCAGCTCGACATGGGCGGAATAGCGGAACTGGTCGACCGGCGTGACACGCTCCAGCCGGTAGCCGCCCTCGATCAGCAGCGCCGCATCGCGGGCAAAGGTGACCGGATCACAGGACACGCCCACCACCAGCGGCACCTTGCTCGCCGCCAGCTGCGCCGACTGCGCTTCCGCCCCCTGGCGCGGCGGATCGAACACCACCGCGTCGAAGGTCTTAAGCTCCAGCGGCAGGAGCGGCCGGCGGAACAGGTCGCGCGCCTCGCCCGTCACCGGCTTGAGGCCGGACACGCCGCGCACCGCCTTGCTCAAGGCCTCGACGGCCGGCGCCGAGGATTCGAAGGCGGCGACCCGGGCGCGCTCGGCAAGACGCAGGCCGAAGGTGCCGACGCCGGCGAACAGGTCGGCGACATGGCGGGCGCCCTTCGTCGCCTCCGCCACCCGTGCCGCCAGCGTCGCCTCGCCGGCGGCGGTCGCCTGCAAGAACGAGCCCGGCGGCAGCGGCACGCGGGCGCGGCCCATGGTGAGCAGCGGTGGCTCGCGCTGCAGGACGAGTTCGCCGTGGCGGGTCAGCCGGGCGAGCTTATGCGTCTCCGCCAGCGCGGCAAGCGCGGCGATGCTGCGCGGCTTCAGCGGCCCCGAGCCGCGCACATCGACATCGAGGCCGGTTTCCGTGGCGGTGACCTGGATATCCAGCGGCTTGGCCACCGGCGCCAGCGCCTGTGCCAGCGCCCAGGCGGCCGGCAGCGCCCCGGCAAGCGCGGGCGCGAGGATCGGGCAGGCATCGATGGCGACCACCGCATGGCTTCGCCAGCCGGCAAAGCCGACGGCCAGCGTGTCCAGCCCCTTGGGAGAGGAGCCGCCGGTGCCGCGGGCGTGGAAGGTGGCGCGGCGGCGGCCCTCGCCATGGGCATCGACCAGCGGGGCGACCTCGGTCTCGATGCCGACGCGGGCCAGCGCCTCGATGACGAGCCCGCGCTTCCACGCCTGATACGGCTCGGCCTGCCAGTGCTGGAAGGCGCAGCCGCCGCAGACGCCGACATGGCGGCAGAACGGCTCGATGCGCTCCGGGCTCGCCTCGACGATGGAGATGAGGCGGGCGCGCTCACCCTGGCGCTCCACCTCGACCCGCTCGCCCGCCAGCGCCAGCGGCACGAAGACCGGGCCGTCGGGCGTATCGGCTATGCCGTCGCCGCGATGGCCGAGGCGATCGATGCGCAGCGTGGCGAGGCCGTGGGGAGACGCGCCGTGCGGGGATGGGGCGGACATGCTCAACTTTCGCTCAGGACCACGTCGATCAGCGGCGCGGCGGTGCGGGCGGCGACCAACAGATATTCCTCATTGCCGTCGCCGCCGAGAATGGGCGAGGCCAGACGATGGGTCACCAGCCAGCCGAGCTCGCCGAGCCGGGCGACCACACGATCGACGGCGGTCAGGCGGGCCGCGCGGTCGCGCACGATGCCGCCCTTGGACAGATGCTCGCGACCGACCTCGAATTGCGGCTTCACCAGCGCGACGAGGCTGGCATTCGGGGCGGCGTGGGAGAGTGCGGCGGGCAGCACCTGCTCCAGCGCGATGAAGCTGACATCGATGGTGACGATCTCCGCCGGCGGCACCTCGCCGGGCGCCAGACGGCGGATATCCGTGCCTTCCAGCGACACCAGGCGGGGATGGACGCGCAGCTTCTCGGCGAGCTGGTCGCGGCCGACATCCACCGCATGGACGCGGGCGGCGCCGCGCGCCAGCAGCACCTGCGAGAAGCCGCCGGTGGAGGCGCCGACATCCAGCGCCTCCAAGCCGGTGACATCGAGACCGGCGGCATCGAGCGCGGCTTCCAGCTTCAGCCCGGCACGGGAGACCCATTCATAGGCTTCGCGCGCCTCGATGACGGCATCGGCGGCGATGGTCTCGGCAGGTTTGGCGAGCACCTTGCCATCGGCGGTGACGAGGCCTGCCTCGATCGCCGCCTGGGCGCGGGCACGGCTGTCGAACAGGCCGCGCTCGACCAGCACCCGGTCAGCGCGCTGGCGTTTTGGAGCCGGTGTGGCGTCCGCCATCGGGGTCTCTCCGCCGCTCAGCCCCGCAGCAGGGCGGAAGGCCCGTCCTCGGCACGCCCCAGCGCGCCGAACACGCCGCGCACGATGCCCTCGGCATCGAGCCCGGCCTCGCGCAGCTGGGCGGCCGGCGTGTCGTGGTCGATGAAGCGGTCCGGCAGCTGCAGGGTGCGGATCTTCAGCCCGCGCTCGAGCGCACCCGCCTCGGCGAGCAGGGTCAGCACATGCGAACCGAAGCCGCCGACCGCCCCCTCCTCCACCGTCACCAGCACCTCGTGCTCGCGCGCCAGGCGCAATATGAGGTCGCGGTCGAGCGGCTTGGCGAAGCGGGCATCGGCGACGGTGGTGGACAGGCCGAACGCCGCCAGCTGGTCGGCGGCGGCGAGACAGGGGGCGAGACGGGTGCCCAGCGACAGCAGCGCCACCTTGGACCCCTCGCGCACGATGCGGCCGCGGCCGATCTCCAGCGGCACGCCGCGCTCGGGACGCTCGACGCCGACGCCCTCGCCGCGCGGATAGCGGAAGGCGATTGGGCCCTCGTCATAGGCGGCAGCCGTCGCCACCATGTGGACGAGTTCGGCCTCATCGGCCGCCGCCATCACCACCACGCCCGGCAGGCAGGCGAGCATCGGCACGTCGAAGGCGCCGACATGGGTGGCGCCATCGGCCCCGACCAGGCCGGCGCGGTCGATGGCGAAGCGCACCGGCAGCCGCTGGATGGCGACATCGTGCACCAGCTGGTCATAGGCGCGTTGCAGGAAGGTGGAATAGATGGCGCAGAAAGGCTTGTAGCCCTCGGTGGCCAGGCCGGCGGCGAAGGTCACCGCGTGCTGCTCGGCGATGCCGACATCGAAGCTGCGCGTGGGGAAGGCCTGCTCGAACAGGTCGAGCCCTGTGCCGGCCGGCATGGCGGCGGTAACGGCGACGATGCGGTCGTCGCGCCGGGCCTCGTCGATCAGGCTGTCGGCGAAGACGCGGGTATAGGAGGGCGCGTTGGAGGCCGCCTTGGTCTGCGCGCCGGTAGCGACATCGAAGCGCTGCACGCCGTGATATTTGTCGGCCGACGCCTCGGCGGGCGGATAGCCCTTGCCCTTCTGGGTGACGACATGCACCAGCACCGGGCCGGTGTCGGCGTCGCGGACGTTGCGCAGGACCGGGAGCAGATGGTCGAGATTGTGGCCGTCTATCGGCCCGACATAATAGAAGCCGAGCTCCTCGAACAGCGTGCCGCCGGTCCAGAAGCCGCGGGCGAACTCCTCCGCCCGGGCCGCCTGGCGCTCGAAGAACTTCGGCAGGTTGCCGGCGAGTTGCTTGGCGGTTTCGCGCAGGGAGCGGTAGGTGCGCCCGGAGAGCAGGCGGGCGAGATAGGCCGACATGGCGCCCACCGGCGGGGCGATCGACATGTCGTTGTCGTTGAGGATAACGATGAGGCGGCTGTCCATCGCCCCGGCATTGTTCATCGCCTCATAGGCCATGCCGGCCGACATGGCGCCGTCGCCGATGACGCAGACCACGTTGCGCCGCGGCTGCGCCGGGTTCTTCTCGCCCTCCAGATCCCGCGCCACCGCCATGCCGAGCCCGGCGGAGATCGAGGTCGAGGAATGGCCGGCGCCGAACGGGTCGTAGGCGCTCTCGGTCCGGTTGGTGAAGCCGGACAGGCCGCCGCCCTGGCGCAGCGTGCGGATCTGCTCGCGCCGGCCGGTCAGGATCTTGTGCGGGTAGCATTGGTGCCCGACATCCCAGATCAGCCGGTCGCTCGGGGTATCGAAAACGTGATGCAGGGCGACGGTGAGCTCGACCACGCCGAGGCCGGCGCCGAGATGGCCGCCGGTGACGGAGACGGCGGAGATCGTCTCCTCCCTGAGCTCGGCGGCGAGCTGGGGCAGCTGCTCGTCCGTCAGCCGGCGCAACTCGGCCGGCTCCCGGATGGCGTCGAGAAGCGGCGTGGAGGGACGGGTCAAGAACTACCTCGGTGCTTCACGTCCGGCCGCGCGGGGCGCTCCACCGCCCGCCGGACGAAGTTCTAGGGCATACACGCTGCGGCGCAGGCGTGCAACGCGCGCCACCGGCTACCGTCAGGTTGCGGGAGACGCGCCGGCGCCGGTCCCGGCCCGCCCGGCCGCCTAAAGGACAGGTGGCATGCACCGGGCGAAAATCAACCCTCGCCGCCGACGGCCTGCCCGCGACCCCGAACCGGCCGGGAGGAAGGAGCGCCGCCGCGCCACAACCAAACCATGTGGAGACCATGCCATCGCGGCATGACGGACATGGAAACGCCCGCCCGCATACATTAGAACCACGCCATGACAGTAGGGGACCCTCCCGACTCGCCCGGCCTCGCGGCGCCGCATCCCACCGATATCGACGGCGGGCGACGGCTGGTGCTGTTTCTGCCCGGCCACGACCCGACCGATATGGATTACCACCACGGCCGCTTCGCCAACCAGGCCGGCCGCTTCGCCGCGCTATGGTCCTGCCGGGCCGAGGTCTCGGCGCTCCGCCACGAGCCGGAGCTGCCGGTGAGCCTGTGGAGCGCCCGCAGCGAGGGGCCGAACTGGCGGCAGGCGACCGATTTCGCCCTGCTGCGCTGGGACGACATCGTGGTGGCGCTCGACCAGCGGCTTGCGGTGACGCGGCTGTGGCGGGGACTGGCGGCGCTGCTGGAATTCGCGCGGAACGGCACCAGCCGCCGCTACTTCAAGGCGACGCTGCGCTACGGCATCTTCTGCCTGTTCCCGGTCGGCATATTGGTGCTGTTCCTGCTCGCCGGGCTGCTGGCCGGGTTGGCCGCCGGCCTGGGCATCGGCTTCCTCCTCCCGCCCGGGCAGGCCGGGCATCCGGCCCTCCTCGTCGGGCTGAGCGTGGGGCTGCTGGTGTTTCTCGGCCTGTTCCACCAGCCGGGGCGGCGCTGGCGGCTGCACCAGGCGCTGGACGACTGGGACCTCGCCCGCGACTATCTGCACGGGCGCTCCCCGGTGATGGACGAACGGCTGGCGCGTTTCGCCGATTATCTGGTGGAGAGGGTGCGCAACGGTGGCTATGACGAGGTGATCCTGGTCGGCCACAGCCTCGGCGCCACGCTAGCCTTGCGGGTGCTGGTGCTGGCCTTTGCGCGCGACCCCGAACTCGGGCGGCGCGGCACCCGGCTCAACCTGCTGACCTGCGGCGCCACGATTCCTAAATTCTCGCTGCATCCGGGCGCCGCCGCCGTGCGCGCCGAGGCCGAGCAGATCGCGCAGCGGCCCGACCTGTTCTGGACCGAGTACCAGGCGCGGCACGACGCCATCAATTTCTACAAATACCACCCGGTGAAGCTGTGCCGGGCGGAATTCGATACCGCGGAATACGGCCAGCCGATCCTGAAGAACGCCAATCTCAAGCAGATGATCTCGCGCGAGAAGCTGCGGGCGCTGCGCTGGCACATCATGCGCCTGCACTACCAGTCGCTGCTGGCGAACGAGATGAAGGCGCCCTACGACTTCTTCATGATCGCCCTCGGCCCGGTGCCCTTCGCCGGGCTCTGCGCCTCGCGCAACGGGCCGATCAGCCTGTTCGCCGATGACGGCTCGGTACTGCCCCCCGGCAGGGCGCCGGACATCGAGACCGCCTCGGATCCCAGGAATCCGGCCAGCCTGCCGCAAGACGCCCAAGAGGACGCCTCATGAACCTGATCATCGCCGCCAAGATCGTCTGGGCCATCGGCGTCATCGGCTGGTATGTCATCCGCATTCCCTTCGAGCAGAAGGTGAAGCGCGAGAAGGTGGTCGACGCCCGCCACAAGGTGCGCGAACTGATCCTGCTGTCCTGCTCGACCTGCGGGCTGGGCATCGTGCCGCTGCTGTGGGCGACCTCCGACCTGTTCGACTTCGCCGACTATCCCTATTCGGTGGTGCAGTTCGGGCTGGGTACGCTGACCTTCGCCTTCTCGCTCTGGCTGTTCCGCCGCACCCACGAGGATCTCGGCAAGAACTGGTCGGTGACGTTGGAGATCAAGGACAGCCACAAGCTGATCACCGGCGGCGTCTACCGCTATGTGCGCCACCCGATGTACTCGGCCTTCTTCCTGTGGGCGCTGGCGCAGCTGATCCTGATCCCCAACTTCATCGCCGGCCCGGCGGGGGTGGTCGGCTTCGGTATCCTCTACCTCTTCCGCGTCGGCCGCGAGGAGGCGATGATGCTCGACACCTTCGGCGACGAGTACCGCGCCTACATGGCCCGCACCGCCCGCATCGTGCCGGGCGTGCTCTGAAGGAGGATCGACGTGCTGGAGCTACGCCCCACCTGCGAGTGCTGCGACCGCGCCCTGCCGCCGGCCTCGCGCGAGGCGATGATCTGCACCTTCGAATGCACCTTCTGCGCCGATTGCGCCCGCGAGGTGCTCGGTGGCGTCTGCCCCAACTGCTCCGGCGAACTGGTGCGCCGGCCGGTGCGGCCGGAAGCGGCGCTGGCCGGCAACCCCGCCTCGACGAAACGGGTGTTCAATCCCGATTGCGCGGCGCGCAAGGCAAGCTGAGGTCGTCCGCCAGGCTGGCCGCACCGCCCGCCCCCGCGAGGCGCACGCGACGGAAGCCGCCGGCGGCGATGTCGTCGCACAGCCGCCTCCATTGGCAGCCGGCGCAGGCGGCCCGGCTGGCGCCGCTGGCGAAGGCGGCGCGCATCGCCACGACGCGGGGCGCCGACAGGTCGACAAGGTCGCCCGGCACGAAGCCCCCGCCGAAAAGACCGGCAAGCGCCGCGCGGGCCTGCGCGTCGCGCCCGGCGACGCTGGCGTTCAGGCAGTGATGGCCGCCGCCGAGCATCGGCGCGCAGACATCGTCCGGCCCCTCGACCAGCCGGGCCGGCTCGCCGGCGTCGAGCCGGGTGACGATCGCATCGTAATTGGCGGTGAAAGCCGGGCTATAGCCCCGGCCGACATAAGTCATCAGGCAGAGCAGATGATGGCCGCGCAACCGGATGCTCATCCGCAAACGCTCATCCGCGCGCCCCGGCCTTCCGGCTCACTCCCCGTCCAGCGGCACGGTGCCGGCCGGCCGGCCATCGGCGCCGAGGGTGATCTTCTCCACCCGCGCCTCGGCGTCCTTCAGCAGCGCGTCGCAGCGGGCCTTCAACGCCTCGCCGCGGGCATAGAGGGTGATGGATTCCTCGAGCGGGACGTTGCCGCCCTCGAGCTTGCCGACGATGGTCTCCAGCTCCGCCAGCGCCTTTTCGAAGCTCAGCGCGCTGACATCCGCAAAATCGGCCATGGCATCCTCCGCTCGGATCGGCGCCCGAATCGTCCGGGCGTCCCGGCTATATAGGCGATCAGCCGCGCATCAAAGTCAGCACGTGCTGCTCGGCCGAGCGCGTCAGGCCGTCCAGATCGTAGCCGCCTTCCAGCACCGAGACGATGCGGCCGGCGCAGTGGCGCTCGGCCACTTCCATCAGCTTCAGCGTCACCCAGCGGTAATCGTCCTCCAGCAGGCAGATATTCGCCAGCGGATCGCGCACATGGGCATCGAAGCCGGCGGAGATGATCAGCAGCTCCGGCCCGAACGCCTCCAGCCGCGGCAGGATGCGGCTGGAGAACGCCTCGCGGAAGCGCTCGCCATTGTCGCCGGCGCGCAGGGGCGCGTTAACGATGTTGTCGCTGGTGCCGCGTTCGCCGACCGAGCCGGTGCCGGGAAACAGCGGCATCTCATGGGTGGAGGCGTACATCACGCTCGGATCCGACCAGAAGATCTCCTGGGTGCCGTTGCCGTGATGCACGTCGAAATCGACGATGGCGACGCGGCCAATGCCGTGCACGCTCTGCGCATGGCGGGCGGCGATGGCGACATTGTTGAAAATGCAGAAGCCCATCGGCGTGCGCGTCTCGGCGTGGTGCCCCGGCGGGCGCATGGAGACGAAGGCGTTCGCCACCTTGCCGGTCACCACCTCGTCCACCGCCCGTACCGAGCCGCCCACTCCGCGCGAGATCGCCTCCTCGGTGCCCGGCGACAGCACGGTGTCGCCGTCGATGCGCACCAGGCCTTCGGTCGGATAGGCCTCGGCCAGCGCATCGACATAGTCGGCCGGGTGCACGCGGATGATGTCCTCGCGGCTCGCCAACGGCGCCGGCTCGCGCACCAGCGTGGCGAACTCCTCCTTCTCGAACAGGCGGTTGAGCACCCGCACGCGGTCGGGACGCTCCGGGTGGCCGGGCGGCGTGGCATGGTTGAGCGAGGCGTCGTGCGAGATCAGCAGCGTGTTCATGGGCATCCTTGGGCACCGTTGGCGGACGGCGGCGTTGTTGGCTTTCTTGAACCGTCCGATGGTGGACGATATGCCAGGCGCGCCCGGCAGGCCAGCGCGGCCGGCCGGCGCCGGCGGCTTTTTTCGCCGCGGCGGGCGCCACCATTCCCTCCCCACTGCCGCCTTCGATCCGACGCGGCCACGCGGCCGGCGCGCGGAACGTGTTCAAATCGCGCCGGACATGCTCTAAGCCGGGGCGACACTTTCCGAGGATGGCTCCGTGACCCTTGTCGCTCCGATCATCGCTACCCGTCTGGTGCCGGCGGACGAGGACGGCATTGCCGAGACGGCGCGGGTGCTGCGCGAGGGCGGCCTCGCGGCCATTCCCACCGAGACCGTCTACGGCCTCGCCTGCGACGCCACCGACGCGCACGCGGTGGCGCGGCTCTATGCCGCCAAGGGGCGGCCGAGCTTCAACCCGCTGATCGCCCATGTGCCGGATGTCGAGGCAGCGCAGAGGATCGGCCGCTTCTCGCCGACGGCGGCGGCGCTCGCCCGCGCCTTCTGGCCGGGACCGCTGACGCTGGTGGTACCGGCCATCGAGGAGGCGACCTCGCCGCTCGCCCGCGCCGGGCTGGCCAGCGTCGCCATCAGGGTGCCGGCGCATCCGGTGGCGCGGGCCGTGCTGCGGGCGGCGGACCGGCCGATCGCGGCGCCGAGCGCCAACCGCTCCGGCCATGTCTCGCCCACCACTGCCGGCCATGTGATGACCGACCTGCTCGGTGCCATCGACCTGGTTCTCGACGCCGGACCGGCGCCGGTGGGCGTGGAATCGACCATCCTCGACTGCACCGGCGAGATGCCGGCGATGCTGCGCCCCGGCGGGCTGGCGCGCGAGGCGATCGAGGCGGTGCTCGGCGCGCCGCTGGCGGTGCCGGAGCGCGTCACCGACGACGAGACCCCGCAGGCGCCGGGCATGCTCGCCTCGCACTACGCGCCCTCGGTGCCGGTGCGGCTGATGGCGGGCGAACTGCACGGCGGCGAGGCGCTGCTCACTTTCGCCGGGCGGGCCCTGCACGGCGCGCCGCCGGTGCGCACCCGCGATCTCAGCCCCGGCGGCGATCTGGTGGAAGCGGCGGCCAATCTCTACGCCTATCTGCGCGAACTCGATGCACCCGGCGTCGCCGGCATCGCGGTGGTCGAGCTGCCGGCGCAGGGGCTCGGCGAGGCCATCGTCGACCGGCTCAGGCGCGCGGCGGCACCGCGTTAACCGCGCAGCAAGGTTAATACGCGACAACCATAACGCCCGGCGCGCGGAGGCTTGCCTGATGCGCGGCCGCCACGCCGGGCGGGGTCAGGGGCCGCCGGGCGGCCATGTTGCGTAGGCGCCGCGTCATGAACTCTTCGCATCGGCCGGTCCGGACATCGCGATGGCGGCTCGTCGGACTGGCGCTTGCCGGCGTGTTCACGCCGTTCCTCGCCAGCGGCATCGGCCATCAGGACATCGCCGCGCTGTTCACCCATAATCCCGAGGTGGTGGCCAAGGCGCGCCTCGATGTGCTGCCCGGCACGTTCCGCACCCTGAAGGCCGCGACCTTCGCCTGGCCGGCGAGCCGCTCGCTGCCGCCCGGCTCGGCGATCCCGGCGCCGCCGCGGCTGCTGCCGCCGCTGGCCAATGATGTCGACCGGTCCGGCAAGGGCGACCGCCTCGCCGGCATCGACCGGTCCACCGAACCCGGCCTGCCGGAAAACCTTGCCAATGCCGGCACGGCGAGCGCCCCGCCCGCCGCCGGCAGCGGAACCGGCTCCGCCCTCGCCGCCGCAACGGCAGGCACCGGCACCGGCGCGCCCCGTGCCGGCGCGCAGCTCGCCGGGATGGGCAGCGATCCCTATGAGGCCGGCGAGGACGTCGCCGATGCCAACGACCTTGCCGCCTATTCCTCCGATGCCGGCGACCCGACCGGCGACCCGACCGAGCTGGAAAACGCCGCCGACGCCGGCGACGACGCCATTGCCGCCGGCATGGGCGAAGGCGGCATGGGCGAAAGCGGCATGGGCGAAAGCGGGCTCGCCGGCCCGGCCTATGCCGATCCCTTCGCCGCGACCGACAGGGGACTGATCGGAGCTGCCCAGGGGGCACTGCCGATCTATCGCCAGGCCAGCCTGATCTTCGGGCTGGACGGCGCGCCGGCGCAGCGCTTCCTCGGCGGCGAGGCGAACGACGACGATTCCGGCACCTCGGTCGCCGCCAAGGGCGAGGACGGCGACGAAATCGACGCCATAGACGGCGCCGAGACGCCGACGCTCGGCCGCATGGCCGGCGCCTCCCCCGCCGACCGGCTCGGCCTGGACGGCCGCCGGCGGGCGCGCGCGGAAAAATGCCTCGCCGAGGCGGTGTATTTCGAGAGCCGCGGCGAGCCGGAGCGCGGACAGATCGCGGTGGCGCAGGTGGTGATGAACCGGGTGTTCTCCGGCTATTACCCTGCCGATGTCTGTCGCGCCGTCTACCAGAACGCCCACCGCAAACTGGCCTGCCAGTTCACCTTCGCCTGTGACAATGTCCGTGACGTCGTCACCGAGCCGCAATTGTGGAAGCAGGCGCAGCGCATCGCCGCCGACATGCTGGACGGCCGCCTGTGGGACGCCCGCGTCGGACGGGCGACGCATTATCACGCCCGCTCGGTACGGCCGTTCTGGATCCGCGAGATGCGCAAGCTCGACCGCATCGGCGAGCACACCTTTTACCGGCCGCGCCGCTGGACCAGCTGAGGGCGTGGCATCCCGGCGAGCCGGCGAGGAAGCCCGCGCCAGTTTCGCGCATGTGTGAGCCGGAAGCGGCGAGAGGTACGTCCGCCGTCGCGGCCCGCCAAGGCGTGGAACCACGTGGCCCGCGCCGTGGACGAAAGGAGCTGTTCCTTCACAGCCTGGGGCGCGCGGTGAGCGCGGCCGGACCTCGCCGGCATGCCCCCGCCGGTCCGTGGACCGTGCAGGGCTCAGGCGACCAACCGGCGAGCCGGTGAAAGCCTGCGCGCCGGGCTCTGCAGCCTGCCGCCGTGGCTCCCAGCCTGATCGCCTGGACATAAATCCCGCGATCCTCCGCGAAGCGGCGCGGCGCAGGCGAGAGGGTTTTCCGCGTGACCCGCAGCAGCTTGCCGGAGAAGATCGGGCTCGGGCTGTCCCCTGCCGCGTGTGTTGCGTCCCGCGCCTCACCGCCGCACCCGCTTGCGCGACCGGCCGCTCCGGTGACGCGCCCGGTAGGCGAGCGCGGGAAAATACCGCGGGCGAGAGCAGACCGAGAAATCCGCTGCGGGGCGATGGCAGCGCAGGAGGAGCCGCGCGGGATCGAGAAGCGGAAGCGCTCGGCGCCTCCAATCACAGGCCGGAAAAGCAGAAAGCCCGGCACCAGGCCGGGCTTTCGAAAACGCAATGATCGGGAAATCCGCTCAGTTCAGCCGCGACTTGACCTCGGCGACGGCGGCGTCGAGCAGGCGATCGGCGGTCGCGCCGGTGACATTGGCCGCCAGCACCACCTCGGCCGCCTTCACCGCCGCATCGGCGGCGGCAGCCCGCACATCGGCCAGCGCCTGCGCCTCGGCATTAGCGATCTTCTGCTCCGCCATCTTGGTACGGCGGGTGATGAGATCTTCCAGCTTCGTCTTGGCTTCGGCGGCCAGGCGCTCGGCCTCCGCCTTGGCGGAGGTGATGATCGCCTCGGCCTCGGCTTCCGCCTCATGCTGCTTGCGGCGATATTCCGCCACCAGCTTCTGCGCCTCTTCCTTCAGCCGGCGCGCTTCCTCCAGCTCGGAGCGGATGCGCTCGCCGCGCGAATCGAGCTTGGCGACGATGCCGGAGAAGGCGCCATACTTCGCCAGGATCGCCATGAAGATGACGAAGGCGACCAATACCCAGAAAGTATCGCTACCCATGGCGCGTCAGCTCCCGATGGCCTTGTCGACCGCCGCTTCCACCGCCTGCGGGGCGGGGGCATCACCGGTCAGCTGGTTGACGATGGCGCCGGCCGCGTCGACGGCGATGCCGCGGACATTGGCCATGGCGCTCGTCTTGGTCGCCGCGATCGTGGCCTCGGCGGCAGCGAGCTTGGTCGCCAGCTCGGCCTCGAGCGCCTTGCGGCTGGCATCGGCTTCCGCCGCCAGCTTGTCGCGGGTGCTGCTGGCGATCGAGGTGGCCTTGCCGCGCGCGCCGACCAGCGCCTGCTCATAGGCCTTGGCCGCCGCCTCGCTCTCCGCCTTCAGCTTGCCGGCCTCCTCGATATCGTCGGCGATGCGATCGTGACGCTCTTCGAGGATGTTGGCGATGCGCGGCAGCGCGATCCGGCTCATCAGCAGATAGAGGCCGACGAAAGCGATCGCCAGCCAGATGAGCTGCGAGGGAAACGTCGTTGCGTCGAAGGGCGGGAATCCGGCGCCATGGGCTTCCGCGGGGGGCACGCCGATCTCCACGCCACTATGGGTGCCCGTTCCGGGCGCGGGCGCCTCGGCGGCCCCCCCAGATTGGGCGATGATGAAGGTACCGGCCGGACCGTGGGTCTCGGACATGGTGCGGGCTTCCTCGATCGATAGGGCAAAGCGGGCGCGCCATCAAGGCACGCCCGCTGCCACAAGTCAGGACGTCAGACCACGAACAGCAGGACGAGGGCGACGACGAGCGAGAAGATGCCCAGACCTTCGGCAAGCGCCGCGCCGATGAAGGCGCGGGCGAATTGGCCATCGGCCGCCGACGGGTTGCGCAGGGCGCCCGAGAGGAAGTTGCCGAAGATGTTACCGACGCCGATACCGGCGAGGCCCATGCCGAGGCAGGCGAGACCAGCGCCGAGGAACTTGGCGGCATCCGCTTCCATGATCTTCTCCTATTGAATTCGCAAGATTGAGTTGAAGGGTATGAAGGTGTCCCGCGAGCGCGCCGATCAGTGGCCCGGATGCAGCGCGTCGTTGAGATAGATGCAGGTCAGCACCGCAAAGACGTAGGCCTGCAGGAAAGCGACCAGGAATTCGAGCGCGGTGAGCGCGACGACCATGGCAAGGGGCAGCACCGCGCCGAGGAAGCCGGCAAAGCCACCCGCGGTCATCATCACGATGAAGCCGGCGAACACCTTCATGGCGATGTGGCCGGCGAGCATGTTGGCGAACAGACGCAGCGACAGGCTGATCGGGCGCGACAGGAAGGAGATGACCTCGATCACCACCATGAACGGCAGCAGGAAGGCCGGCACGCCCGAGGGCACGAAGAGGTGCAGGAAATGCGTGCCGTGGCGGACGAAGCCGTAAATGATCACGGTGCCGATCACCACCAGCGCCAGCGCGGCGGTGACGATGAGATGGCTGGTGACCGTGAAGGCATAGGGGATCATGCCGACGAAATTGGCGACCAGCACGAACATGAACAGCGAGAAGACGAGGGGGAAGAACTTCATCCCCTCATTGCCGGTCGTGGTGCGTACCGTGGAGGCGACGAACTCGTAGGAGAGCTCGGCCAGCGACTGCAGCCGCCCGGGCACCAGCGTGCGCCCGCGGGTGGCATAGGTCAGGAAGAAGAAGATGACGGCAACGATGCCGAACATGAAGGCGGCGGAATTGGTGAAACCGAGATGGACGCCGCCCGGCGCCCCCAGATCCACGATATTGAAGATCTGGAACTGGTGGATCGGATCGATCTCGACTGCCATCGCCGGTCGCTGCCCTCGTCCCGCGCCGCCTCACGATGAAGCGCGCGCCCTGCCTGACCGCACCGCCCGGACGGGCGGCACGCATGAATTGACCGATCCGAAGCGATGCCGGCGACCACAGCCGCCCCAACCCTCCAGGCGCCGCCCAGGGCGGCGACTTCGTCACCTTTGCGCCACCTTCCGGCAGCAGGCTAGACCCGCACGCCATGCCATGGCGGGATCCCGGCCCGGGCACCGCGCTGCGGCGCCCGTTCATTCACGCGCCGCCGAAGGGCGACGAAACCAAAATCCTACACGCCGCCTTTCGGCGGCTTGTTGCGGCCGAACTCGCCGGCCGCCCGCATCATGTTCACCACGCTGGCGCCGAAGCCGAGCAGCAGGAACACGATCATCCCCCACGGCGCGATGCCGAAGAGATAGTCGATGCCCCAGCCAAGGCCGGCACCGACCAGAACCCCGGACACGAACTCCGCACCCAGCCGGAAGGCAAGCGCCATGCCGGATGCCGTGGAGGTCGGGTCCGCCTTCGGAGCCGCCCCCTCCGCCCTGCGCTCGGCCTGCACCCGCTGGAGTGCCGAACCGAGACCGCGAAGCCGGCCGGAGAGCTCGGAATCGGAGGGATCCGGCTTGCCCGCGCCGCCCTGGCCGTCCGTTTTTTCCCGGTCGTCCATGATCCGTGCCCAGCCTTGACCGGAGAAGGTTTCCCTACCCCCGAAACCGGGCGCACCATAGTGTTCGCTCCAAGGGGTGTCAAGGAGCCGTTCACATCTTTTAAGTCATTGAAAAGGATGGATAAAATTCAGAAAGGGACGCCTTGTCGCAGGTGTTTTGCACGCCTGTCCGCACCAAGGGAAGCTGTCGGCTGTGTTTTTGGCATGCCAGAGACTCGGGTTTTGGCATGCCAGACTTCGTCGCCGGCGCCGCGGCTGTCGCTTGCGCTGCGTCAACCGGCCTCGCGAAAACTCTCCGCCGTAGCGAGGTCGACCGAGACCAGTCGGGAAATGCCGCGCTCGGCCATGGTGACGCCGAACAGCCGGTTCATCCGGCTCATGGTGATCGGATTGTGGGTGATGGTGACGAATCGGGTCTGGGTGAGGCGCCGCATCTCGTCGAGCAGGTTGCAGAAGCGCTCGACATTGGCATCGTCCAGCGGCGCATCCACCTCGTCGAGCACGCAGATCGGCGACGGGTTGGTGAGGAACACCGCGAAGATGAGCGCCATGGCGGTCAGCGCCTGTTCGCCGCCCGACAGCAGCGACAGCGATTGCGGCTTCTTGCCCGGCGGCTTGGCGACGATATCGAGGCCCGCCTCCAGCGGATCTTCCGAATCGGTGAGAATCAGCTGCGCCTCGCCGCCGCCGAACAGCGTGCCGAACAGCTGGCGGAAATGCCCGTCCACCACCGCGAAGGAGGCGTTGAGCCGCTCGCGCGCCTCGCGGTTGAGGCCGGCTATGCCCTGGCGCAGCCGCTTGATCGCCTCGGTGAGGTCGTCGCGCTCGGCGGCGAGCCCCTGCTGCTGCGTCTCGACCTCGGCGAGTTCCTCCTCGGCGCGCAGATTGACCGCGCCGAGCCGTTCGCGCTCGCGCTTCAGCCGGTCCAGCTCGGCCTCCACCGCCTGCGGGTCGGGCAGGGCTTCCGGCGAATCGGCCGCGATGCCGGCGATCTGCCGGGCGCTCTCCGGCGGCCCGTCCAGCGTATCGGCGATCTCGCGGATGAGGTCCTCGCGGCGCTGGCGCGCGCCCTCCAGCCGCGTCTCGGCGCGGGCCGAGGCTTCGCGCGCCGTGGCGAGGGCATCGAGCGCCGCCCGGGCCTCCTGCTCGGCCTGACGGCCGGCGGCCTCGGCGGCGGCGAGGACATCGGACGCCTCGCGGCGCGCGGCCTCGGCGCGCGCGATGGCCGAGAGCAAGTCGCGGCGGCGGGCGGCGAAGACGGCGGGCGCCGCGTCGAGCTCGGCGCGCTCGATGGCGGCTTCCTCGCGGCGCTCCTCGATGGCGGCGACCCGCTCGCCGGTCCCGGCGGCACGGGCCTTCCACGATTCCCGGTCATGAGCGAGGATGCCGAGCCGGCGCTGGCGCTGGTCGCGCTCGCGGATCAGGCCCTCGGCGACGGAGCGGGCCTCGGCCAGCTCCGCACGATGCTGGGCGACGGCAAGGCGTGCTTCGGCCAGCCGCGCCTCCGCCGCGCCGGAGGGCGGCAGCGACGCCAGAGCCTCCCGCGCTGCCTCCAGCGCGATGGCGCGGTGCTCGCGCTCGGCCTCGGCACGCTCCAGATTGGCATCGAGCGCCGCCTTGCGGGCCGCCCGCTCGGCACCCGCCCGTTCGGCGCGGGCATAGTCCTCGCGCGCAGTCTCCATGGCACGCAGCGCCGCGCGGCGGGCCTCGCGGGCGTGCCCCTCCCTCGAGCCGGCGGCGCGCAGCGCCTGCTCGGCGGCGGTGAGCGCGGCGCGATGGGTGGCGACTTCGGCGCGGGCGGCGGCGAGCTGGGCGGCGAGATCGGCCAGCCGGTTGCGCTCGGCGAGCCGGCGCGCGGCCGCCGTGGGGGCATCGGCGGCGGCGGCGAAGCCGTCCCAGCGCCACAGATCGCCTTCGCGGGAGACGAGACGCTGGCCGGGCGCGAGACGGGCGAGAAGGCCCGGCCCATCCGCCCGCGCGACCACGCCGATCTGCGCCAGCCGGCGCGCCAGCACCGCCGGCGCCTCGACATGATCGGCAAGCGGCACCACGCCCGGCGGCAGCGCCGGATCGAGGGGGCGGGGCGGCGCCAATGGCAGTTCGCCCTGCCCGGTCGGCGACCACCGCACCGGCGCCTCGCCGGCCGCGGCGAAATCGACGGCCGGCGCATCGAGGTCATCGCCGAGCGCGGCGCCGAGCGCCGCCTCATAGCCGCGCGCCACCGTGATCTGGTCGAGCACCGGCGGGAAGCGCTTGGGGGTGCCGATATCGAGCAGCTTCATCAGCGTGCGCTGCTCGGTGTCGAGCCGCTGCGCCGTACGCTCGGCCTCGGCAAGCGGGCGGCGGGCATGGTCCAGCGCGGCGCGCGCCTCGACATGCACCGCCTCCACCTCGTTGGCCAGCGCCTCGGCCTCGGCGAAGGCTTCCTGCGCCGCCTCGGCGGCGGCGCGGCGCTCCTCCAGCCGGTCGGCGCCGGCGGTGGCCGCGAGGCCGCGGGCCTGCTCGGCAAGCTGTGCCAGCTCGCGGTCGAGCCGGGCGAGGCGATCGGTCTCCTCGCGCAACGCCCGCTCGGCAGCGGCACGGCGGGCGGCGCCCTCGGCACTGGCGGCGGTGGCCTCGCTGAAGGCGGCCTCGGCAATGGCGAGCGCCTCCTCGGCGATCACCCGCGCCTCCTGCGCGGCTTCCAGCATCTCGACCGATCCGGCTTCGACCTCGCCGAGTGCCGCGGCCTCCTCGGCAAGCCGCGCCAGCATGCCCTCGGCATCCGC
Organism: Ancylobacter sp. 3268; assembly: GCF_031456575.1. Lineage (NCBI taxonomy): Bacteria > Pseudomonadati > Pseudomonadota > Alphaproteobacteria > Hyphomicrobiales > Xanthobacteraceae > Ancylobacter > Ancylobacter sp. 3268. Next base: position 128,084 of record NZ_JAVDUX010000014.1, read on the forward strand.
CGCCAGCGCCGCCTCGCGCTGCAGGTCGCCGGCCAGCTGGGCGAGCCGGCGGTCGAGCTCGGCGAGGCGGGCACTGGCGCGCGCCTCCTCGCCATCGAGTTCGCCGCGCGCCAAGGTAAGGCGTTGCAGGGCGGCGGCGGCGGCGGCATCCGCCTCGCGCAGCGCCGGCAGGCCATGCGCGGCGACGGCGGCGGCGCGGGCGGCCTCGCCCTGCGCCAGCGTGGCGGCGGCAACCTCGCGCACCGCGAGGTCGAGGGTGCGGCTGGCCTCGGCAAGGGTAGCGGCGGCCTCCGACCAGCGCAGCCACAGCAACGCCGCTTCCGCCTTGCGGATGTCGCCGGAGACGGCGCGGTAGCGGCTGGCCTGCCGCGACTGGCGGCGCAGCGCCTCGAGCTGGGTGCCGATCTGGCCGATGACGTCTTCCAACCGGGCGAGGTTCGCTTCGGCGGCGCGCAGCCGCATCTCGGCCTCGTGGCGGCGCGCGTGCAGGCCGGCGACGCCGGCGGCCTCCTCGAGGATGCGGCGGCGGGCCGTGGGCTTGGAGCCGACGATCTCGCCGATCTGCCCCTGCCGCACCATGGAAGGCGAGCGCGAACCGGAGGAGGCATCGGCGAACAGGATCTGCACGTCGCGGGCGCGCACCTCGCGGCCGTTGACGCGGTAGGAGGAACCGGCCTCGCGCTCGATGCGCCGCGACACTTCCAGCCGGTCGGCATCGTTGAAGATCGCCGGCGCGGTGCGGTCCTCGTTCTCGATGACCAGCATCACCTCGGCGGTGTTGCGCGCCGGACGGGTGGTGGTGCCGCCGAAGATGACGTCGTCCATCCCCTCGGCGCGCATCGCCTTGTAGGAATTCTCGCCCATCACCCAGCGCAGCGCCTCGACGAGATTCGACTTGCCGCAGCCGTTCGGGCCCACGACGCCGGTGAGGCCGGGCTCGATGAGCAGCTCGGTCGGCTCGACGAAGGTCTTGAAGCCGAGAAGGCGCAGCCGGGTGAATTTCATGCCCTCAGGGTGCGGCCGGCGAGACACAAGTTCAAGTGGCGGCGGGGGCTCGATCCACGACATGTTGGGGATCATGCCGGGTTGCGGCCTCAAACAGGCGGATCCGGCGCGTGCTCGGAAGGTGCCGGAATACTTTGAACCATGCACCCGGGCCGGCGGCGCCCGCGTGGCCCCGCCGCCGACGTGCGTGAAATGTCAGCCCTCCTGACCGAAAGGCCAATTGCCCCGAGGCGGGTTCTGCCAGCAAACTCGCTTCCAGCAGCCGATCCTGTCGCATTCCCTTGCCATGGAGACAGAGCATGCGCCTTCCCGTGGTCGATACCTTCGATATGCGCATCCTCCGGGAATTGCAGCAGGACGGGCGGCTGACCAATGCCGAACTCTCCGAGCGCATCGGCCTGTCGCCCTCGCCCTGCCTGCGGCGCACGCGGCGCCTGGAGGAAGAAGGCCTGATCGCCGGCTACCAGGCCCGGCTCGACGCCTCCCGGCTCGGCCTTGGCGTGCTCGCCTTCATCCAGGTGCATCTGGAACGCCAGGTGGAGGAGGCGGCGCGGGATTTCGAGGCGGCGGTGCTGAACCGGCCGGAAGTGATCGCCTGCTACAGCGTCACCGGCGACAGCGACTATCTGCTGCATGTGGTCTGCGAGGATCTCGACGGCTTCGCCCACTTCGCCCATGACGTGCTGATGGGGTTGCCGGGGGTGCGCGGCGTACGCTCCTCGCTGGCGCTGAAACGGGTGAAGGAGAGCGGCACCCTGCCGCTCGGCCATCTTCGCCCCGCCCCTGCCACCGCGGATTCGCTTGCCGAAAAGATGGGCAGCGACAGCCGTGAGGCAAAAACGCGACGCTGACGGCAGAATCTGCCGCGCCTCCCGCCTTCCCCACCCGCAGAACGCAAGGACATGCCGGGCATAGGTCAATTACACTGACCTATATCGGCGCTGCGCGGCCAACCGCCCCAGCCCGGAGCTTTGCGGCATCGGCGTTTTCAAGGTGAGGAGGCAGCGTCATGGCATTCGTGGCAGACACCCTGAATCCCCTGCGTTCCGGCGCCGCGCGGCGCGGCACGCCGATGGCGCCGGCGACGCTGGCGGCGCTTGCCCTCACCGGCGCGGCGCTGCTGTGGTCCGGCAATTTCCTTGCCGGCCGCATGGCCGCCGACATCCTGCCGCCCGCCACCTTCTCCGCCGCGCGCTGGGCGTTCGCGCTGCTGCTGCTGCTACCCTTCACCTTCCGCGAGATCCGCGCCAATGCCGGCGCGCTGAGGCGCCGCTGGCCGCTGTGGATGGCGGCCGGCGTGCTCAACATCGCAGTCTTCACCGTGCTGATCTATGCCGGCCTCGCCCATACCAGCCTGGTCAACGGCTCGATCATCGGCTCGGCGGCACCGATCCTGGTCGGCCTGCTCGGCTGGCTGATGCTGCGCGAGCGCACCACCGCACGGGCGCGGCTGGCGCTGGGCGTCTCCACCCTCGGCGTCGCGCTGATCGTCACCCGCGGCGACATCCGCAACCTCACCGGCCTCGCGCTCAATCCCGGCGATCTCGTGCTGTTCGGCGGCATCAGCGCCTTCGCGCTCTATGCGGTGCTGCTGAAGCGCTTTCCCGGCGGGCTGTCCGCCGCCGCCGCGCTGGCGGTATCGATCCCCTTCGGCCTCGCCGCGCTGGCACCCTTCGCCGCCATCGAGATGGCGCAAGGCGGCCTCGGCACCGCCCATGCCGGCGAGGCGGCGCTGCTCATCGCCTATACCGCGATCTTTCCCACCATCGGCTTCGTGCTGTGGGCGCGCGGCGTCGCGGTGCTGGGCCCGACCCGCGCCGGCCAGTTCCTGCAGCTGATGCCGGTATTCGGCGCGGGGCTGGCGGTCGGCCTGCTCGGCGAGAGCCTGCATATCTATCACCTCGCCGGGCTTGCCCTGGTCGCCGCCGGCCTCGCGCTGCGCGACAAGCGGGTAGCGGCCTGAAATTCGCCGCAAGCTGAGTTTAGTGGCCGGCTACGCTTCCCAGGGTAACAGCCGCCATGAACGATCTCCCCTCGCCTGCCACCCAGGCGGAACCTCCCAAGCCGAGCATCGATCTTGGCGCCGTGCAGAGCCTGCGCAAGCTGGCGCTGTTTGTGATCGGCGCGCTGGCGGTGATCGTGCTGCTCACCGGCCACTCGGTGTGGCCCGACACGGTCGAGGCCGGGCTGCACGAGAACATCGAGACGGTGGGCCTCGCCCTGCTCTTCCTGGCGATCGCCGGCCGCACCTGGTGCTCGCTCTATATCAGCGGCCGCAAGAAGTCGGAGGTGGTGGCGCTCGGCCCCTATTCGATCAGCCGCAACCCGCTCTACGTGTTCTCCTTCATCGGCGCCGCCGGCGCCGGTGCCCAGTTCGGCAGCGTCACCGCTGCCTTGGCCGCCGCGCTGCTCACATGGGTGGTGTTCTCCATCGTGGTGCGCAAGGAAGAACGCTTCCTCACCGAGCGCTTCGGCGAGACCTATCTCGCCTACAAGGCGCGGGTGCCCCGCTTCTGGCCGAATTTCCGTCTGTGGCGCAACGTCGACACGCTGGAGATCCGCCCGCGCATGGTGGTGCAGACCTTTATCGACGCCTGCGTGTTCCTCGCCGCCATTCCGCTCGCCGAGGGCATCGAGATGGCGCAGGCCGCCGGCTGGCTGCCGGTGCTGTGGCTGGTGCCCTAGCCGCCGCCGAGACCTAGCCGCCACCGAGACCTAGCCGCTGTCAAGACCCTGGGGCGGGCGTAGCCGCGCCAGACCTTACCGGCCGGACGATCAAGGCCGGGCGCCAGCAGGGCAAAAGCGCAGCCGATGGCGACATCGACGCGGCAGCGCCGGCCCGCCCGTATCGCGCGTGACGGCGAGAATGCCGGTGATCATGGCATAGATCCGCCAGACATCGACGCAACGGTCGGCGCGACGGTGATCGGCGCCATCACCGGCGGGCGACGCGAATCGGGCGGGCGGGCGGCAAGGCCTTCGGCGTGCCGAGGCAAGGTGGTTGCGCCCCCATGGCCTCCACTTGCGTCAAATCCAATCGGAACCCTTTACCCGCTCTTTACCGTGAACAGCGGACATTGTGGACGCGTGCTGTTGCGTTCCAGTCTGCGTTCAAGCGTCGGGTGCCGTTCCATGAAAGTCGTGCCGAAGGTCGAGGCCGTCGAGGCCCTCTCCCGCCTCGCCTCCCGCTCCGCTCCCCGCGCCCCGCGGGTGGCGACACCCGACGCCCTCCCGCTCGACACCATCCTGCGCGGCGATTGCGTCGCGGAACTGTCGCGGCTGCCGGCGCAGTCGGTAGACCTCGTCTTCGCCGATCCGCCGTACAATCTTCAGCTCCAGGGCGAGCTGAGGCGCCCGGACGAGAGCCGGGTCGACGCCGTCGACGACGCCTGGGACCAGTTCGAGAGCTTCCAGGCCTATGACGCCTTCACCCGCGCCTGGCTGCTGGCGGTGCGCCGGGTGCTGAAGCCCAACGGCTCGCTATGGGTGATCGGCTCCTATCACAACATCTTCCGCGTCGGCACGATGCTGCAGGATCTCGATTTCTGGATCCTCAACGACATCGTCTGGCGCAAGACCAACCCGATGCCGAATTTCCGCGGCCGTCGCTTCACCAATGCGCATGAGACGCTGATCTGGGCGGCGCGGGAGCCGAACGCCAAGGGCTACACCTTCAATTACGAGGCGATGAAGGCGGCCAACGAGGACGTGCAGATGCGCTCGGACTGGCTGTTCCCGATCTGCTCCGGCGGCGAGCGGCTGAAGGACGAGGACGGCCGGAAGCTGCACCCGACCCAGAAGCCGGAAGCGCTGATCGCCCGTATCCTGCTGGCCGCCTCCAAGCCCGGCGACGTGGTGCTCGACCCGTTCCTGGGCTCCGGCACCACCGCGGCGGTGGCCAAGAAGCTGCGCCGCCACTTCATCGGCATCGAACGCGACCGCAGCTACGCCGAGGCGGCGCAGGCGCGGGTCGATGCGACGCTGCCGCTTCCCGAGGCCGCGCTCGCCCCCGCCCCGTCGGCGCGTGAAGCCCCCCGCATCGCCTTCGCCTCGCTGGTGGAGCGCGGGCTGGTGACGCCCGGCACGCTGCTCACCGATGCGCGGGCGCAGGTGAAGGCGCTGGTGCGCGCCGATGGCACGCTGTCGCTGGAGACCGCGCCCGGCCTCGGCACCGTCGGCTCCATCCACCGCGCCGGTGCGGTGGCGCAGGGCGCCGGCGCCTGCAATGGCTGGACCTACTGGCACATCGAGACCGGCGAGGGGCTGGTGCCGATCGACCGGCTGCGCGCCGTGGTGCGCTCGGAAATGGCGATGGCCGCCGAATAGGCCGCCGAATAGGCCGTCGAGGGCGTCACCGCCCCAGACACTGGCGCAAGACAGCCGGCGCAGGCGGATTGCCGAGCCGGAGCGGCCGCGGGTAAAGTCCGCGCGCCGGCTCGCTTCGCGGCCCGCGAGCGGCTGCACCGGCGCGCGGCCGCGCGATGAAGGCGACATGATCACGCTCTACGAACAGCCGGATTCCGGCAATTGCTACAAGGTGCGGCTGGTGGCGGCGCATACTGGCCGGCCGCTGAAGCGGGTGACGGTGTCCTCGCGCGACGGCTCGACTCGCACGCCGGAATTCCTCGCCCGCAATCCCATCGGCAAGGTGCCGGCGGTGGAGCTGGAGGACGGCCGCTTCCTCGCCGAATCCGACGCCATCCTGCTGCATCTGGCCGAGGGCACGCCGCTGATCCGGCCGACGCCTATGACCGCGCCAAGGCCTATGAATGGCTGTTCTTCGAGCAGTACAGCCACGAGCCGGCCATCGCTGTGCGCCGGGCGCTGTTCATCTATGAGGAGCGCCGGGCGCTGGCGACGCCGGAACGGCTCGCCCAGCTGCTCGAGGCCGGCAATAAGGCGCTCGCGGTGATGGAGGCGCGGCTGGCGACCCATGACTGGCTGGCCGGGGACCGCTTCAGCGTCGCCGACATCGCGCTCTATGCCTACACCCATACGGCGGAGCAAGGCGGCTACGATCTCGGTCGCTTTCCCGGCATCCAGGCATGGCTCGCCCGCGTCGCCGCGCTGCCCGGCCATGTCGGGCTGCTGGACTGACGCCACGCCGCGCCGGCGCCGACCACCGGCCAGATGGAGCGCAGGTCGGGCCATCGCCTGCCCCAAGAGCCGGCCCGGAAGGTCCGGCCCGCGGAATGCCCCTCCAGAGCTTGGCACTCAAAGGAAAAGGCCGCTCATGGCGGCCTTTTCCTCACTCGCGGGGTATCTCCGGCTTAGTGATGGCCGGCCTTCTTTGCCGCGTCCTTCGCCTTGCCCATGGCTTTCTGGGCTTCGCCCTTCATCTCCTGGCCCTTGCCTTCGGCCTCGAGCTTCTTCGAGCCTGCCATCTTGCCGGCGGCCTGTTTGACATGGCCCATCGCCTCGTTGGCGTGGCCCTTGCCCTTGTCCATCGCGCTACCCATGGTCATGGTCTCCTGACTGCCCGCAACCCGTGCGAGCCGAGCCTATAACGCGCGGCAGGCGACAAGGGTCCATCGGGCAGGCGAGAATCAGTCGATATACCGCAATACCTTGACCATCACGCTGGGAAAGGCCTCCGCGCCGAAGCCCGCCGGCACCACCCACCGATGACCGGCGGGAGCGGGCGTCGTCGCCGGCAGGCGCGCCCGCCAGACCGCCAGTTCCAGCGCGAAATGGCTAAACACATGGCCGACCGTGGCATTGAGCGCCTGCCACTGCGCCTCCAAAGGCGCATGCGCGGCGGGGTTGGCCGGGTCGGCCTGCTCCCATGGCGTCGAGGGCACCTCGCTCATGCCGCCGAGCAGGCCCTTTTCCGGCCGGGTGCGCACCAGCACCGCCCCATCCGCCCGCAGCGCGAGGAAGGCGACGCCGCGCCGCGTCGGCCGCGCCGCCTTGGCGGCCTTGACCGGATAGGCCTCGGGAGTGCCCTGCGCCTGCGCGACGCAGTCCGCTCGCCAGGGACAGAGGATGCAGGCCGGCTTGCGCGGCGTGCACACGGTGGCACCGAGATCCATCATCGCCTGTGCGAAATCGCCGAAGCGGGCGTCGGGCAGCAGCGTCTCGGCCAGCGCGCGCAGCTGCTTCCGCGCCTTGGGCAGCGCTTCCTCGACGGCGAACAGGCGGGCGACGACCCGCTCCCAATTGCCGTCCACCGGCGCCGCCCGGCGTTCATGGGCTATGGAGGCAATGGCGGCAGCGGTATAGGGGCCGATGCCCGGCAGGGCGAGCAGGCCGGCTTCGGTATCGGGAAAGGCGCCGCCATGCGCATCGGCAACCGCCTTCGCGCAGGCGTGAAGGTTGCGGGCACGGGCGTAGTAGCCGAGCCCGGCCCAGGCGGAGAGTACCTCCTCCAGCCTCGCCCGCGCCAGTGCCTCGACCGAAGGCCAGCGGGCGAGAAAGGCGGCGTAATAGGGTTGCACCGTCACCACGGTGGTCTGCTGCAGCATGATCTCCGACAGGAACACCTTGTAGGAATGCTGCCGGGTGCCGGCTGGCGCCCGCCAGGGCAATTCGCGGCGATGCCGGTCATACCAGGCCAGCAGGGCGCGGGGATCGGGCCGGGAGGCGGACGATCCGGAGGTCGACGGTCCGGCCGGTGCCGGCTTTGTCGCCGGGCGAACGGATGCTAGGCTCGCGCGTGCGGGCATGGAACGGTGTGCCGGCTCCCTTGTCTGTGCGGCCCAAGGTGGGCGCACGCATCGCCGCCGGCAAGACCGCTTCCGCCGCCGCCCACAATCAATCCGGCTCCGCCGGGCCTACTCCGCCATCCGGCTCCTTCGAGCCCATCCTCGCCGAAAGCCATGCCGCCGCGTTCCCATCCCAAGCCGCTCGCCGACCTCATCGACGCGACCATCGCGGCGAGCTGCAAGCAGCGCGGCCTCGCCTCGGTGGAGATCGTCACCCGCTGGGCCGACATCATCGGCGACGACCTCGCGCGGCGGGCGCAGCCGATCAGGCTCGCCTGGCCCTCGCGTCCGGAGAGCCAAGAGCCCGGCGTGCTGCATGTGCGGGTGGAGGGCGGCTATGCCATCGAACTGCAGCACCTGGCGCCGGTGGTGATCGAGCGGGTGAACCGCTATTTCGGCTGGCGCTGCATCGGCCGGCTCAGCCTCAGGCAGGGGCCGGTGCCTTCGCCCGCCCGCCCGAGACGGCCGCGCGAGGAGCCCGGCGCGGAGGAGTGCGCCCGCGCCGGCGCCCGCATCGGGCGTTTCGGCACGTTCGAGGATCCGGCGCTCGGCGCGGCGCTCGCCCGGCTCGGCGCGCTGGTGGCGCGCGAGCGCGCCCGCCGCTGACGAGCAAGGAAAACACGGGAAAGCTTCACGCAGCAGTGACCAAAGGCGGGGCTGCCGTACCGTTGCCATGATCGCAGGCTCGCTGTAGGCGCATGGAATTGTTCGGGCGGCCGCATCGGCCGCCTCCGATCTGGAGAGACAAATGATCGACCGCCGCCGCTTCCTCGAAGGCACCGGCACCGTCCTTCTCACCGCGGCGGCGCTGCTCGCGCTTTCCGGCCCGCGCGGCCTCGGCCTCGGCGAGCTCGGTTTCGTCGGCCAGGCCGACGCCCAGACGGTCGATGCCGCCAAGCTGCTCCAGCCCGGCCCGCTGCCCGACCAGTGGCTGGGCAAGGAAGACGCGCCGGTGACCATCGTCGAATATGCCTCGATGACCTGCGGCCATTGCGCGCATTTCCACGCCACCACCTGGCCGGTGCTGAAGGAAAAGTACATCGACACCGGCAAGGTGCGGTTCGTGCTGCGCGAGTTCCCGCTCGACATCGTCGCCAAGGCCGCCTTCATGCTGGCGCGCTGCTCCGGCGAGGGCAAATATTACCCGATGGTCGACACGCTGTTCGACAACCAGAAGAACTGGGCGTTCACCAACAACCCGGCGCAGGCCCTGCTCGCCATCGCCAAGCAGAGCGGCATGACCGAGCAGCAGTTCAACGCCTGCCTTTCGGATGCCAAGCTGGCCGGCGAGATCGACCAGTCCGCCAAGCGCGGCGCCGATGATTTCAACGTCGATTCAACCCCGACCTTCTTCATCAACGGCAAGAAGGTGCCGGGCGCCATCAGCCCCGAGGAACTCGACAAGGAACTGGCGCCGCTCATCGGCTCCAACTGAGGCGAGGCGGCGCGCACCGCGCGTCGCTTTCCCGCTTCCGGCAGGCGGCAGACCATCGCCCTGCCCCAGCCCGGCCGGCATCGCGTGCGCAATCTCACCGCCTTTGCTCCGCCGCACCTTTCAACGCGCGGCGCTGGTTCGGGCCGGACACCCGGCGGCGCGCGGCGCCCGCCGCGCACCGCACCGCGACGATGGCCCCACCTGCTCGGTGCGGATGGCCGGCCGGCATCTTCCATGCAGGGCTTCCGCCTCGAGCCCCGGCAGCGGCGGCCCGGCATAGCGGCACATGGGCGCCCCGATGGCGTCGCATCGCGGTGCCGGCATTCTCGGGTGAGGGTCTCGGCTCCAAACGATGGAGAATGCCGGCTCGGTCCCACCAGGCGGCGGCTGATCCGCTCTGCCTGATTTCCAGCCGGCTGGACTCCGCGCTCGGGAGTTCAGCATCAAGCCGTGAGCCCACCATTCCCGGTGCGCGAAGCAAAGGTCGATCCCGCCGCGCCGCCCGCATGACCAGCCGGCTCATTCGCTTGAGAGCCCGATTGAAGCCTCGGCAGCGACGATCCGAGACGGGGTGAGGCGCGCCCCACGGCCTTGCACTTGCGGCCAATCGGCCTTTTCCGGCGAGGCTCTGTCCCCCAGACCGCCGACGGCGCGGGCGGTATCGCGGTTCGGCGTTGATCCTGCCGCCACGAGGGTCCCTCCAAACCATGGCGACGGAGGCTCCCATGCCCTACGGGGGGCGTATCTCCTTCGCCCACCTCATCGCCGCGCCGACATCGCACCGCGACCGGCCGAGGCCGGCCGCCATCGCCCGCAGCGGCCGCGCTCCCCACGCCGACGTCACGGGTTGGGACGGTGCCGGCCGCAGCGTATCGGCACGCAAGGGACGCCGATCCGTGTCCGCTGCCGATCCGGCGGCAGCTGCGCCGCCGGCCACCCTCATCAGATGCGGCCATCGAGATGACGGCCGGAAGCACCAACCCGTCTCCCAGACATGGCCGGCCGGACGGAGCCTCGGACAAGGGGGTGCCGACAGGTCGGCACCGGTCGATCTGCCGGCGCCGTCAGTCCGGCAATATCACCCGGCCTTCGGCGTCGAGCGGGAAGCCGGGATTATGGGCGATCTCCCATGGATAGCCGTCGGGATCGGCGACATATCCGGAATAGCCGCCCCAGAACGTCTCCTGCGCCGGGCGCAGCGGCCGGCCGCCGGCCGCCATCGCGCGGGCCAGCGTCGCGTCGACCTCCTCGCGGCTCGACCGGTTGCAGGCGAGCGCGATGCCGCCAAAGCTGCCGGGACGGCCGGGGATCACCCCGGCATCGGCGGCGAGTTCGTGGCGCGGATACAACGCCAGCACCACGCCTCCCGCGCCGGGCTGTCGCCGTCCATCCGCCTGGAAGAAGACCACCCCCGTCGTCGCGCGATCCCGCCGCACCATGCCGAGCGCCGCATAGAACGCCGCCGACACGGCGAGATCCGAAACACCCAGCGTCACCAATGAGAGGGAGAGCGGCGACCGGCTCGCCTCGACCTCCGCCACCGCTCCGCGCCTCGCGGCCGCGGCCCGATCCATCCTACCCATAGACATCTTCCCCTCCCTTTCGTTCCGCCGCCGCGCCATCTGCCACCCTGCCGCTGTTCCGCCCCTCCAGCGCGGAGAAGACGGCAAGGCGGCATCGTCGTCATGCCAGTTGTCATGTCCGCCACCGGCAGCGAGACCGCTCCGGGCAACGTCGATCCCAAGCAAGACTGCGCCCCGCCATGTCAGCCGATGGCAGCATGCCAGCCCTTCCGCTCCGGCGACTGGCCTGCCGGTAGGTTGCGACGGCCGCCGCCCCGGCAAGGCCGATATCCTCCGTCCGGCCCGGTCGCGACGTGGTCCGCGCCGTGGTCGCGCCATGGTCCGGCCGCCGCGCCGCGGCAGCGACGACCGACTGCGTTCGCCGCGGCAGGCGCGGCGTCATCCCGTCTCGCCGAAGAGCGACAATTGCTCCCCCTTCTGCGGCCGGCGGCGGAAGTGCCGCGTGGTGAGCCGCACGCTGCGCCGGTTCAATTCCAGGCGCTGGGTGGCGAGCTCGAAGCGGCGCGCCACCGTCCAGGCATAGGGGCCGGAGCCGGTCATGCGCTGGCCGAAGGCGGCGTCATATTCCTTGCCGCCATGCAGTTCCTTCACCAGCGACAGCACGTGGCGGTAGCGATCGGGAAAATTCGCCAGCAGCCATTCCTTGAACAGGTCGCGGATTTCCAGCGGCAGGCGCAGCATCACATAGCCGGCCTCCCCGGCCCCGGCGGCGACGGCGGCGTCAAGGATGCGCTCGATCTCGGCATCGTTGACCGCCGGAATCACCGGCGCCACCAGCACCGCCGTCGGCACCCCCGCCTCGGAGAGCCGGCGGATCGCCTCGATGCGCCGCTGCGGTGTGGCCGCGCGCGGCTCCATCACCCGCGCCAGCTTGTGGTCGAGCGAGGTGATCGAAAGTGCCACCTTGACCAGCCCCCGCTCGGCCATCGGCGCGAGAATGTCGAGGTCGCGCAGGACCAGCGCCGATTTGGTGACGATGCCGACCGGATGGCCGAAATCGCTCAGCACCTCCAGAATGCGCCGCGTCAGCCGCCATTCCTTCTCGATCGGCTGGTAGCTGTCGGTGTTGATGCCGAGCGCGATGGTGCGCGGCTCATAGCCCGGCTTGGACAATTCCTTGGCCAGCAGTTCCGGCGCATCCGGCTTGGCGAACAGCTTTGTCTCGAAATCGAGACCGGCGGAATAGCCCTGATAGGCGTGGGTCGGCCGCGCGAAGCAATAGACGCAGCCATGCTCGCAGCCGCGATAGGGATTGATCGAGCGATCGAAGCCGACATCGGGAGAATCGTTGCGGGTGATGATGGTGCGCGCGCGTTCCACCGTCACCGTGGTCTTGAAGACGGGCAGATCATCGAGGCTCTGCCAGCCATCGTCGAAAGCCTCGCGCGCATGCGGCTCGAAACGGCCGGCGGCATTGGAGAGCGCGCCACGGCCGCGCCGCCGCTCGGCCTCCACCGCCGGGATGGCGCCTGCGCCCTCGGCCGGCAGATCGAGATCGGCGACGGCGGCGGGATCGCGCGCCGCGGCCGCCTCTTCCGCCACACGACGGGCGCGGCGCTCCTCCGCCAGCCGCCCGAGATGCTTGGCGGGGGGCCGGACGGGCGGCGGCCGCAGGGCGGCAGCGGGATCGGCAGAGGGGGCGATGCGGCGTTCCATGGCGCCAAGCTAGCGCAACCATGAGAACATATCAAGAACATATCAGAATTCGCCTGGCATCCCGCTTCACCTGTCCAGCCTTGTGTTATAGGCAACCCAAGGATTTGCGGGGGCTGCCGCCAAGGCCGCTCGGGGATTTGCGACAGTCGCCGGCAGGTTCGGCGCAAGACGGGGATGGACGGGCCGCGTGATCTCGGTGGTGATTCCGACACGCGAGTCGGGCAATTTGCTAATACCCACTCTGGCGGCGCTGGTTCCCGGCGCGGCGGCGGGGCTGGTGCGCGAGGTGCTGCTGGTCGACGGCGCGGCCGGATCTTCCGGCGAGATCGCCGAGGTCGCCGATGCGGCCGGCTGCGAATATCTCGCCGGCCCGTCCGATCGGGGCGAGCGGCTGCGGCTGGGGGCACAGGCGGCGCGGGGGCCGTGGCTGATGTTCCTCGAACCCGCCGGGCTGCTGCAGGAAGGCTGGACGCGCGAGGTCCGCAGCTTCATCGACCAGGCGGAGCGCACCGGCGGCGCCGAGAAACGCGCCGCGAGTTTCCGCCCCGCCCTCGATGGCTTCGGCCTCGGCACCCGGTTCAAGGAAACGGCAACCGTCCTGTGGCAGGTCACCACCGGCCGCGCCCGGCCGGAACAGGGGCTGCTGATCCACCAGCGGCTCTATCAGCGGCTCGGCGGCCATGAGGGCGGCGAGCGGGCGCCGCAGCGGCTGGTCGGGCGCATCGGCCGCGGCCGCATGGTGCTGCTGCGCTCGCACATGCTGCTGCCGGCGGCATGATCCCGCCGGCCCGCATCGGCCGGCCGTTCAGCTTTTCGCCTTGTCGCGCTTCAGGTGCTCGTCGAGCCGGGGCAGTATCTCGACGAAATTGCACGGCCGGTGGCGAATATCGAGCTGCTTGGCCAGGATCTCGTCCCAGCCGTCGCGGCAAGCCCCCGGCGAACCGGGCAGGCAGAAGATGTAGGTGGCGTTGGCCACGCCCGCCGTCGCCCGGCTCTGCAGCGTCGAGGTGCCGATCTTGGCGAACGACACCATGTGGAACACGGTGGAGAAGCCCTCCATGCGCTTCTCGAATAGCGGCTCCACCGCCTCCGGCGTCACGTCGCGGCCGGTGAAGCCGGTGCCGCCGGTGGTGATGACGACGTCGATGCCGGCATCGGCGATCCAGCCGCCGACGCGGGCGCGGATCGCCTCGACATCATCCGGCACGATGGCGCGGTCGGCGAGGCGGTGGCCGGCGGCCTCGATGCGCGCCGCCAGCGTATCGCCGGAGCGGTCATCGGCGCGGGTGCGGGTGTCGGAGACGGTCAGCACCGCGATGGCCAGCGGCACGAAGGGACGCTCGGCGGCGGGGGTCTGCGGAAGCGACATGGGCAACGGCCTCGAAAACGTGCGGAAGCCGCATATGTGGTCGCCGCCGGCGTGTTGCGAGACCCCGGCGGGCGCCGGCCGAGCGGCGGCTCCGCCGCCTAGTCCTCATATATTGCCGCTGCCGAAGGTGTTGCACTGCTGCAGCGAGCCCGATTGCAACCCGCGCTTGAACCAGCTCACCCGCTGCGCCGAGGTGCCGTGGGTGAAGCTGTCCGGCACCGCATAGCCCTGCGACTGCTTCTGCAGACGATCGTCGCCGATCGCCGAGGCGGCATTCAGCGCCTCCTCGATATCGCCGTCCTCGAGGATCTTGAAGCGCTGGTCGGCATGATTGGCCCACACCCCGGCGAGGCAGTCGGCCATCAGCTCGACGCGCACGGAAAGCTGGTTGGCCTCGGCGCGCGACGCCTGGCGCTGGCGCTCCTGCACCTTGGCGAGCAGGCCGATCTGGTTCTCGACATGGTGGCCGACCTCGTGGGCGATGACATAGGCGGCGGCGAAGTCGCCGGAGGCGCGGAAGCGGGTCTTCATCTCCTGGAAGAAGGAAAGGTCGAGATAGACCTTCTGGTCGTTGGGGCAATAGAACGGCCCCATCGCCGACTGCGCCGTGCCGCAGGCCGAGCGGGTGACGCCGGAAAACAGCACCATGCCGGGGTCGCGATAGGTCTTGCCCTGCTGTTTGAAGATCTCGGTCCAGACGTCCTCGGTCTGGGCGAGCACGGCGCTCGCGAACTGGCCGAGCTGGTCGTCCGGCGCGCGGCGCGGCGCGCTCTGCGTCTGTTGCTGCTGGGACTGGCCGTTGCCGCCGCCCATCAGGATCTCGGCGCCGCCGATCAGCACCGCGGGGTTGATGCCGGTGGCCCAGGCGATGAGGCCGACGATGATCAGCCCGCCAATGCCGAGCCCGCCGCGCCCGCCGGGCAAGCGGCCGCCGCCGAAACCGCCGCCCTGGCCTCGCCGGTCCTCGACATTGTCGCTGCGCCGGAAATCTTCCCACCGCATGGTCGCCTCCTGAACCTGTCACCCGCCGGCCGTCACGATCCGAAGCCGGACCATAGTAGGGGGAGCGGCGCCGATCCAGCCGCACCTGTCCGGCAATGCGCAGGACCGCCGCCGGTTCCATGGTGCCGCGGCGGTCCTGTTCATGCATGGCGACAGCCGGCCCCGCCCGCGGGAGGCGGGAAGGCCGGACTCACCCGACCGGCGTGCCGAGGCCGGCAAGGAACCGGTGCGTCAGGCTGAGGTCCGGCGAGGACAGGCCGTGGCCGGTCGGCAGCACCTGATGCGTCACCTCGGCGCCGGCGCCCGTCAGCGTCGCCGCGAGGCGGGCGGCGTTCTCCGCCGGCACGATCGGGTCCATGTCGCCGGAGAGCAGCAATACCGGCGTGCCGGAGATCGCCGCCTGCGGCGGGTTGCGGAACGGTGCCATCGCCCGCAGCAATACCGCGCCGGCCAGCACTTCCGGGCGCAGCAGCAGCATCGCCGCGGCGATGTTGGCGCCGTTTGAGAAGCCCAGCGCCACCGGCGCCGGAACTCCTTCCCGCGCGCGGATCGCCGCGACGAAATCGGCAAGCTCGTGGGTGCGCGCGATGAGATCGTCTTCGTCGAACACCCCCTCGGCGAAGCGGCGGAAGAAGCGGTTCGCGCCGCCCTCCGCCACCTTGCCGCGCGGCGAGATCAGCGCCGAACCCGGCGCCACGCGCTCGCCGAGGCCGAGCAGGTCCTCCTCATTGCCGCCGGTGCCGTGCAGCAGCAGCACCGGCGGCCGGCCGGGCACGGCGGCCGGCACATAGCGGTGGACAAAGCTCGGGGCGGGCGCGGCCAAACGAGTGGCAGCGGTCATGTCGGCCTCCTGTCATGTGATCGGGAAAGGCCGCCCCGCCTCCGGCGAGGAGGCAGGGCGGAAGGATGCGTCAGGCGACGTCCGGCAGCACCGCCTCGATATTGGCGCGGCGGCTTTCCAGGAAGTCCGGCAGCTTGAGCGCCTCGCCGAGGGTCGCGACCGGCTCGTCGGCGGCGAAGCCGGGAATGTCGGTGGCGATCTCGAACAGCACGTGGCCGGGCTCGCGGAAGTAGACGGACCGGAAGTAGTTGCGGTCCTTCTGCTCGGTGGTGCGGATGCCGTGGTTCTCCTGCAGCTTCTTCACCATCGCGAACTCCGCCGCGTCGTCGGCGGCGCGGAAAGCGATGTGGTGCACCGAGCCGCCACCCATGCGGGCGGGCAGGAAGCCGCCGGCCTCATGGATGTCGACGATGCCGCCGATATCCGTGCCTTCGGCCTGGAAGCGCACCAGCGAGCCCTCGCGGCCGATCTCCTTGAAGCCGAGCACGTCGGTCAGGATGGCGCCGGTCGGCGCCGCGTCGGCAAGCAGCAGGTTCACCGAGTGGAAACCGCGAATGGCATGCTCGGCGGGAACATCGGTGCCGATCCAGGCCCCCTCGTTCTCGATGCCGGGCACCCCGACGAGCGCCAGGCGCATGCCATGCGGATCCTTGAACGCCAGCACGGTCTGGCCGAAGCGCTTCACCGGCGCCTGATAGGCGATGCCCTTGTCGACGAAGCGATGCGTCCAGTAGCCGATCGAGGCCTCCGGCACCCGGAACGCGGTTTCCTGCGTCTCGCCGATGCCGAGCCGGCCGGGCGCCACATGGTCCCACGGGAAGAAGGTGAGGATGGTGCCGGGCGTGCCGGTCTCGTCGCCATAATAGAAGTGATAGGTGCCGGGATCGTCGAAATTGACGGTCTTCTTCACCAGCCGCAGCCCGAGGGTACGGGTGTAGAACTCGACATTGCGGCGCGCATTGCCGGCGATCGCGGTGACGTGGTGGATGCCGTTGCGGATCAGGGTGTCGGTCATGGTCTTGCCCTCTCTGGAGCGCCGGGTCGTTTGCAGTGGCGCCCTCTCGTGGATCTACAAATATGCCCGGAACTCCGGCTTGCCATGTCATTTCAATTGCATTGACGCAATCTACCCTGTGCTGATATGTAAAGGCCCCTGCAATGAGGGGCACCCGCCATGGCCGATCCGTTCAAGAATCTCGCCTGGGATGATTTCCGCCTGATCAAGGCGGTGGCGGATGCCAAGGGCCTGCCGGCGGCTGCGGCGCAGATCGGCGTCAACCATTCCACCGTGTTCCGGCGGCTGAAGCAGATCGAGGAGGCGCTCGGCGCCACGCTGTTCGAGCGCCACCGCACCGGCTACGCGCTCACCCCCGCCGGCGAGGAGTTGGTGGCGCTGGCGCAGCGGCTCGACGACGAGATCACCTCCACCGGCCGCCGCATCGCCGGGCGCGAGCCGGCGCCCTGCGGCGAGTTGCGCATCACCACGCCGGATTCGCTGCTGATCCACCTCCTGATCCCGATGATGGCGGATTTCCGCCGCCGCTACCCGCAGGTGCAGCTCGACATCGTCCTGTCGAACCAGGCGCTGAACCTGTCGCGGCGCGATGCCGACGTCGCCATCCGCGCCACCGACAACCCGCCGGAGAACCTGGTCGGCCGCCGCCTCGCCCGCATCGCCTGGGCGCTGTATGGCCGCGCCGAGGACTTTCCCGATCCGGCGGCGGTGGACGAGGCCAGCCTGACCAAATGCAACTGGGTGGCGCTGGGCGAGACCATGGGGGCGCTGAAGGCGGTGAAATATGCGCTGAAGAACGTGCCGCCGGAAAATCTCGGCTACCGGGTCAACACCGTGCTGGGTCTTGCCGAGGCGGTGGAGGCGGGGCTCGGCATCGGCCACATTCCCTGCATGATCGGCGACGCCAGGCCCTCGCTGGTGCGGCTCACCCCGCCGGTGCCGGATTTCGCCGCCGATCTGTGGCTGCTGACCCACCCGGACCTGCGCCATGCGCCGCGGGTGCGGGCGTTTCTGGACTTCCTCGCCGAGCAGATCGGCAAGCATCGCCGCTTCATCGAGGGCGGCGGCCTCTCGCTGGACGCCGCACCGCCCGCGGCCAGCGAATCTGCGGCGGCGGAATAGCGAGCCCCGGCCCGGACGCCGGCAAGGATGGCCTGGTGCGACGGCATGCCGGCATAAGCTGAGGACAGTCCGCCGTCCCGGCTTTTCGTCGTCTCAGCTCTTCGTCGTCTCAGCTTTTCGTCTTGGCGAGCAGCGTGTCGCGCAGGGCGGCCAGTTCGCCGGTCAGCCGCTCCACCGCTTGGCGGTCGCGGGCGAGGCAGATGCCCATCTCCTTCGGCACCGCCAGCGCCTCGGCCTTCAGCCCCCGGCCCTTATCGGTGAGGAAGATGCGCACCTGCCGCTCGTCCTGCGCGTCGCGCACCCGGCGCACCAGGCCGGCGGTCTCCAGCCGCTTCAGGAGCGGAGTGAGCGTATTGGTCTCCAGCAGCACCTTGTCGCCGATCTGCCCGACGGTGAGCCCGTCCTGCGCCCACAGCGTCACCATGGCGAGATATTGCGGATAGGTGAGGCCGAGGCGGTCGAGCAGCGGCTTGTAGACGCGATTGAACGCATGGTTCGCCGAATAAACGGCGAAACACAGGAAATCGTCCAGCTTCAGCTTGTCCGAGGTGTCGTGCATCAGGCGGGACTCTGCCCGTGATTGAGGGCCACCTCAAGCGGGATTTCGCTTATCCGCCAGCTCGCGCGGCCAGGTCGCGCGGCGGATCGCCGGCGAACGGCGCCGGTTTTTCCGCCCGGCGGAAATTTCACCCGCCCAGCGGGCGGCATTTGAAGAGAGAGGGCCTCTCCTCTATAGCATCGGGGGAGAATGATGGAGAAACGGGGTTAGATGTCCGAAGGCGCTGCGAAAGCGAATCCCGCCACCGCTGCCGCGGATGCCTATTCCGGCCTCAGCGCCACCGGCCGGCGCTCGGCGCGCCTGCGGCTGCGCGCCGCCTGGATGTACTATGTCGAGGGCATGACGCAGAGCGCCATCGCCGAGGCGCTCGATATCGGCCGCGTCACCGTGGTGCGGCTGCTCGCCGACGCCCGCAGCCTCAACGAGGTGAAGATATCGCTGTCGCGCGAGATCGCCGAATTGCCGCGGCTGGAGATGGGCCTGCAGAAGGCGTTCGGCCTCAAGGAGGCGATCGTCGCGCCGGTATCCGGCCCGGAAGCCGATGCCACCCACGCCATCGGCGCCGCCACCGGCCAGTTCATTTCCGAGTTGATCGCCTCCGACATGACCATCGGTTTCGGCTGGGGCCGCACGCTGATGCGGGCGCTCGGCTTCATCGACGAGAAGTCGGTGAGCAACCTGTCGGTGGTGTCGCTGCTCGGCGGCATCACCAAGGCCAAGCAGTACAACCCGTCCGAATTCGCCTGGCAGCTGTCGCGGCTGTTCCAGGCCGACTGCCACCTCATCGCCGCCCCTGCCATCGTCGACAGCGTGGAGACCAAGCGGGCGCTTATCGAGCGCTGCGGCCTCTCCAACGTCTATAACCGCGCCCGCGAGATGGACGCGGTGGTGCTGAGCGTCGGCGAGATGGAGGAGACCAGCACCTCGCTGCGATTCGGCTTCTTCTCGCCGGCGGACTGGGAAACGCTGGTGGCGGCCGGGGCGGTGGGCGACATCGCCTACAACTTCATCGACATTCAAGGGCGCCCGGTCGACCACCCGATCAATACGCGGGTGATGTCGATCCCGCTGGAGACGCTGTGCGCGACGCCGCAGCGCATCCTCACCTCCGGCGGGCCGGGCAAGACCGAGGCGATCCTCGGCGCGCTGCGGCTGCTGCGGCCCACCGTGTTCATCACCGACGAGGCGACGGCGGCGCGTGTCCTGACCGCTGCGGGCGCGCAATTCTGAGCCCCAAAGTCACATCCGCATTTGACACGGAACAAATGTCGGGTAACCGAAGGGCGCTGATGTGCGGTTCACGGCCGCGCTGCCCGGGAGTTTGCCATGCACGTCGATAACAGGATCGCGCGGTCGGGTCTCGCCGCCGAACTGGATAGGTGGACGCAGGCGCATGGCCCGGTCACCATCGGCTTGGCCGGCGCCGGGCAGATGGGCACCGACCTCGTGGTGCAGGTGGCGCTGATGCCGGGCGTGCGCATCGGCGCGATCTCGGAGATCGACGGCCAGGCCGCCATCGATGCGGCGCTGATGGCCGGCCATGCGCGCAGCGACCTTGTCGCCACCTCGAACCCCGCCGCCGTCGACCGCGCCATCGAGGCCGGCCAGATCGCCATCACCGACGATTTCCGCGCCTTCTGCGCCGCCGGCCGCATCGATGTCGTGATCGACGCCACCGGCAATCCGAATGTCGGTACCGAGGTGGCGCTCGATGCCATGCGCCACGGCAAGCATGTGGTGATGCTGAATGTCGAGGCCGACATCACCATCGGCCGCTGGCTGAAGCAGGAAGCCCGCAAGGCCGGGGTGGTGCTCACCGGCGCGGCCGGCGACGAGCCGGCCGCCACCATCGAGTTGATCGGCTTCGCCCAGTCGCTCGGCTTCGAGATCGTCGCCGCCGGCAAGGGCAAGAACAACCCGCTGAAATTCGACGCCACGCCCGACGAGTTCGAGGCGGAGGCACGCGCGAGAAACATGAACCCGCGCATGCTGGTGGAGTTCGTCGACGGCTCCAAGACCATGGTGGAGATGACCGCGCTCGCCAACGCCACCGGCCTGGTGCCGGACGTGCCGGGCATGCACGGCCCGACGGCGACGCGCGAGGAACTGGCGCAGGTTCTCTGCACCAAGGAGGATGGCGGCATCCTCGGCCGTTCGGGCGTGGTGGACTATTCCATCGGCAAGGGCGTGGCGCCCGGCGTGTTCTGCGTGGTGAAGCCGCGCCATCCGCGGGTGATCGAGCGCATGGCCGACCTCAAGGTGGGGCCCGGCCCGTGCTTCGCGCTCGTGCGGCCCTATCACCTCACCAGCCTGGAGGTGCCGCTGTCGGCGGTGCGCGCGGTGCTGCACGGCCGGCCGGACATGGAGGTGCTCGACCATCCGGTGGCGGAATGCACGGCGGTGGCCAAGCGCGACCTCAAGCCGGGGCAGTTGCTGGGCAAGATCGGCGAATATGATTATCGCGGCTTCGCCATGGAGTGGCGGGCCGCACGCGATGGGTTCGCGCTGCCGCTCGGCCTCGCCGAGAAGGCGCGGGTGCTGCGGCCGATCCGCGCCGGCGAGCGGCTCACTTACGAGAACTGCGCGCCCGACGAGGCGCTGGTGGTCACCCAGATGCGCCGCCGCCTCGACCAGTCCGACGCGCAATATCTGGCGGCGTGAGGGGGGCGGAAGTCCAAAAGAGGTTCAGATGGCTAGTCTGAATTTACATTGGATTTTTGATTTAAATTTGGTTGACCGCCCCAGGAAATTGCGCCGACCTCAACAGAAGAAACATCGGCATATATCAGATGCTCAAAGTCGGATTGTGAAGGAACGTGACGCTCCGAGATCATCTTCATGAGAGCGTTACGAAGAATGACCCAACTTTCCAGCATCACATCACGATTCACTTCTTTAGTTGTATGAGACGCCAAAGAACGGGCGTCATATAGCTTCAAAACTCGTTTGTAAGTAGCTAGACGCTCAGGCCCACGCGGCTCAAGGTAGGCGGCTATATTAGCGGCGACTCTGTGCCGCAATTCTCCTGACGAAGGCGAAAAAAGCTACTCAAGGGCAGCCCAAATGGTCAGCATGGATTGAGAGGCCCGCATACGAACCCGGCAGGAATCCCAAGCCAGTAGGGCAGCAAGAAATTGAGGATTTGTCTGGACCAGCTCAGTTAATGGGTGCCAAGTGTCTTTCAGCCAGTTGAGTTCGTCGAGTGATAATTCCTCCGGTCGATCATTGCCTTTTAGAAAATTGTGACTTTGAATTTCTAATGGAGTGATCGTTGGCTCCACTTTGCTTTGAGCCGCTTCCGAAAATGGCATGTCAATTGTGACTGGAGCAGCGAGATATGGGGTAAACCCCAATCGAGCCAGAGCAACGATTAAAGTAGCGGTTTCCGTAATATTAAAACCGCCTCGCTGGTAGCCATCCCCGATACGTAGTTCGATCGTGATGTCAAAAGAAAAACCTCCCTTTGCGGCTCGCCAAGGCGCTGGATGGGGTTTCCCTTGCTCTGCGGGTGAAAATGCCATCACACAAGGAGACATCAGGTGGGCGTAGGTCCGGCGCATTTCGACACCGTGACCGAAATCGAGCCGTTCAACTGGAAGCTCACCACCCGAGATACCGACATAATGCATCATTGCATTCATCGTCTCCGCCCATAGCGAGAATAATTTTGTAGGCAAATGGGAGGGTACCCTCCCATTTGCCTACTTAACAGGACGAGATCGCCCCCACCCCTCACGCCTTCACTTCGCTACCGTCCTGCGCCCAGCGGGTGTGGAACTTGCCCGGCTTGTCGAGCCTTCCATAAGTGTGGGCGCCGAAATAGTCGCGCAGGCCCTGCAAGAGGTTCGCCGGCCCGCGCGCCCGGCGCAGCCCGTCATAATAGGCCAGCGCCGAGGAGAAGGCCGGGGTCGGCACGCCCGCCGCCACCGCCTCGCCCACCACCTGCCGCCATTTCGGCTCGGCGGCCAGCACAGCCTCGCGGAAATACGGCTCGAACAGCAGGCTCGATACCGGCGCCCCGTCGCCATAGGCCTCGCGGATGCGGTTGAGGAAGCGGGCGCGGATGATGCAGCCGCCGCGCCAGATGGTGGCGAGGTCGCCCAGCTTGAGGTTCCACCCATAGTCGTCGGAAGCCACCTGAAGCTGCTGGAAGCCCTGGGCATAGGCGACGATCTTCGAGGCATAAAGCCCGGCGCGGATCACCTCGATGGCTTCAGCGGTGGCCGGGGTCACCGGCGCCTTGGCGTGGGTGAGCAGCTTCTCCGCCTCGATGCGCTGGCCGCGCCGGCTCGACAGCACGCGGGCGAACACCGCCTCGGTGATGGCGGTGAGCGGCACGCCGAGATCGAGCGCCGACTTGGAGGTCCACAGGCCGGTGCCCTTCTGCTCCGCCTCGTCGGTGATGACGTCGACCAGCGGCGTGCCGGTGGCGGCATCGGTCTTCTTCAGCACCTCGGCGGTGATCTCGATCAGGTAGGAATCGAGCTCGCCCTTGTTCCACTCGGCGAAGATCTCGCCGATGGCCGGGGCGTCCAGACCGTGCAGGGTCTTCAACAGGTCATAGGCCTCGGCGATCAGCTGCATGTCGGCATATTCGATGCCATTATGCACCATCTTCACATAATGGCCGGCGCCGTCGGGGCCGATATGGGTGCAGCACGGCTCGCCGTCGACCTGCGCCGCCATGCGGGTGAACATCGGCGCGACGCGCTCATAGGCCTCGACCTCGCCGCCCGGCATCATCGAGGGGCCGACCAGCGCGCCCTCCTCGCCACCGGACACCCCCATGCCGACGAAGCGCAGGCCCTTGTCCTTGAGGTAGGCATTGCGGCGCGCGGTGTCAGTGAACAGCGAGTTGCCGCCGTCGATGATGATGTCGCCGGGATCGAGATGCGGCAGCAGCTCCTCGATCACCGCGTCGACCGGCGCGCCGGCCTTCACCATGATCAGGATCGGCCGCGGCCTGGCGATGGCGGCGACGAAGTCGGCGATGCCGCGCGCCGGCACGAAGGTACCCTCATGGCCATGTTCGGCGATGAGTTCGTCGGTCCGCTCGTGGTTGCGGTTGGCCACCGCCACGGTGAAGCCTTTGCCGGCGGCGTTGCGGGCGAGATTCGCGCCCATGGTGGCGAGGCCGTAGACGCCGATATCCGCGAGCTTGGTCATGAAGCTACCGTTCTGCTGTCAGGAAAGGAACAAGGTTTCAGGCGCGGCCGACGGTGGCGAAATGCGCGTCGGCCAGACGCGCCTCCGCTTCGGCCAGCGCATTGGCGAGCTCGCGCACCTGCTCGGGGCGCAGCACGATCTGCAAGGCGGGAACCGGCTCGCCCGGCTTGGGCGGCGCGCCGATCTCCAGGCGCAGGCCCACCGACTCGCCATTCATCAGCGCGGTGGTGAAGGCCTGCAGCGGCCACATCTTCAGCCGCCCCTGGTCGTCCTTGTCCCAGCTGGCGAAGGCGGCGATGGGGGAAAGCGCGGGGGCGTCGCTCATGTGAGGTCTCCTTGGGGGCTTTTGGGGCGGGGCTGACGCAGGGGGCAGCCGGCCGGGCCATGGTTGCCAGACGACTACCATCAAACACGCCGCTTGTGACCCGCGCAGGCCGCAGGGCTTTGCCCCGGCGATGCAGGGCAGGCCGTTGCGCGATCACACGCTCGTGCGGGGGCGGGAGGTCCTGTCATGCGGAATTTCATATCGCCAAGGATCATATCGTGTGCGATACATATTGCCAACACCGGATCGGAGCGGCGCTGCCGGCCCGATCGCCCCCATGAGGAGCACGCATCATGCTGAACGCCACGATCATCTCCGTCTTCGCCGCCTTCATCGCGCTGGCGACCTTCTCGGCCGGCTACATCGCCCGCGACGACAAGCCGGCCCGCCGGCCGGTGCGCTGCGACGCCTGATACCGGCTGATCTTCCCGCCGGGGGCTGCCCCCTCCCCGGCGGGTCGCGGGCGGGCGCGGATCGTTCCTCCATCCGCGTCCGCCCTTCCTCTTCAGCCGGCCGCCGGCCGGTGCGATGGTAAGTGGAGGATGGCGTTAACCAATTGCCGGCAAGGTTCGGGAAACGCGAAAGCGTGATTCGCCCAGACGAGTGCCGTGATGAGTAATGTGATTCCCTTTCCCGCCCGGGTACCGCACGCCGATCCCGAGCCGGAGATCGATCTGATGACTGCCGTCGACGTGGCGATTCGCGACCTGCGCGATCTCGCCCAGCGGCTGCGCGGCGACTCCGTCGGCCAGGAACAGGCCGAGGAGTGCCTGGAAATGCTGGCGCGGGCGCTGGCCAATGCGCAGGCGGTCGCCGGCTGAGCCGTCACCGGCGAAGCGGCGGGGACGCGCAGGCCGCGCGCCAGCCGCTCAACCGAGGAAGCTCTTCAAAAGGTAGAGCCCGGCGCTCACGAAGCCCCAGACCACGCCGGAGACCACGCCGAGCGAGGCGAATGCCACGGTCATGCCGGCGAGCACCCAGATGCCGTCGCGCTCCAATATGCCGAGCGCGAGGATGCAGATCGCCAGCGCCGGCAGCATGTTGCCGAGCGGGATCGGCAGCACCAGCACCACTGCCAGCACCAGGCACATGATGCCAATGACATATTCCGCCGGCGGATGCGCCAGCGCGCCGAAGCGCGGCCGCAGCAAATTCTCCGCCTTGGCGAGCCATGGCACCGCCTTGCCAACGAAGGCGGCGAAGTCGCGGCGGGAGATGGAGCGGCGGGAGATCAACGGCGGCAACCAGGGATTGCGGCCGAGCGCCAGCTGGGCGGTGAGGAAGATCAGCGGCGCGCCGAGAATGGTGGAGGTACCGGGCGGGGTGGGCAGCACGTTGGGCAGCGCGAAGACCAGCATCAGCGGCCCGAAGGCGCGCTCCTGCATCGCCGCCAGCAGGTCGCCGATGGCGATGCGCTCGCGCGTCTCGTCGGACGCGATGCCCGTGAGAACATCGGAGAGACGCGTGGCCTCGTTGTCGAGATCGGCCGTGCCGTCGGCGGTGGCGCCACCCGTCGATTTATCGCCCTGCACGACCTGAACCGCTCCTCTCGCCCGCATCCGCCGGCAGCGGGTGCCGCCGGCGCCCCCACAGATAGGCAGTGAATGTGACAATGACCAGAAGCTGAGTCAGGATCATGTCCAGCTGAACAGGAATGCCCCGACCGCCAGCAGCAGAATCAGGATGGCGGCAATCCAGTGCCGGGTGGTGAAGTCATGCATCGTCATCGCGGTACCTCATTTTTTGCCGGCCACCCGATATGATACCTCGACAATCGCCGAAGCATCGAAGATGTTTCGAAATTGTCGCCTTTATCGTCGCGCGGTGTTCGTACGGACCACAAACGTGGTAGATGCTCGCCTTGGTGTCGCGCAACCTGACATGATGCCGCCGGCGGCACGCCGTCGGGACGGACGCCGTTGAAATTGGCGCGACGAGGCCGGACAGACGAGTGACGTGCGGATGCTGCATCAGCCAACTCTCCCGCAGGACGCCGGCTCCGGGCTCGACGACAGCCAGATGTTCGAGCTGGCGCCGATCCCGATGTGGCTGGAGGATTTCAGCGAGGTCAAGGCGCTGTTCGACGCCTGGCGCCGCGACGGCGTCACCTCGCTGCGCGACCATCTCCATGCGGATGAGCGCCGGATCGCGGCCTGCGCCGAGCGCATCCGGGTGCTGAAGGTCAACCAGGCGACGCTCAACCTGTTCGAGGCCGACAGCCCGGCGCATCTGGTGGCCAATCTCGACAAGGTGTTCCGCGGCGACATGCTGCGCACCCATATCGAGGAATTGTCGCAGCTATGGGACGGCAAGACCCAGTTCGCCAGCCACACCACCAATTATACGCTCGGCGGCCGCCGGCTCGACGTGCAGCTGAAGGGCCAGGTGCTGCCCGGCCACGAGGAGCGGCTCGACCGCGTGCTGCTGTCGACCGAGGACGTGACCGAGCGGGAGACCGCCCGCCGCGCCACCGGCAAGGCGGAGGAATATGCCCGCGGCCTGTTCGAGCATTCGCCGGTGTCGCTGTGGGTGGAGGATTTCTCCACCATTAAGCAGCTGATCGACGATCTGCGCCGCCGCGGCATCGAGGATCTGCGGGTGTTCACCGACGTGCATCCCGACTTCGTGCAGCGCTGCATCAGCGAGGTGCGGGTGATCGACGTGAACCAGCACACGCTCGACATGTTCCAAGCGGCGGACAAGAAGTCGCTGATGGCCAACATGGACAAGGTGTTCGGCGAGAACTCGCAGCGGCACTTCCGCGAGCAGCTCATCGACCTTTGGAACGGCAAGCTGTTCCACCGGCGCGAGGTGGTGAACTACTCGCTGGCCGGCGACGAGATCCACGTCCACCTGCAATTCTCGGTGCTGCCCGGCCATGAGCGCGACTGGTCGCTGGTGCAGGTGGCGCTCACCGACATCACCGCCCGCAAGAAGGCCGAGGCCTATCTCGAATATCTCGGCAATCACGACGTGCTGACCAAGCTGTACAACCGGTCCTTCTATGTCGACGAGCTGAACCGGCTGGAGCGGCGCGGCCCGTATCCCGTCACCATCGTGATGATCGACCTCGACGACCTGAAGCTGGTCAACGACCAGCTCGGCCACGCCGCCGGCGACGCGCTGCTGCGCCGGGCGGGCGAGGTGCTGGGCAAGGCGATCGACAAGCCCAATGTCGCGGCGCGCATCGGCGGCGACGAGTTCGCGGTGCTGCTGCCGGGCATCGATGCCGAGGGCGGCGCGGCGGTGATGGCGGCGATCGCCGAGCTGATCACGGTCAACAACCAGTTCTATTCGGCGCAGGCGCTCAGCGTCTCCATGGGCATGGCGACCAGCGAAATTGGCGAGCGGCTGGAGGCGGTGGTGCGGCGCGCCGATCTGCAGATGTATGAGAACAAGCGCAGCCAGGAGCCGTCGCGCGGCTGACGGCCCGTCTCACCCCGCCCATCTCACCCCCGCCCGTCTCATCCCGCCACCAGCGCTTCCAGCCCGCCGGCATGGACGAAGCACAGCTTGTTGCCCTCCGGGTCGCGGCCATAGGCACCGTAATAATCGGGGTTGTACTGCGCGCGCAGTCCCGGCGCGCCCTCATCCGTACCGCCATTGGCCACCAGCGCCCGCCAGGCGGCATCCACCGCCGCCGGCGAGGGCGCGGCAAAGCTCACCTGCGTCCCGTTGCCCCAGGTCGCCGGCAGGCCATTGAACGGCAGCTGGACGAAGAATTGCGGCCAGCGCCGCCCCGGCATCACCCACATGGAGCCGGGCGGCCCGCCATCGTCGGCGAGGTCGAGCCGCACCAGGCCGAGCGGCGCCAGCACCGCGTCGTAGAAGGCCGTCAGGCGCGGCAGGTCGCGCGCGCCGAGAATGATGTGGGTGAACATGCCGCCTCCTGGTCGCCGGCGCCGATCGCGGCACCCATCGAGACCGCAGATCCGGCCTGCGCAAGGCGCAGCACGGAAATGTCACGGACTTCTCGACAGCGGCGGCGATGCGCAGTAAACCCCGCCGCACAGAATTACATGGCTTCCAGCTTGTTTGGAAGTTTTCACAAGAACGGTTCGTAAATGAGCAACCTGCATCACGAGCGCGTCCTGTCGGTGCACCACTGGACCGACAACCTGTTCACCTTCACCACCACGCGCGACCCGGCGCTGCGTTTCAAGAACGGCCAGTTCGTGATGATCGGCCTGCCGGTGAACGGCAAGCCGCTGCTGCGCGCCTATTCCATCGCCAGCGCCAATTACGAGGAGACGCTGGAGTTCTTCTCGATCAAGGTGCCGAACGGCCCGCTCACCTCGCGGCTGAAGGACCTGAAGATCGGCGACGAGGTGATCGTCGGCCGCAAGCCGACCGGCACGCTGCTGGTGGACTATCTGGTGCCCGGCCGCCGGCTTTATCTCCTGTCCACCGGCACCGGCCTCGCGCCGTTCATGAGCCTGATCAAGGACCCGGAGACCTACGAGAATTACGAGAAGGTGATCCTGGTGCATGGCGTGCGCACGGTGGCCGAGCTCGCCTATCAGGACTTCATCGAGAAGGAGCTGCCGGACAACGAGTATTTCGGCGAGCTGGTGCGCGAAAAGCTGGTCTATTACCCGACGGTGACGCGCGAGCCCTATCGCAACCAGGGCCGCATCACCGACCTGATCACTTCCGGCAAGCTGTTCGAGGAGCTCGGCCTGCCGCCGCTCGACAAGGAGGACGACCGCGTCATGCTGTGCGGCAGCCCGCAGCTGCTCGACGACATGCGCGTCATCCTCAAGGATCGCGGTTTCGAGGAGGGTTCGACGACCGAGCCCGGCGATTTCGTGATCGAGAAGGCTTTTGTCGAGAAGTAAGTGCCTTGATCAGCAGCTCGATGAGCTGCATTCCGGCACGAACCAGCGCTCCGACCATTCCCATTCCGGTCCCTCAGCGCAACCGGCCGGGATCGCGATTAATGTCGCGGTCCCGCGCGGCTTCCTCGGGCGAGAGTACACGATACTCGGCGTCGATCACCGTGGTATCGGCGGCGGAGCGGCGCGGCTTGACGCCGAACAGCTTGTAGGCCAGGCCGGCGATCAGCAGCACCGGCGCCACGACGAGGAACACGCTTGCCGCCACCAGCGCCAGAGCCGTGCCGACCGCCAGCGCCACGGCGACGACGATCGCCACCTGCCACCAGCTCACCCGCCGCACGCTGAACCGCATCTGGCCGAACGGATCGTTCGCGTTCATTCCTGTCCCTTCCCTGGCTCACGGTCGCCCCGTGCCCCGGTGATATGGGATGAAACCGCGGCGGTTCCAGACGAGTGCGCGCGAATTTCGCCCCGGCGCGACATTGCGCGCCGGGGCGAAGCCGCGATAGACCGTCGGTGGTGGCGCCGTGCCCGGCCGCCGGAGCGGGCGCCGGAAGTGAAGGAACCTTCATGCTGCTTCGCCATGCGGAGGAGCGCGACCTCGTCGGCATCCTCGACATCTATAATCGCGCCGTCCTCACCTCGACCGCCATCTGGAACGACACCCTCGTCGACCTCGCCAATCGCCGCGCCTGGCTCGCGGACCGCATCTCCAAGCGCTATCCGGTGATGGTGGCGGTGGACGAGCAAGAGGACGACGCCGTGCTCGGCTATGCGAGCTTCGGCGACTTTCGGCCCTTCGACGGCTACCGCATCAGCGTCGAGCACTCGGTCTATGTGGCGGAGGAGACGCGCGGACGGGGAATCGGCGGCCGGCTGGTGGAGGCGCTGTTCGAGCCGGCACGCGCGCTCGGCAAGAAGGTGATGATCGGCGGCATCACCGCCGGCAACACCGCCTCCATCGCCCTGCACCGCAAGCTCGGCTTCGAGGAAAGCGGCTATATGCGCGGCATCGGCATCAAGTTCGGCCAGCGGCTCGATCTGGTGCTGATGCAGAAGGAACTGTGAGGGCGGGCCGCCGTCCTCTCTCGGCCCAGGTGGGCGCCTGCCATCTGCGCCTGCGACGGGCCACCCGGCAAAAAAGAAAAGCCGGGGACGAGCCCCGGCCTTCGCATCATCCGTCGGAGCCTCCGCTCAATAGCGGTAGTGATCGGCCTTGAACGGGCCGTCGACCGTCACGCCGATATAGTCGGCCTGCTCGGGAGAGAGCTTGGTGAGCTTCACGCCGAGCTTTGCGAGGTGCAGCGCCGCCACCTTCTCGTCGAGCACCTTCGGCAGGGTGTAGACCTTCTTGTCGTACTTGCCGGGATTGGCCCACAGGTCGATCTGCGCCAGCGTCTGGTTGGAGAAGGACGACGACATCACGAAGGACGGGTGCCCCATCGCATTGCCGAGATTCACCAGCCGGCCCTCGGAGAGCAGGATGATGCGGTTGCCGGAGGGAAACTCGATCTCGTCCACCTGCGGCTTGATGTTGGTCCATTTGAAGTTGCGCAGGCCGGCGACCTGGATCTCGTTGTCGAAATGGCCGATGTTGCAGACGATCGCCCGGTCCTTCATCTGCCGCATGTGGTCGACGGTGATGATGTCCTTGTTGCCGGTGCAGGTGACATAGATGTCGGCGCGGGAGAAGGCGTCCTCGATGGTCGCCACCTCATAGCCTTCCATCGAGGCCTGCAGCGCGCAGATCGGGTCGACCTCGGAGACGATGACGCGGGCGCCGGCCTGGCGCAGCGAGGCAGCCGAGCCCTTGCCGACATCGCCGAAACCGGCGACGAAGGCCACTTTTCCGGCCAGCATCACGTCGGTGCCGCGGCGGATGGCGTCCACCAGCGACTCGCGGCAGCCATAGAGGTTGTCGAACTTCGACTTGGTGACGCTGTCGTTCACGTTGATCGCCGGGAACAGCAGCTTGCCCTGCTCCGCGAGCTTGTAGAGGCGGTGCACGCCGGTGGTGGTCTCCTCGGAGACGCCCTTGATCGCGCCGGCGACCTTGGCGAACCAGCCCTTCGGCTTCTCGGTCAGCAGGCGCTTGATCAGCGCGAAGAAGATCTCCTCCTCCTCCGAGCCGGGCGTGTCCAGGAAGCCGGTGTCGCCCTGCTCGGCGCGCAGGCCGTAATGGACGAGCATGGTGGCGTCGCCGCCATCGTCGAGGATCAGGTTGGGGACGCCGCCATCGTGCCAGTCGAACAGGCGGGCGGTGAAGTCCCAGTACTCGGTCAGCGTCTCGCCCTTATAGGCGAAGACCGGGATGCCGGCCTGGGCGATGGCGGCGGCGGCGTGGTCCTGCGTCGAGAAGATGTTGCACGACACCCAGCGCACCTCGGCGCCGAGCGCGACCAGCGTCTCGATCAGCACGGCGGTCTGGATGGTCATGTGCAGCGAGCCGGCGATGCGCGCGCCCTTGAGCGGCTGCGCCGGGCCGTATTCGGCGCGGATGGCCATCAGGCCGGGCATTTCGGTCTCGGCGAGGTCGATCTCCTTGCGGCCGAAGCCGGCGAGGCCGATATCCTTGACGATGTAGTCGCTGGCGGAGGCCATGGTCGGGTTCCTTGTGCCTGAAGGGTCGCCATCGCCTCCTGTCACCGGCAGGAGGCGAAGCGGCCCCGGTCCGATGGATCGAAGCTCGGCGGGGTTGATAGCAGCCTCGGCCGAAGGTTTCAATAACGATATAAAGATGTCTTTATATCAATGAGGCCGGCCAAGCCTACTATCAAGAATTGCATCGCTATTCGACCTCCACTCAGGCGGAGCCTTGTCCCGATGGGGACGTGCCGGAGCGTGCGCAGGGTGGATCGTGCCTGTCCTGCCGAGCGGAGCGTCGGCGTCCGCCAGAGGGCGACGCCGGCCCGGAGCGTGCCCGCAACCGGCGGCAGCGTGGTGTTGAGCCCGGTGACGCCACCGGCCGGCAATCCGGGAAATGTCGCCACCATCCCGCCCGCAAGGGTGGGCCGGCCCGAACCCCGGCGCCGGCAAACGCGGTCAGGCTTCGCCGCCGCAATCGCCCGGCGTGTTCGTCACCATCCCGATGAACCGGTCTACTCGCCCTCGCCGAAGCGATCGCCCACCAGCGCCGACAGCGCTTCCAGCACCGCTTCCGCCTCCCGGCCTTCCGTCTCCACCAGGATGGAGGTGCCGGGGGCGGCGGCGAGCATCATCAGCCCCATGATCGAGGTGCCGCTCACCGTCTCGCCGCAGCGCGTCACCCGCACCGCGGCGTCGAAGCGCTCGACCGTCTGCACGAATTTGGCCGAGGCACGCGCATGCAGGCCACGCTTGTTCAGGATGGGAAGCTCGCGCCGCAGCGCCGCGGAAGTGCCGGCCGTGCTCATTTCCCCGCGAGAACCCGACTGGCGATGTTGATGTATTTCCGCCCGGCTTCCTGCGCCTGGGCGACCGCGACATCCATCGGCACCTCGGCGCGCACGGTGGCGAGTTTCACCAGCATCGGCAGGTTGATGCCGGCGACCACCTCGATGTCGGGCTCGGTCATCACCGAAATGGCGAGGTTGGACGGCGTGCCGCCGAACATGTCGGTGAGGATCACCACGCCATGGCCGGAATTCACCGCCTTCACCGACGCGACAATGTCGAGGCGGCGCTGCTCTATGTCGTCGTCGGGGCCGATGGTGACGGCCTCGATCTGGGACTGCGGCCCCATCACATGTTCCAACGCGGCACGGAACTCGCTGGCGAGGCGTCCGTGGGTGACGAGTACAAGCCCTATCATTCTGCTCCGCCGTGCGGCTGGCCGGCACGAACCCCAGCGCGTCCTTCAGACATCGCCCAAGGCTTCCGAGGCAAGCGGGTTTTTCCCCGCTCCCGTGGGGGAAACATCATCGTTGCGCTGCACACAAATGGCAAGTACGCCGCGCGAAAGCCCTGGGGATGATCATGCCGCCTCCAGCATGGCGCCCCACATCGGCTAAGCCACGGATAACACGGCCGTTTCAGCGGGCCAGCCTGCGCATTCCCGGCAAGGCGCCGGCAATTTCCGTGGAATATGCTTTAAGTTTCCTGAAGTCCGGATTCGGTCGAGAGCATCGCCAGCACCTGATGCACCGCGTCGCCACGGTCATAGACCGGCAGGCGGACCAGCGGGACGCCGCCGAGCACGATGCGGCAATCCTCCCGCCGCGGGAGGCGGGCGCCGTGGGGGCTGGCGAGGTCGACCACCAGCGCCACCTCCGCTTCCTCGACATACGGCACCCGGCGCAGGCCGGCGCCGCACACCTCGAGGAGGCCGGCCAGCACCGGCACCGGGGCGGCGATCAGCCGCTCGCCGCGCCGCTCCAGCACCAGGCGGTCGTCGCCGACCAGCACGGTCTCGGGGATCAGGCCGGTCCGCCCGGCAAGGATCAGGGCGAAGGCGAGATGCGACTTGCCGGCGCCGGAGGGACCGCGGATCAGCACCGCCGCCTCGCCCACCCGCACGCAGGAAGCGTGGTGGGTGGAACTGAAATGCGCCCCGGCGATGCGTTCGTCTTCCCCCATGCTCATGTCCTCAGGTGCACGGCAGCCGCACGATGAAGCGCGCCCCGCCGCTTTCGCCCTTCCTGGTCGTCCGGCGACGCTTGCGCGGCGCCCCGTCGGCGGCGGGCTCCGGTTCCGGCGGCGGCGGCGGTGCCGGCGGGCGGTTCTCGGCCCAGATGCGCCCGCCATGCGCCTCGACGATCTGCTTGGAGATCGACAGGCCGAGGCCGGAATTCTGCCCGAAGCCCTGCTCCTCCGGCCGGTCGGTGTAGAAGCGCTCGAAGATCCGGCCGAGCGCGTGTTCGGGAATGCCCGGCCCGTCATCGTCGATGACGATCTCCACCCCGCCCTTCACCTTGTGGCAGCTCACCCGCACCTCCCCGCCCTTGGGCGAGAAGGAGCGGGCATTGTCGATGAGGTTGTTGATCACCTGGCCGAGGCGGGAATCGTGCCCCTGCACCACGAAGGGCACCGGCTTGCCACCCTCGCTCTCGGGGATGAAGGCAAGCTTCACCTTCACATTGTCGCCGCGCACCACGTCGTTCTGCACGCCGCAGACGGTGCCGAGCAGGCGGCGCAGGTCCACCGGCTCGGCTTCCTGCCGCTGCAGTTCGGCATCGAGGCGCGAGGCGTCGGAAATGTCGGTGATCAGCCGGTCGAGCCGCTTCACATCGTGCTGGATCACTTCCATCAGCCGCCCGCGCGAGGCCTCGGTCTTGGCGAGCGGCAGCGTCTCGACCGCCGAGCGCAGCGAGGTCAGCGGGTTCTTCAATTCGTGCGAGACGTCGGCGGCGAAGCTCTCGATCGCCTCGATGCGCGAATAGAGCGCGTCCGTCATGTCGCGCAGCGCCCCGGAGAGATGGCCGATCTCGTCCGAGCGGCTGGTGAAATCGGGAATCTCGACGCGCTGGCGGGTGCGGCGGCGCACCCGCTCGGCGGCATCGGCAAGGCGGCGCACCGGCCCGGCAATGGTGCCGGCGAGCAGGAACGACAGCACCACCATCACCACCATGGCGACGAGGAACACCCGCACGATGACGAGGCGCTCGGCGGCCACCGCCTCGTCGATCTCGCCGCCCTGGGTGGAGAGCAGCAGCGCGCCGAGAATGGCGCGGAAACGCTGGATCGGCACCGCCACCGAGACGATGATCTGCCCGCGCTCATTGACCTGCACCGCGCTGGCCTTCTGCCCGAGCAGAGCGCCCACCACCTGAGGGTAGCCCTTGCCATTGTTGGGGCCGAGCTCGCGATAGAGCGGCAGGTCGCCGCGCTCGAACCACATCTTCATGCTGTTCCAGCCATGCTCCATCCAGTTCGGCGGACGGGCGGTCGGCTCGGGCAGTTCGAAGCGCAGGATCTCGCCGCGCGAATAGAGCGAACGCGAATCGAGCAGCAGGATGCCGTCGCGGTCATAGATGCGGGCGCGGGTGCCGGTCGGCTCGACGAGGCGCTTCAGCACCGGGGCGACGCGCTCGGGATTGATGGGGAATTCCAGCGGCGCGAAGCCCTCCTCGCCCGGCCCGTAGCTCTCGCCGGCCTGCAGTTCCAGCAGTCGCTCGGGATCGATGGTGATGGCGTTGGTCTCGACCTGCGCCGAGGCGGCGATGGCGCCGGCGATGATCTCGCCCTGCACCAGGAGGCTCTGCACGCGCGCGTCGATCAGCCCGGCGCGGAACTCCGACAGATAGAGGATGCCGGCCACCAGCGCGCCCATGCCGGCGAGGTTGAGCAGCACGATGCGGCGGGTGAGGCTCGACGAACTCTTCTGCTCGACGAAATGCCGGAGCCGCCGCAGCCCCGCCAGCAGGCGCACGCCGAGCGCGCGCGCCAGCCCGCGCGGCCGGCGCGGCGTCGCTCCAGCCGCGGCCTCGGCCGCCGCGACGCCGCCCTGCTCCTCGGGCTCGTCCTCCGGCGGCAGGTTCCGGGTCAGCTCCGGGTCGAGCAAGGGCCGCCTACTCCTTGAAGCGATAGCCGACGCCGTAAAGGGTCTCGATCATCTCGAAACTGTCGTCCGTCACCTTGAACTTCTTGCGCAGCCGCTTGATGTGGCTGTCGATGGTGCGGTCGTCGACATAGACCTGGTCGTCATAGGCGGCGTCCATCAGCGCGTTGCGGCTCTTCACCACGCCGGGGCGGGTGGCGAGCGCCTGCAGGATGAGGAACTCGGTGACGGTCAGCGTCACGTTCTCGCCCTTCCATGTGCAGGTGTGGCGCTCGGGGTCCATGCGCAAAAGGCCGCGTTCCAGCACCTTGGCGCTGTCGACCTCGCGCGGGGCGGTGCCGTCCTTGGGCGCGACGCGGCGCAGCACCGCCTTGACGCGCTCGACCAGCAGGCGCTGCGAGAACGGCTTCTTGATGAAGTCGTCGGCGCCCATCTTCAGGCCGAACAGCTCGTCGATCTCGTCGTCCTTGGAGGTGAGGAAGATCACCGGCATGTCGCTCTTCTGGCGCAGGCGGCGCAGCAGCTCCATGCCGTCCATGCGCGGCATCTTGATGTCGAAGATGGCGAGGTCCGGCGGGTTGCTCTTGAAGCCGTCCAGCGCGGTGGCTCCGTCCGTATAGGTCTGGATGCGGTAACCTTCGGATTCGAGGGCGATCGAGACGGAAGTCAGGATGTTGCGGTCGTCGTCGACGAGAGCGATGGTCGGCATCTACATGTTCCTGTTCGGCGGCGGATGTCGCAACCGGCGGTGAACCGTGCCGGCGTGGCCAGAATGTGACACGCAAGCAGACTCAGATAGAAATAGCGCGTTTCGAGGCGGTTAGCCAATGCATCGCCCGCCGACAGGTGGGGATGACGCCGCCGGCGGCCGATGGCGAGCCGGCCGAGCGCCGGCGCGCCGCCGCCGCCATAGGCCGCACTTGACGCTGCGGCCGGGCTTCGCCACTGAGACGGCGGCCGGGACAGCCAAGCGGGAGACCATCCCATGAACGACATGAACGCCTCCGGTTTCGACGCCGCCGCCTCGGTGAAGCGCCTGCTGCGCGAGACCCGCACCGGCGCGCTCGCCAGTCTCGATCGCGACGGCTGGCCCTATGCCTCGCTGGTGCAGCTGGCCACCCTGCATGACGGGTCGCCGATATTGCTGCTGTCGCAGCTCGCCCGCCACACCCGCAACATCGCCGGCGACCGCCGCGTCAGCCTTCTCATCGACGAACGCCGCGAGGGCGACGAGCTCCAGGGCGCGCGCGCCAGCCTCAAGGGGCATATCTTCCGCGTCGAGGGCGAGGCGGACATCGCCACCGCGCGGCGCCGCTTCCTGGCCCGCCACGCCGATTCGGCCGGCTTCGCGGATTTCGCCGACTTCGCCTTTTACCGGATCGAGCCGGAGAGCGCGCATCTGGTCGCCGGCTTCGGCCGCATCGCCGAGGTGCCGGCCGCCGATTTCCTCACCAGCCTCGCCGGCGCCGAGGAAGCACTGGCGAGCGAGGAAGGCGCCATCGCCCACATGAACGCCGACCATGCCGATGCCATCGGCCTCTATGCCACCGCCCTCCTCGGCGCGGCGCCGGGCGCGTGGCGCATGACCGGCATCGATCCCGAGGGCTGCGACCTGATGTCCGACCACGCGGCGCGCCGCCTGCCCTTCGACCGGCGCATGGCCAGCGCCCATGACGTCCACCGCATCCTGGTCGAGCTGGCGGTCAAGGCCCGCGAGATTGCCGGCGTGCCGGCGCCGCGCCGCGACAGGGGCGAGGCCGGGCAGGATGACGGGCACGACCACCGGCACGACCGTCACTGACGTCGAAACTGTATCCCGCTAGGGCCGGGTCGCCACGCCGACGACCCGGTTTCGCCACGGTTTCGACCCTGTATGACAGACAAATGGCCCGAGTGCTCCGTCAGTTTCCCGCCTCGGCGGGTATACGAGAAGGAGTATCACATGCTGGAAACCGGCATGCGCAACCCGGAAAACGCCGCCGCTGCGGCGGGTCTTTCCGGTTCGGGCAAGGTGTTTTGGAACCTTGCCGGCCCCACCCTTTATGAGCGCGCCATCGCGCGCGGCGAGGCGCGGCTTTCCGCCACCGGCGCGCTGGTGGTGGAGAGCGGCACCGCGGCCGGCGCGGCGTCGCTGCCGCGTCATCTGGTCGGCGAAGCGGGCGAAACCGACGCCGCCCCGGAAGGTCGCCTCTTTCTCCACCGCGATTCGTTCGAGCGGCTGAAGCAGGAGATGCTGGCCCATGCCGCCAGCCGGACCCTGTTCGCGCAGGATCTCCATGTCGCGACCGCCTCCGGCCAATTCCGCCGGCTGCGCGTCTTCACCGAGCATGCCTGGCAGGCGCTTGCCATCCGCAACCTGATGCCGCCGCCGGGGCGCGAGGCGATCGAGGCCTTCGTGCCGGACATCACCCTGTTCAGCCTGCCGCATTTCCGGCCGGATGCCGGTCGGCACGGCATGGCCGGTCCGGGCATGGTGGCGGAGGATGCCGGCGCCGGGCTGCTGCTCCTCGGCGGCACGCTCGATATCGGCCATATCGAGCAGGCGCTAGTCGCCCATCTCGACGACCTGCTGGCCGGCAGCGGTACGCTGACGTTGCACGGCGCCGCCACCCTCGACGCCGAGAACGGCCCGGTGCTGTTCCTCGGGCCCCCAGACAGCGGCAAGAGCGCACTCGCCGGCGCCTTTGCCGCCGATCCGCGCTTCACCCTGATCGTCGATGGCCCGCTCGGCTGGAATCGCGACGGTGTATTCGGGCTGTTCGCCGGCCGCCGCCGGCGGGTGCACGAGCTCGACGCCAGGGGCGGCTTCGGCACGGTGCTGGAAAACGTGCCGCTGGACGCCGACAGCCGCGAGCCGGACCTCGCCGCCGCCGAAGCCGCCCGCGCCGTGCTGCCCGGCACCACCTTCGGCCGCGCCGGTATGCCGCACACGCTGATCCTCGCCAGCTGTGACGGCTTCGGCGTGCTGCCGCCCATTGCCCGGCTCACCCCCGAGCAGGCCGTCTATCACCTGCTGTCCGGCTACACCGCTCCGGCGAATGACGGTGAGGCGCCGCAGCCGCGTTTCGCGTCCGGCCATCGCTCGCCGGCCGGAGCGCATCTGCTGCGCGAACTCATTGCCGGCGGCGATATCCAG
This sequence comes from Ancylobacter sp. 3268, assembly GCF_031456575.1. NCBI lineage: Bacteria > Pseudomonadati > Pseudomonadota > Alphaproteobacteria > Hyphomicrobiales > Xanthobacteraceae > Ancylobacter > Ancylobacter sp. 3268. Next base: position 166,315 of record NZ_JAVDUX010000014.1, read on the forward strand.
TGCTGGCTGGTCAATACCGGCTGGAACGGCGATCAGGCCGGGCACGGGACGCGCATCCTGCCGGAAGCGACGCACCGGCTGGTCGCCGCCGCGCTGGACGGCTCGCTGGCGGCAGGCGAATTCCGCGCCGATCCACATTTCGGCTTCGAGGTGCCGGTCGAGGTGGAGGGCGTCGATGCCAGCCTGCTCGACCCCACCGAAGCGTGGCCCGACCATCGCGATCATGCGGTGGCGGCGAAGCGGCTGGTCGATATGTTCGCGGAGAACTTCGCGCGCTTCGAGGCGGAGGTCGATCCCGAGGTCCGCGAGGCGCAGCCGCGCATGGCCATCGCCGCCGAATGATGGCAGGCTGTCCCCAGCCCGCCCCGCTGTCCGCCGGCACGCCAGAGCATGGCGCGCCGTGAACCGGCCGGGGACGCGGCCGGAGGACAGCCGATGCGCTCATGCCGCCTTACCGCCCTGGGGTTGCTGGCGGCGCTGGTCGCCGCCGGCCCGGCGATCGCCGGCCCCCCGCTATCGCCGCCCGCGGCGGCGCGGGTGAATTTCATCGCGCCGCAAAGCTATGTCGACGGCAATCTCGAATGGTCGAGCGTCGACCAGCGCCTCACCTTCGAGGGGCTGACGCGCATCTTCTCGTCCGAGGCCCGCCGCGCCCTGCCGCCCGGCACGACCATCGAGATCGACATCCTCGCCCTCGACCTCGCCGGCAAGATCAATCCCCTCGTCTCGCGCACCGGCGAGTTGCGGGTGATGCGGGAAGACACCTGGCCCTCGCTCACCCTGCGCTACCGGCTGGTCCGCGACGGCCGGACCACGGCGCGCGGCGAGCAGACCCTGCGCGCGATGAACTATCTGGTGAACCCGCGCGCCGCCCGTTCCGGCGAGCCGCTGCGCTATGAGCGGGCGATGATCGCCGAGTGGTTCCGCACCCGCTTCGGTTCCTCCGCCTCCTGACGATCGACGCCGCCCTCGGCTGCGCCCGTGCCTCTCTCCTACGGGGAGAGAGGTGGGGCCGCCGTTCAGCGGAAATACAGGAAGGTCAGCAGCGCGAAGCAGGGCAGCAGGAAAATGCCCGACCACACCATGTAGCCGAAGAAGCTCGGCATCTTCACCCCGCGGCTCCTGGCGATGGCCAGCACCATGAAATTCGGCGCGTTGCCGATATAGGTCAGCGCGCCCATGAACACCGCGCCGGCCGAGATCGCCTCCAGCGTCACCGCATGGGTGGTCATCAGCGCCTGCGCGTCGCCGCCGGCGAGGTTGAAGAACACCAGATAGGTCGGCGCATTGTCGAGGAAGCCGGAGAGCAGGCCGGTCATCCAGAAATAGCCGGCATTCACCGGCGCGCCATTCGCATCCGTCACGAGCGCCACCAGCGGCGCGAGCGCGCCGTTCGAGCCCGCCTTCAGGATGGCGATCACCGGGATGATGGTGAGGAAGATCGCCGCGAACAGTTTCGCCACCTCGCGGATCGGCTCCCAGTCGAAGCCGTTGCGCTCGCGGATGAAGGCCGGGGTGATGCGGATCGACACCGCCGCCAGCCCGAGCAGGACGAGGTCGCGCGCCACCGAGGGCAGCGGCACGGCGGTGCCGGCGACGTGGAACTCGATGTCCGGCTTCCACAGCGCGCTCATCAGGATGGCGGCGATGACGCCGGCCAGCAGCGGCAGGTTGGCGAGGCCGCGCAGGCCGATGCGTTCGGTGGCGGGGGTCGGGTCGAGCTTGGGCGGCCGGCCCTCCTCGCGGGCATAGAACCAGCGGTCGAGCAGGTGATAGGCGGCGAGCAGCAGCACCACCACCACCACGGTGTCGTGGAACAGGTGGCTGGTGGTCCAGAAGAAGTCGACCCCCTTGAGGAAGCCGAGGAACAGCGGCGGGTCGCCGAGCGGGGTCAGCGAGCCGCCGATATTCGACACCAGGAAGATGAAGAACACCACGGTGTGGACGTTGTGCCGCCGGCCGTCATTGGCGCGCAGCAGCGGGCGGATCAGCACCATGGAGGCGCCGGTGGTGCCGATCAGGCTGGCCAGCACCGTGCCGATCGCCAGCAGCGCGGTGTTCACGCCGGGGCTGCCCTGCAGATTGCCGGTGACGAGGATGCCGCCGGAAATGGTGAACAGCGTGAACAGGAGGATGATGAACGGGATATATTCCAGCAGCGCCGCGTGCGTCACCTCGTAGACGGTGACGCCGGTGCCGAGCAGCGCCATGAAGGGCACCAGCACCGCCAGTCCCCAGAACAGCGCCACCTTGCCGTAATGGTGGTGCCAGAAATGCCCGGCGACCAGCGGCAGGATGGCGATGGAGAGCAGCATGCCGGCGAAGGGAATGCCCCAGGCCAGCGACAGGCTGGCCCCGTCAAGGCCGGCGCCCTCGGCGGCGACGGCCGGGCCGGCCGTGACCAGGGCGAGCAGCAGCGCCGTCACCGGCCCCAACAGCTTCGTCATCGCGTTCCCCCTCCCGCTGGAATCGGCTTCTGGATCGGCATGGCCAGGCTGGCATCCCGGTTAGCAACACCTCCCTGCGCTGTCGAGGACATCCGGGCAGCGACCCCGCCGATTTGACCTTACGTCAAGCGCAGCCACGCCCGGCCGGGCGGCGGCGGCGGGCGGAAGCCGGCATGGCGAAAAGCTTGCGCGACGACGCGCCCCCGGCCTAATCATCGGCCACCCCTTCCGGAGAATGCATCATGGCGCGCGCCGTCGCCGGCCCCGAGATCGAGCGGCTCGTCCAGCTCCTGGCCCGCGTGCCCGGCCTCGGCCCGCGCTCGGCGCGCCGTGCCGCGCTGCAATTGATCAAGAAGCGCGAATCGCTGATGGCGCCGCTGGCCGGCGCGATGGAGGAGGTGCTCGGCAAGATCGGGACCTGCCCGGTCTGCGGCAATCTCGACGTGAGGAGCCCCTGCCTCGTCTGCTCCGACCCGACCCGCGACCCCACCCTCATCATCGTGGTCGCCGACGTGTCGGATCTGTGGGCGCTGGAGCGCTCCGGCGCGATGAACGCGCGCTATCACGTGCTTGGCGGCACGCTCTCCCCGCTCGACGGCATCGGCCCGGACGACCTCAACATCGCCAGCCTGATCGGCCGGGTGCGCGACGGCGGGGTCGCCGAGGTGCTGCTGGCGCTGCCGGCCACGGTGGACGGGCAGACCACCGCGCATTTCGTCACCGAGCTGCTGCGCGAGACCGGGGTGAAGGTCACCCGCCTCGCCCATGGCGTGCCGGTGGGCGGCGAGCTCGATTATCTCGACGAGGGCACGCTGGCGGCGGCCATCCGCGCCCGCACCACGCTGTAGGGCGTCCTCGCGCCGGGCCGGCGCCGCCCGCTGCTATCGCCCGGCGCGCGCCAGCCCGTGCGCCACCAGCCGGTCGATGAGTTCGGGATAGCTGACCCCGCTCGCCGCCATCGCCTTGGGATACATGCTGATATTGGTGAAGCCGGGAATGGTGTTGAGCTCGTTGACGAGGATGCGGTTATCCTCCGTCACGAAGAAATCGGCCCGCGCCATGCCGTCGCAGCCCAGCGCCCGGAAGGCGTCGGCCGCCATCGCCTGCAGCCGGGTCTCCACCTCGGTCGGCAGCTGCGCCGGCACGATGATCGCCGCGCCGTCGGCATCGATATATTTGGCATCGTAGCTGTAGAATCCGTGGCTCTCGGCCGGGCGGATCTCGCCGGGGCGCGAGACGAACAGCCCGCCCTCCGGGTCTTCCAGCACGCTCAATTCGATCTCGCGGCCGCGGATGAATTCCTCGGCCAGCAGCTTGCGGTCGTGGCGGAAGCCTTCGGCCAGCGCCGCCGCATAATCCTGTTCGCTCGCCACCTTGCTCACCCCGACCGAGGAGCCCTGCCGCGCCGGCTTGATGAAGATCGGCAGGCCGAGCGCCTGCGTCAGCTCGCCGAAGCTCGGCTCCGCGCCGGGATGGATGGTGACGGCACGGGCGGTCGCCAGCCCGGCCTCGAGATAGAGCCGCTTGGCGATGTCCTTGTCGAGCGCGGTGGCCGAGCCGAGAATGCCGCAGCCGACCAGCGCCACCCCCGCCACATCCGCCAGCCCCTGCACCGAGCCGTCCTCGCCGGGCAGGCCGTGCAGCACCGGGAAAAGCAGGTCGATCGCCGGCAGTTCGTGCGGCACGCCGGCGGCCGGCAGCGCGAGGAGGCGCCCCTTGCCGCCGGGAAGCAGGCAGAGCTCGGTGCCGCTCTCGGGCGTCTCCAGCTCGCCATGTTCGAAGCGGCTGGCGAGCCAGCGCCCGTCGCGGGTGATGAACACCGGGACGGCGTCGTATTTTTCCGGGTCCAGCGCCCGCATGACATTGGTGCCCGACATCACCGAGACGTCGTGCTCGGCGGAGCGCCCGCCAAAAAGCACCGCAATGCGCAGGCGGGTCGGGGAAAGGGTCACGGCAGGCTCCGATGGGTGCGGGCGGCGAGGCCCGGAAAACGACGCACGCCCGCCGCGCCACGGAGAATCGCCGTCGGCGCGTTTGCGGGTTCGGGGAACGTTCGAGCCGCCTCGGTTAACAGCCGATTAAGGCGAAGCGTGGGAACCGCCCTCGTCCCGCCCCGTGCCGGAAAACTCCCGCTGTCCCCGCCCCGGCTCTTCCCCTAGACTCCGATTCCGGCGTGCCCGCGCCTCCCCCCTCCATTCGGGAAAGCATCTTTCATGCAGGGCATTTCCACCATCGAACCATCCGTTCGGGCACGCATGAGGAGGGGTTGCGCACATGGCCCGCACAGGAGGTTCTCGATGAGACTTTCGGCCCCGCTCTATCAACTCAAGCGCAAGGCGCGCCTGCTGTCGCGCCGCGCAGAATTGCCGCTGCATGCGGCACTGGACCGCGTCGCCGCCGAACAGGGCTTTGCCAGCTGGAGCCTGCTGGCGGCCAAGATGGCGCCACCGGCGAGCAAATTGTTCGCGCGGCTGCATCCGGGTGACCTGCTGCTGGTCGCCGCGCGCCCCGGCCACGGCAAGACGCTGCTGGCGCTAGAACTGGCGGTGGAGGCGATGACGCAAGGCCGCCCCGCCATGTTCTTCACGCTGGAATATGGGGAGCGGCAGGTCGCCGACCGCCTGCGCGCCCTCGGCGTCGAGCCGTCCCGCTTCGCCGGCCTGTTCACCTGCGACTGTTCCGACGCCATCAGCGCCGGCCATATCATGGCGGCGCTGGCGGCGGCGCCGGCCGGCACGCTGGCGGTGGTCGATTATCTCCAGCTGCTCGACCAGAAGCGCAGCCATCCCGAGCTGATGACGCAGATCCGCACGCTTCGTGCGTTCGCGCGCGAACGGCAGCTGATGCTGGTCTTCCTCTCGCAGATCGACCGCTCCTATGATCCGGCGGTCAAGCCGATGCCGGATCTCGACGATGTGCGGCTGCCCAACCCGCTCGACCTGTCGCTGTTCAGCAAGGCCTGCTTCCTGAACGACGGCGCCGTCCGCTTCCACGCGGTGAACTGACGCCGGCCGAAAGCGGCGCAGCGGCTAGCTCGCCGCCTGCGCCGCCAGCTGGCGGAAATGCCCGCGCAGCTGCAGGAACGCCAGCAGCGCCAGCCCCGGCAGCGCCGCGAACGCCGTCAGCGCGAAGAACCATACCCAGCCGGTGCTCTCGGCGATGAATCCCGCGCCGGAGGCGAGGAAGGTCCGCCCCACCGCGGCGAGCGCGGTCAGCAGCGCATATTGCGTTGCCGTGTGCGCCCGCGCCCCGCACAGCGCCGAGATATAGGCGACGAAGATCACCGTGCCGATGGCGCCGGTGAAGTTCTCGACCACGATGGTCAGCGTCAGCGCCGCGAGGTCGACGCCGATCCAGGCCTGCCAGGAGAACACCAGATTGGACAGCATCTGCAGGATGCCGGCGATCCACAGGCTACGGCCGAGCGGCAGCGCGCGGGCGATCAGCCCGCCGGCGAAGCCGCCGAGCAGGGCCGCCGCGAAGCCCACCCCCTTGACGATGCCGGCATAGGCCGCCTTGTCGAAGCCGATATCGATGACGAAGGCGCCGGTCAGCACCCCGGCGAAGGCGTCGCAAAATTTGAAGAACACCACGAACAGCAGGATGGCGATGGCGTCGCGGCGCAGCAGCATGTCGGCAAACGCCCCGACCGCGGTGTCCCAGATGCGCTTCAGCACATTTGCCTCGCGCGGCGCGGCCGGGCCGGACGCCGCCTCGCCACCGCCCGGCTCGCGGGCGGACAGCGCGGCCCCGAGCCCGACGATCACCATCGCCGCCGCCGCCGCATAGCCCCAGGCCCAGACATCGGCGCGGTCGACGCCGATCGCCTCGAACCAGGCGACCAGCAGCACCACCCCGGCGCCGGAGGCGAGCATGCCGACCCGGTAGGCGGCGACATAGCCGGCCATGCCGGCAGCCTGCTCGCGGGTCTCCAGGCTCTCGACACGGAAGGCGTCGACCACGATGTCCTGCGTCGCCGAGGCCATCGCGACCAGGAAGGCCCCGAACGCCACCTGCCAGGGCGCCGACACCGGGTCCTGGAAGCCGAGCCACAATATCGCGGCCACCAGCAGCAGCTGGGTGAACACCAGCCACCCCCGTCGTCGCCCGAGCAGGCGGGAGAGAAGGGGGATGTCGAGCGCATCGACCAGCGGCGCCCAGACGAACTTGAAATTATAGGGCACGCCGACCAGGGCAAACAGGCCGATGGTGGCGAGGTTCACCTTCGCCTCCGCCATCCAGATCGTCAGCGTCGCCCCGGACAGCGCCAGCGGCAGGCCGGAGGAGAAGCCGAGCAGGATGACGATCAGCACGCGCGGGCGCAGATACACCGCGAGGCTGGCGAGGAAGCCGTCGGTCTCGTCGGCAGGCGCGGATCGGCTGGCGGTCTCGGTCATGGGCGAGGCCTCGGGTCGGCGGCGATTCAGGCGCGGCGATTCGCGATGCCGCCCGGAATGTCTAGCCTGCCGCCGCCGCGCTGTCGCGCCGCCCCGACCTTCGACGGCGGATCGGCCGGTCAACCGGGGTTTTCGGTCTCATCGTCCATCCCACCGGCCTCACCGGGCGCCCCATCCGGCGCCATCGCGTCGGGTGTCGTCTCGGGCATCGGGATGACGTCGACGGCGACCGAGAGCTTCTGCCGCCCGGAGCCGACCAGCACCCCGCCAATGGGGGCGACGTCGGTATAGTCGCGGCCATTGGCCAGCACCACATGGTCGGTGGAGACGATCAGCGCATTGGTGGGATCGAGCCCGATCCACTGGAATTCCGAACCGCACCAGACACTTACCCAGGCATGGGTGGCATCCGCGCCTTGCAGCCGCTCCTTGCCCGGCGGCGGCTCGGTGCGCAGGAAGCCGGAGACATAGGCCGCCGGCAGGCCGAGCCCGCGCAGGCCGGTGATCATGATATGCGCGAAATCCTGGCAGACGCCGCGCCGCATCTCGAACGCCTCGATGGCCGGCGTCGAGACATCGGTGGCACGGCTGTCATAGGCGAAGTCGTCATAGATGCGCTGCATCAGCTCGACACAGGCCTCCAGCATCGGCCGCCCCGGAGGAAAACTCTTTCTCGTCCAATCAGTTATCGGCTCGCACAGTGTCACCGCCGGGCTGGGAAAGGCGTGATGGACCGGCGAATGCGGGGTGAGATCCTCGCTATGTCCCACCGCCTCGCGCACCTCCTCCCAGCTCGGCCCGGCGGCGGGATCGCGTTCCGGCGGCGGGTCGACCTCCACCCGCGCCGACGTGCGCACGGTGAAGCGCGTATGTGCGGTCTCGATACGGATATGCGCGACCTGGTTGCCGAAGAAGTCGCGCGTCTCCACCCATTCCGCCGGCTCGGGATCGACGGCGATGTGGCTGTCGGTCACCCGCTGCCCCGGCCGGCTCACCGGCACCATGCGCACAATATGTCGTGCCACCGGCACCGGCGAGGCATAGAGGTAGGCGGTGGCCTGGTGGATGTCGTATTTCATGGCGGCGACTCGGCCCGCGGTCACGCCAGGAGGTCCCATGGCGTCTCGACCGGCGAGCGATGAATGAAGTAGCGCTCGGCGATGTCGTTCGACAACTCCATCAGCTGCATTTCCACCTCGGTGAGCCGGGCGTCGTCGAACTCGTTGGCGCCAAAGGCTTTCATCGAGGCGAGCAGCCGCGCGGCGAGGCGTTCCTCCGGCAGCGGCGGCTCGTCGCCGTGATGGGCCGGCAACTGATCGAGATGCTCGGCGATGGCGTCGATCTGATAGGCGAGCGAGCGCGGATTGACCGGGTCCAGCAGCACCATGTCGAGCACAGGCGCCCGGCTCTCGGTCATCACATAGCGCGAGCGATAGGTGATCTGGCTGTCGCACAGCTCCAGCAGCACATCGAGGGTCGAGGCGCTCACCATCTCGCCCACCAGCGTCCGGGCGATACGGGCGGTCGAGATGCCGCGCTCGATGCGCCGGCCGAGATCGAGGAAGCGCCAGCCCGCCTGGCGGTTCATGTTCTCCGAGGCGAGGCCGGAAAAGGCCGAGAGCGAGCGCAACGCCCGCTCCAGCCTTTCATGCGATTCCGCTTCCGCACCCTTGGCCGGCACCGGCTCGGCGAGCATCAGCGCCAGGTCGGCCAGCGTGCGCCACGCATCGGGTGACAGGCGGTCGCGGATCACCGAAGCGGTCTGGCGGGCCGCCTCGACGATGCTCGGCAGCGCGCCGGAGAGGTCGCTGCGGGACAGGGCGGCAAAGGCCTGGCGGGTAGTACGCGCATGGGCGAGATCGGCCGGCACCGCGCCCCAGCTCTTCAGCAGATGGGTGAGCTTGGTCACCGAGACGTTGTCCCCCTCGATGGTCGAGGACAATCGTCCGACCAGCGTACGCAGGAGGCGCAGAGTGAGTTCGGCCCGCTCCACATAGCGGCCAAGCCAGAAGAAATTGTCGGCGGCGCGGCTGGGCAGCGGCCCGACCTGCCGGCGCACCTCGGCAGCACCCGGCGCCGGCAGCAGCGTCGTCTGGTCCACCGGGCCGGCGCCGAGCACCCAGACATCGGCCGAGCGTCCGCCGCGCTGCATGGTGACGGCGCGGGAATCCCGGCTGTCGGAGACGCGGCAGAAGCCGCCGGGCATCACCTGCCACCCCTTCTCGGTGGCGGCGACGAACAGCCGCAGGATGAAAGGGCGCGGCTCCAGCTGGCCATTGCGCCACACCGGCATGGTGGAGAGCCGCACCGCTTCCTGGCCGATGAAGTCCACCCCGCGGGTCTGGATCGCCTTGAGCACCTCTTCGCGCCGGGCCGGCGTGAGGTCGGCGCCGATCACCGGCCCGTCTTCCAGCAAGCCCGGCAGGCTGCGGCCGAAGGCCGGGGCGATGACAAGGTCGTCGAAGCTGTCCAGCACCCGTTCCCGCTCGGTTTCCTGGCCGCACCACCAGGTGGCGACGTTGGGCAAAAGCAGATCCTCGCCGAGGATGCGCGGGCCGATCTTGGGCAGGAAGCTCATCATAAGCGGGGCTTCGATCAGCCCGGCGCCGAGCGCATTGGCAAGCGCCACTCCACCGGCACGCACCGCCTGCACCAGCCCGGGAATACCGAGCCGCGAGCGTGGGTTAAGCTCCAGCGGATCGGCAAAGTCGGAATCGAGTCGGCGCAGCAGCACGTCGACCCGCTTCAACCCGGCGACGGTGCGCACATAGACCGCGTTGTCGCGGACCGTGAGGTCCTCCCCCTGCAACAGCACGAAGCCGAGATAGCGGGCGAGATAGGCGTGCTCGAAATAGGTCTCGTTCAGCGGGCCGGGGGTGAGCAGCCCCACCCGCCCCTCGCCGGAGCGATCGAGCTTGGTCAGCCCGGCGCGCAGCCCCTGAAAATAGCCCGCCAGCCGGACGACGTTCATCGAGCGCGACAGGTCGGGCAGCGAGCGGGAGATGGCGATGCGGTTCTCCAGCGCATAGCCGGCGCCGGATGGAGACTGGGTGCGATCGGACAGCACCCACCAACGACCGTCCGGCCCGCGGCCGAGATCGGCGGCATAAAGGCGCAGGAAGCTGCCGCCATGCGGATCGACGCCCACCAAGGGGCGCAGGAATTCCGGGCTGCCGGCCACCGCCGCCGCCGGCAGGGCGCCGGAACGTACCAGTTCGCCGTCGCCGTAAATGTCCGCCAGCACGGATTCCAGCATCTGCGCCCGCTGGATCAGTCCGCGCGATAGCGCCTGCCATTCCGTGTCGTCGATTAGCAGGGGCAGATGCGCGAGCGGCCAGGGGCGCTCGCCGCCGCCGGCATCGTCATAGACGCGGTAGAACACGCCGGAGCGATGGAGATAGCGGTCGGCGGCGGTGAAGAGTCGGTTGACCTCTTCCACCCCCATCTCCGCCAGCCCGGCCAGCAGCGGCCCCCATTGCGGGCGCAGCTTGCCCTCGGCATCGACGAGTTCGTCATGCACGCCGGGCAGCGGCCGATAACTGGACATCAGCGAATCCGCCGCTTCGGCCTCGAAGCGGCGCGTCAACGCCTGCAGCTCGCTCCCTCCCGCCATGGCCTCCTCGATTCAGGACCCCCGGCACGCCCTACACGCCATCGCAGTGGCCGGCGCGCCGCTTGCCCCCGGCACGGCGTCAGATTCCCGCCGGCCTCCTCAGGTCGAGGGTGGCAGGGAATTCCGACGTCGGCTCCTCCGGCGGCACGAACAGATAGCCGGGAGTGTGGCCGTAATCCTGGAAGCGCGCCAGACGCCGGGCCTGCGCCTCGTAGGAATTCACCGGAAAAGTCTCGTAATTGCGCCCGCCAGGATGTGCGACATGATAGACGCAACCGCCGAGTGAACGGCTCGACCACAGATCGACGATGTCGAAGGTGAGCGGCGCGTGCACCGGAATCGTCGGATGCAGGCCGGAGGCCGGCTGCCACGCCTTGAAGCGCACGCCGGCGACATATTCGCCGAACCGTCCGGTGGGGATCAGCGGCAGGCGACGGCCGTTGCAGGTGATGACGTGGCGGGCGGGATTCAGTCCCTCCACCCGCGCCTGCAGCCGCTCGACCGAGGAATCGACGAAGCGCACGGTGCCCCCGATCGCGCCCTCCTCGCCGAGCACGTGCCACGGCTCCAGTGCCTGGCGGATCTCCAGCTGCACACCGCCATGCTCGACCTGGCCGAAATAGGGAAAGCGGAACTCGCGCTGCGCCTCGAACCACGCCGGATCGACGTGATAGCCGACACGGCCTAGGTCGCCGAGCACGTCCATGAAGTCGGCCCAGACGAAATGCGGCAGCATGAACCGATCGGCAAGCGCGGTACCCCAGCGGGTCAGCGGGCCGTCCTGCGGCTCGCGCCAGAACCAGGCGATGAGCGCGCGGAGCAGCAATTGCTGCGCGAGGCTCATGCGCCAGTCCGGTGGCATCTCGAAGGAGCGGAATTCGACCAGCCCGAGCCGTCCGGTCGGACCATCCGGCGAGAACAGCTTGTCGATGCAGATCTCGGAGCGGTGGGTATTTCCGGTGACGTCGGTGAGCAGGTTGCGGAACAGCCGGTCGACCAGCCAGGGCGGCGGCGCCTGTCCCTTGCCCGGCGCCGGCACGTTGGCGAGGGCGATCTCCAATTCGTAGAGGCTGTCGTTCCGCGCCTCGTCGATGCGCGGCGCCTGGCTGGTCGGCCCGATGAACAGGCCGGAGAACAGGTAGGACATCGAGGGATGACGCTGCCAGTAGAGCACCAGGCTCTTGAGCAGATCCGGCCGCCGCAGGAACGGGCTGTCGGCCGGCGTGGCGCCGCCCACCACCACATGGTTACCGCCGCCGGTGCCGGTATGGCGGCCGTCGACCATGAACTTCTCGGTGCCGAGCCGGGTCTGGCGGGCGTCCTCGTAAAGGTCGCGGGTGATCTCGACGCAGGTCTTCCAGTTCACCGCCGGGTGGACGTTGACCTCGATCACCCCCGGATCGGGGGCGACGCGGATGACATTAAGCCGCGGATCGACCGGCGGCGCATAGCCCTCGATATGCACCGGCAGCTTCAACTCGGCGGCGGTGACCTCGACGGCGGCGAGCAGTTCGAGGTAATCCTCCAGCCGCTCGGTCGGCGGCATGAACACGCAGAGCCGGCCGTCGCGTGGCTCGACGGAAAGCGCCGTTCGCACCGAGCCGGTGCCGGTGAGGATCTGGTCGACCTTTTCCTGATGCCCCTCCTCGCTCTCCACCCGACGATAGCGCTGGTGCAGCACCTCGGCATCGGGCAGTTCGCCGGTAATGGTCATAGGGTCGGCGGGGTTCACATAGGGGTAGAGCGCCGGCGGCACCCAGGGCAGACTGGCGAGCGGCAGCCGGTAGCCGACCGGGCTGTCGCCCGGCACCAGCAGCAGCTTGCCGCGCCGGAACTGCCAGAGCTCGCTGATCCAGCCGAGTTGGCCACGCGCCTGCCAGCGCTGGATCGGCAGCACATAGCCGCTCGGCTTGCCGAGGCCGCGCGAAAACACCCGGGCGAGCCGGGCGCGTTCCTCGGGATCCTCCAGCTTGGAATCGAGCGTGTCGACGTTCTCCGGCAGCTCTCCTTCCTTGACGATCCAGTGGGCGGCGTCCTCATAGGCCGGCTGGGCATAGGCCGGGGCGAGGCCGAGACGCTCGGCGAGGTTCTCGGTGAAGGCCTTGGCTTCGCCGATCGCGGCGCCGGTATAGCTCTCGGCGGCGACGAGGGCGGGGTCGCGCCAGATCGGCTTGCCGTCCTTGCGCCAGTACAGCGAGAAGGTCCAGCGCGGCAGGCTCTCGCCGGGATACCACTTGCCCTGGCCGTAATGCATCATGCCGCCGGGGGCGAAACGCTTGCGCAGCCGGCGTATCAGGTCGTCCGCCCGCATGCGCTTGGTGGGGCCGACCGCCGCGGTGTTCCATTCGGCGCTCTGATAGTCGTCGATGGAGATGAAAGTGGGTTCGCCGCCCATGGTGAGGCGCACATCCTGCGCGGCGAGATCGGCGTCCACCTTGTCGCCCAGCGCATCGAGCGAAGACCAGGCGTTCTCCGAGAAGGGCAGCGTGACACGCGGCTTCTCAGCGACGCGCGTGACCTTCATATCGAAGTCGAACTCGGTCCGGGTGCCCTCTTCGGCGCTGAAGCCACCGGAAATCGGCGCGGCCGAGCGGTAGCTCGGCGTGGCGCAGAGCGGCAGGTGGCTCTCGCCGCAGAGCAGGCCGGAAGTCGGGTCGAGGCCGATCCAGCCGGCGCCGGGCAGATACACCTCGCACCAGGCATGCAGATCGGTGAAATCGACCTCGGTGCCGGTGGGGCCGTCCAACGCCTTCACATCAGGCTTCAGCTGGATCAGGTAGCCGGAGACGAAGCGGGCGGCGAGACCGAGGCGACGCAGGATCTGCACCAGCAGCCAGCCGGAGTCGCGGCAGGAGCCGGCGGCGAGGCTCAAGGTCTCATCCGGCGTCTGCACGCCCGGTTCCATGCGGATGAGGTAATTGACGTCGGACTGGAGCCGCTGGTTGAGCTGCACGAGATAGTCCACGGTCGGCTCGCCGTCCTTCGGCCGCACCTTCTCGACATAGGCGTCGAGGCGCGGCCCGCCCTCCTCGGCCTCGAGATAGGGGATCAGTTCCTTGGCGAGGTCGGGCGTGTAGGTGAAGGGCAGCTTCTCGGCATATTCCTCGACGAAGAAGTCGAAGGGATTGTAGACGGTCATGTCGGCGATGAGGTCGACCTCGACACGGAACTCCTTCGTCGGCTCAGGGAAGACGAAGCGGGCCATCCAGTTGCCGAACGGGTCCTGCTGCCAGTTCACGAAATGGTTCGATGGCGTGACCTTGAGCGAATAGCTCTTCACCGGCGTGCGGCAATGCGGGGCCGGGCGCAGCCTGATGATCTGGGGACCCAACGTGACCGGACGGTCATACTGATAGGCCGTGACGTGATGCAGGCTCGCGAAAATGGTCATGGCACCAACTGAAACTTAACAACGCGGACACGGGACGCCAGCCTACGCCGACGCGCCGCCGCCCCGAAAGGGGCAAGCGGGCTCCGTAGCGGGATCAACGCAGGAATCATGCCGCGCCCGTTCGGGCGCTCCGGCACGCGTCGGGGCGATCACGCCGCGCCGACGCTCAGGGAATCGCCAGCGCCATGCCTGTTATCGAGGCAGGAGAAGCATCCTCGAAGGCGGCAGGCGCCGCTCCGCGCCTCAGGCGACCGGCCTGGCTTCGCCCTCGCCGGCCTCGGGGCCGGCCGCCGCCTCCGCCGCCCCCGGCTTGGCCTTGCGCTTGCCGCGCTCCTCAAAGCGCTGCAGCACCGCATAGAAGGACGGCACGAACAGCACGGCGAGGCAGGTGGAGGCGAGCATGCCGGAAAACACCGCGATGCCGATCGACTTACGCGAATTGGCACCGGCGCCGGTGGCGAGCACCAGCGGCAGGACGCCGAGGATGAAGGCGAAGGAGGTCATCAGGATCGGCCGGAATCGCAGCCGCGACGCCTCCACCGCTGCGTCCATGATCTCCATGCCCTCCGCCCGCTTCTCACGCGCGAACTCGACGATGAGGATGGCGTTCTTCGCCGAGAGCGCGATCAGCAGGATCAGGCCGATCTGAGTGTAGAGATTGTTGGCGATGCCGAGCCCGGTCAGCGCCGCCACCGTGCCGAGCAGGGCGAGCGGCACCGCGAGCAGCACCGAAAGCGGCTGGATCCAGCTTTCATACTGGCCGGCCAGCACGAAATAGACCAGCAGAATGGCCAGCCCGAACACGAAGTAGATTTCGTTGCCGACCACCACCTCCTGATAGGACATGGCGCTCCAGTTGAAGCCCATGCCGGGAGGCAGCGTGTCGTCGGCCACCTGCTTCATGATGTCGAGCGCCTGGCCGGACGAGAAGCCGGCCGACTGCACGCCGACAATGGTCGAGGCAGGGTATAGATTATAGAGCGTGATCAGCGATGGGCCGAACACCGGCTTGATGGTCGCCAGCGTGCCGATCGGCACCATCTCCCCGGACGGCGTCTTGATCTTCATGCCGAGGATCTGGTCCGGCGTGCGGCGGAATTCGCTCTCCGCCTGCACATAGGCCTGGAAGGTCTGGCCGAACTGGTTGAACTGGGTGACGTAGCTCGACCCGACATAGCCCTGGATGGTGGAGAACACCTGCCCGACCGTGACGCCGAGCGTCTCGGCCTTCACCCGGTCGATGCTCATGAACAGCTGCGGCACGTTCGCCCGGAACGAGGTGCTCAGATGCTGGATCGCCGACTGCGAGCCGGCATTCTCGGTGATCTGCTGGGTCACGCTCTGCAGCTTGGGAAAGTCGAAGCTGCCGTCGCGCGATTCCACCATCATGGTGAAGCCCGAGGCGTTGCCGATGCCCTGGATCGGCGGCGGCACCAGTACGAAGGTGATCGCCTCCTCAATCTGCTGCAATTCGCGGTTCAGCGAGGTGTAGATTTCCAGCAGCCCCTGCCCAGCCTTGTCGCGGATGTCCCAGTCCTTGAGCATGACATAGGCGACGCCGGCATTCGGCAGCGTAGCGTTGTTGTCGAGGATCGAGACCCCGGATATGGCGATGACGTCCTCGACGCCCGGCGTATCGCCGGCGATCTTCGAGACCTTCTGCATCACCGCCTGGGTGCGCTCGAGCGAGGCGGCATCCGGCAGCTGGGCGCCGATCATCACATAGCCCTGGTCCTCGGTCGGCAGGAAGCCGGTCGGCACCCGCGTGATGCCCCAGATCGACACGCCGATCAGCACAACCCCCACAAAGGCGGTGAGATAGCTCACCTTCACCATGCGGCGGATGAGGGCCGCATACCAGTGCTCGGCCCGGTCATAGACAGCGTTGAAGCCGCGATAGAAGAAATTGCGCTTCTCCGGCGGCACCGGCTTGCGCAGCCAGAGCGCGCACTGCGTCGGCTTCAGCGTCATCGCGTTGATCGCCGAGATGAAGGCGGTCGCGGCGATGACGAGGGCGAACTGCTGGTAGAGCTGGCCGGTAAGGCCCGGCATGAAGGCCGCCGGGATGAAAACCGACATCAGCACCAGCGTGATGCCGATGATCGGCCCGAACAGCTCGTCCATCGCCTTCTCAGCGGCCTCCCGGCCCGGCAGTCCGCGTTCGATGTGCCGCGAGACGCCCTCGACGATGACAATGGCGTCGTCCACGACGATGCCGATGGCCAGCACGATGGCGAACAGGGTGGAGAGGTTCACCGTGAAACCCATTGCCGCCATGGCGGCGAAGGTGCCGATGATGGTGACCGGCACGGTGGTGGCCGGCACCAGAGTCGCCCGCCAGTCCTGCAGGAAGACGAGGATGACGACCAGCACGAGCACGCCGGCCTCGAACAGCGTCTTGTAGACCTCCGTCACCGAAGCATTGACGAACACCGTGGTATCGAAGGGCACGGCATAGGAGAGACCGGGCGGGAAGTTCTTGGCGAGCTCGGCCATCTTGGCGCGCACTTCCGTCGCCACCTGCAGCGAGTTGGCCTCCGGAAGCTGGTAGATGCCGAGCGACGCGGCGGGCCGGCCGTTATAGGTGAAGATCTGGCTGTAGGTCTGGGCACCGATCTCGACGCGCGCGACGTCGCGCAGGCGGGTGATCTGCCCGCCATTGGCGTTGTCGACCTTGACGATGATGTTCTCGTAGTCGGCGGCGTCATTGAGCCGCCCGGCGATGTTGAGGGTGAACTGGAAGTTCTGCCCCTTCGGCACCGGCGGCATGCCGACCACGCCCGAGGCGACCTCCTGGCTCTCCTGCTGGATGGCCGACATCACCTGATCGGGCGTCAGGCTGCGGGCCTGAAGCTGATTGGGGTCCAGCCAGACGCGCATGGCATATTGGCCGGAGCCGAAGATGCTGACATTGCCGACACCGGGCAGGCGGGCGATCTCGTCCTGCAGATTGATGATGCCGTAATTGGCCAGGAACAGGCTGTCATAGCGCCCGTCCGGCGAGAACAGCGTGACGAATTGCAGGATGGAGGTGGACTTCTTCTGCGTCGTCACGCCCTGCACCTGCACCGCCTGCGGCAGCGAGGCCATGGCGATGGCGACGCGATTCTGCACCAGAACCTGCGCGAAGTCCGGGTCGGTGCCGATGGCGAAGGTGACGGTCAAGGTGTAGGTGCCGTCCGAGGCACTGGTCGACTGCATGTACAGCATGCCTTCGACGCCGTTGACCTGCTGCTCGATGGGCAGGGCGACGGTATCCACCAGCGTGCGGGCGCTGGCGCCGGGATAGAGCGTGGTCACCTGGACGGTGGGCGGCACCACATTGGGATATTGCGCCACCGGCAGCTTCAGCAGCGCCACCGCGCCGATGAGCACCAGGACCAGCGCGAGAACGTTCGACAGAACCGGCCGTTCGATGAAGAAGCGGGAGATCATGGCACGGGCCTCGGTTGCGGGTCTGCCGGTATCAACTTCAGGCTCCGCCCGGCACCGGACGGAGAGCACGCCGCGGCGCGGTTAGGGCTTGGCAGCGGGGGCGGCGGGCGAAGGCGCGGCGGGAGGCGCGGCCGGCGGAGGAGGAGCCGCCGGCGCCACCTCTTCCGGATCGACCTTCGAACCGGGCACCGCGCGCTGGATGCCGCCCACCACCACCTTGTCACCGGCGGCAAGCCCACTCTCGATCACCCGGTACGAGCCGACGAGCTGACCGGTGGTGACCACCTTCTGCGCGACCACATTGTCCTTGTCGACCACCAGCACATAGCTGCCCTGCTGGGCGGCGCCGATGGCGGTATCGGCCACCAGCAGCGCCTTGGGCAGTCGCTGCACCGGCACCCGCACCCGGGCGAACAGCCCCGGCAGCAGGGAAAGGTCCTTGTTGTCGAACAAGGCACGGACCAGCAGCGTGCCGGTCGAGGGATCGACCTCTGGCGAAACATAGTCCAGCCGCCCCTTATGCGGGTAGCCGTCCTCGTTCTGCAGGCCAATGTCGATCTCGATTTCCTTCACCTGCTCGATGGTGCGACCCGCCTCGGCCAGCGCCTGCTTGATGCGCAGCACCTGGTTTTCGCTCAGGTTGAAGTACGCATAGATCGGATCCATCTGCACGATGGTGGCGAGCTTGGTCGGCTCGCTATGGCCGACCAGCTGCCCGACATCGGCGAGATGGCGGGTCACGATGCCGTCGAACGGCGCCACCACCGTGGTGTAGCCGAGATTGATGGTAGCGACCTCGAGATTTGCCTTGGCCGAATCCACCGCCGCCTGCGCCTGGTCGCGCGCGGCACGGGCCTTGTCGACCACAGCCTGCGACGAGAAGTCCTGCTGGCCGAGCGTCGACTGGCGCTGATATTCGGCTTGGGCGTTGGTGAGTTGGGCGTTGGCGGAGGCGAGCGAGGCCTTGGCTTGGTCGAGATTGGCCTGGTAGGTGTCCTGCTGGATGAGGAACAGCCGGTCGCCCTTCTTTACCGTCGCCCCATCCTTGTAGTCGATCGACATCAGGAAGCCCTCGACGCGGGCGACGAGATCGACGGTGTTTATGGTCGCCGTGTTGCCGGTCAATTCGAGGTAACGAATGACCGGCTGTTCGACAGGTGTGGTCACCGTGACCTTAGGGGGCGGCGGCGGCACATACTCGTTCTTTTCCGTGCAACCCGCCATCGCGAGGGCAAGACCGATAACGCCGATGCACGCTCGTCCCGCCATGCGCCACCTTAACGGCCTCATGGGCCACCCCCGCAAACTGTCCCCACCCGTCCGACTATATTAAGGGGGTGGGACTTGTCTAGATTATCGAAGTTATTGAACTTTTCAGTGAAGCTCCCGATCGGCCGGCCGAGATCCGCCATCTACCGTGGCGTGGTATTCTCTGGCCTCGTCGCCGGCCAGCCCTTATTGATTTCACGGCGACGCGACGATACCCGGACGGCATCCGAACCATGAGACGCAGCATGATGATGACGAGCCTCGCCCGCACGCTGGCGATCGGACCAGAATACGCCCGGCATCCCTTCGCTCGACACCGGCCGATATGCGGCGTTCTGGCCCGGGGGCTGCTGGTCCTCCTCGCAGCCTCCGTTGCCGGCATGGTTCCGGCGTCGGCCGATCCGGCGCTGAAGCTGAAGCAGGGGGACATCTTCACCGATCCGGTCGGTTCGGTGATGGGGGTATCGGTCGTGAATGAAGGCCAGACCACCATCGGCGCGGCGGTGGTCACCTGCGATTTCACGGTGTCGGGCAAGGCCGTGGGCACGGCGAGCACGACGATCTACAACATCGTCGCCGGGAGTACCGGCAAGGACCAGGTCCACCTCATGGGCAGTGCTGCGGATGCAGCCCGCTGCACCATCTCGTCCACAGCCCCGGCGGCGAACTGAGCCGGCAGACGCCGCCCTTTGCACGTGACGGCTTGCCAAGTGGCCGTCTTCACTATATTCGGCGCCACCGTCCCGATGGGACGATGTGCATGGACCTGCGACGGTCGATGCCGGGGAGAGGTGGCCGAGTGGTTGAAGGCGCACGCCTGGAAAGTGTGTATACGGGCAACCGTATCGCGGGTTCGAATCCCGCTCTCTCCGCCAACCCATTGATTTCATTGATATTTTTGGCGCTTTGGACCTTAACCGCACGGTTGTCATACCCAGCGTTTAGGCACCCCGCCGCACCTCAATGAAGCGCGACGGGGCGGATGGCAGATCAGGCGGCGGGCGAGGACGGCTGAATCAGTTTCTCAAGGTTCTTGACCATGCCCTGGCCGAGCACGACGACCCGCTGAAGCGCGTTGCATTCCTCCGGCTCGAGGCTCTCCGCCATCATGTGGATCGCTTCAAGTAGATTGTTGACGTTGTTGAGGCCGTCGGCGACATCAAGGAGCTCCACGGATAGAGGAGGCCGGTGCTGGGCGTCGACGTTCATGACAGCCTCCCTTCCACCTGTGCCCGGACGCGCGTCGCCAACTCGAGCACGTGCTTGGCGTTGGCCACGGTCGACTTCACGGCAGCGTGCAGATTCGAGAAGTCGTGCTCGCCGCTCCGCACGGTGTGGGCGAGGCCCCAGCCAGATCGGCGATGAAGAAATTTTTGCGGATGGCCTCGAGCAACTCCTGAAGCGCGTCGTCGGGAGGCGCTCTGTCGTCATCGCTGGCGGCGATCACGGGCGGCCGGTGGCACTATGGGGAGCGGCAGGCGAGGCGTGGGGGCGGTCGGCAGGGTTTGCAGGGTCATGGGATGGCCTCACTGGTTCGGCCTGCTACAGCCGTGCCGGCGGTCGGAACCGGCATCCGGGGGGTAGCAACTCGCCAGTGAGACGAGTCGGACGCTTTTACCTTTTCAGGCTGGGCAGAACGGCCGCCCCCCGGACAATATGATCCGGTTCGGAGCCGCGCCGCCAAGCGCGTCCGCTGATCTGCCAAACGGCAGATACACTTCGACCGCCGCCCAACGCTGCCAGGCGTCAGGGCAATTCCTGCCAGGGAATGTGCGGTCTATCACTGGTCCGGGTTGCGTCACTATATGCGATGCTTAGTTCCGCATTCGCTGCATTCGCTCGATAAGGCGTGGCGCGAAGGCGAGGAGGAGAAATTATGATGGGTCTGGAATTGCGCGTTGTCATCTTCCAAGATGGCGACATGTTTATCGCACAGGCCCTTGAACTGGATGTTGCAGCTCAGGGCCGTACTGTGGAACAGGCGCGGGAGCGTCGCCGCGTAGCGCTGGTGTCTGAAATCGAATGCGCATTCGAAGACCGCAGAAACCCTATGGACATTGGGCCGGCACCCCAGAAATTTCACGACATGTTTGATCAGAAGGTCGTAGCTCGGGGAAGCATGGCGGCCTAATCTGTGACGACGCTGGGTGACTATATACGCCGGCTCCGCGCGACCAGCACGAGATGGTACGCATCGTGGCTCGCAGAATGCACATCGTGGGGAAGAGGGTAGCAAGCCAGCTTCTTGGACTCGCCGCTGCTACTTCGGCTCGGCGAGCTCGATCCAGACCGGCGCGTGGTCACTCGCTTTCTCCCAGCCGCGAACTGCCCTATCGACATTGGCAGCACGCAGGCGATCGGCAATCGCCGGGCTCAGGAGCAGGTGGTCGAGCCGCAGCCCGGCGTCTCGGCCCCACGCGTTTCGGAAGCAATCCCAGAACGTGTAGATGCGCTCTCCCGGGTGCATCGTGCGAAGCGCATCGGTCCACCCCTGAGCGACCAGGGCGTGATAGGCGCTCCGGACCTCCGGTCGAAACAGAGCGTCGTCTCGCCAACGTTCCGGCTTGTAGACGTCGAGATCCGTCGGCATGACGTTGTAGTCCCCCGCCAGTACCACCGGCACGTCCAGCGACAGCAGCTCTGACGCATATTCCGTCAGACGATCGAACCAGCGCAGCTTGTAGGCGAATTTCGGGCCCGGCGCCGGATTGCCGTTCGGCAGGTAGATGCAGCCGATAAGCACGCCAGCGACAGCCGCCTCGATATACCGGCTGTGGCCGTCATCCGGATCGCCCGGCAGTCCGCGCCGCGTCTCGATCGGCTGGGTTCCGCGGGCGAGGATCGCCACCCCGTTCCAGCTTTTCTGACCATGCCAGATGGCGCCATAGCCAGCCTTCTCGATCTGTCCGCGCGGGAAGCGTTCATCGGGCGCCTTCAACTCCTGAAGGCAGACGACGTCCGGCTCCGCCTCTGCCAGCCATCGCAGCAGAACCGGGAGCCGGCCGTTCACGCCGTTGACGTTGAAGGTCGCGATCTTCATCGCGGTGCGCGTCAGCGGTCGCCTCTGTCGCCCTCGCCGGACTTGACCTTGGTCTTGGCCGATTTACGCACGTCCTGCGCCAGCGAGCGCCCGACATCGTCGGATTCCTTGAACCGGCCTTCGTCGTCGCGGCGCACATAACGCTTGTCGGTGCCGGTGTCGATGAGTTCGCGCTTGCTCATGGGGTTCTCCTGATTCACGGCCTTTCTCGGCCGCTGAAACAGGAAAGTCGCGCACTGGACTCGCGGTTCCGCGTCGCTCGCTATCGAAAATCCCGTGGCCTCACCCTGATCTCGTCGAGATGCAGATAGGGGTCCACCATGTTCCGCGCCTTCGGTAAGCCACGGGGATCGGGCGTCGGCGAGCCGTGGTGGAATTCGTCGCCTCGTCCATGCGGCAGCGGGAAGGCCGCATCACGTGACCCGACGCTGGCGGACTCGGCCGGCAGGTCGGCCAGGCGATGTTCGAAGGCACCTCTACTCGAGATGCCCCTCAGAACTTCACGGACAGCGCCGCGTTGAAACCGTTCTGGGTAACGCCGCCGCCGAACTGCCCCTGATAGGCCAGCCCGAGGGTCGCCGCCTCGGACAGGCTCACAGCGAGCCCCGCCTCGACCACCGCCGCATCCTCGGCGATCGGCACTCCGGCCACCGTGAAGTTCTCCGAACCGGCAAAGACCAGCGTCGAAGCCGCCACCACATCGCCAAACGCATGCCGCCAGCCCAGCGCTCCGCTCAGCACCACGTCCCCGGAGCCCAGGCTCAAGGCAGTCGAGGCCCGCAGTCCCAGCGTCGTGAAGGTTGTCTCCATGTCCTGGCCCGCCGCGCTCAGAGCCGCCGCCCCGCCCTGCTCCGTGAAGCCGTCCGTGTCGACGCTGACATAGGCCAGCCCCGCAAAGGGTTCGAAGGACGCGACGCCGAGATCGATGCGATAACCGACATCGCCGAAGGCCTGGAAGGTGCCGGCGTCATAATCCCCATTCAGCTGATCCGAGAAGCCGGGGATCGCCACCGCGCGCGCCGTCTCGATCTCGCTCCACGTGTAGGCGAGGCCGAGCCGTACCCCCACGGGCCCTTGCTGGGTACCGCCGTAGAGGCCGACATGCCAATCGGTACCGTCGCCGGAGGAAGAACGGTCGTCAATGTCGAAGGAAGCGGAGGAGTAGCCCGCCATCACGCCGAGCCGCCAGCTCTCCAGCACCGGCGCATCGGCACCCATGAAGACGCCGCCAACGTCGTTGTTTACCGAGGCAGCATTGCCAGTGCCCGCAAAGCCGCCCCAGGAACCGAAGCCATAGGCCCAGAACGCGCCGCGCTCGGTATCGGCGGGAAGGGCCTTCACCGCCCCGCCCTCATAGGCCATCACCGGGCTTGTCGGCGCCGCTACCCCGCCGAACGCCGCTCGCAGCCGCCCGGCCACCGCGTCGCGCAGGAAGTGGCTGTTCTGCATCAGCACCGACTGCGCCGAGGCGTGGATCTCGCCCGAGAGCTGGTCAAGGCCGGCCTGGATGACAGCGGGATCGTCCGGCAGCTGCAGAACCGCGTGATAGACCGGGCTTTGCGCCGCAGCCCTGATGCTCTCGACGGCATTGGCCGTGGCGATCTGATTACGCGTCACCGCATCGGCGGCGAAATCGACATCGTTGCGCTCTAGCTCCAGCCCGATCGTGCCGGCAGCATAATCATAGGCAAGATCGGCATCCAGAAAGGCGAAGCCGGAACGGACGCTGTCAAAGCGCCCCGACAGTGTGCCGTCCACGGCGAGAATGGTGTAGATGGCGCTCGGTTGAAAATTACCCTCCGGCCCGACTTGGATCACGGCGCCACCATTCAGCGTCGCATCGCCGGTAACATGGACAAGGTCGCCATCGGTGCTCCCCGGATCGACCTCGACAAGGAAACTCGCACCGGGCTGAACGACAAGGTTGCCGTTGACAGTAAGCGTACCAATGGAATTGCCCGGGGAGAGCCTGCCTCCCTGCGCTAACGTCACCACACTGCCCGAACCTGAGCCGACAGTCCCGTGGCCGCCCAACGTCGCTCCATCCAGCACCTGAAGCGAACCTCCGAGCACCGCGTTCTCGTAGGCGACTTCCGAACCGACGATCAACGTTCCGGCGCCCACCGTGGCGGTGCCGGCAAAATCCGGGCTCTTGCCGTCGTAGAAAAGCATGCCGGTGCCAATCTTGTTGAAAGAGCCCGTGCCCGCGATCCGTCCAGCATAAGTCGAGTCGATTGCCTGCTCGAAAGTAAAGATGCCCGCGGTGCCGATCTTCACATTGCCGGCGAAGCGTTCAGCCGTAGAGGTAAGGCTGCCTGCCTCAACCGTCCAGTCGAGAGCGGAGCTTCCCGTGAGCGTCAATTCGCCGGAGCCGCCTTTAACCATGGCGCCCTTCATGCCGCCGCGCGCCGAGATCATCCCGGCAAAGCTAGCGTCCGCCGACTGGTCGAACACGATGGTGCCGGCATTGGCAATGTCGCCACGGATCGCTTCGACGTCGCCCATGAGCGTACCGGCTTCGACGACGGTGTCGGCATAAGTATTGGCGCCGGTCAGCACCAAGGCCCCCTCGCCCGTCTTGCGAAGGTTGTTCGCTCCGCCGATGACGCCGTCGAGGCGCAACGTATTGTCCATTCCGACATCGACAATGCCGGTTGCGGCGAGGGTAATCGCCCGGCCGCTGACGATATCCGACGTGGCCGCCAACGTGCCCCCGTTGAGAATCAGCTTCCCCGACGCCGCGCCGAGACTGGCGTCGGACGATATGGACAGTACGCCGTCATCGATCCGCGTCCCCCCCGAGTAGCTGTTGCTCCCCTCCAGCACCAGCGTGCCGCGATCGGTCTTGACGAGTTGCGTGTCGCCGGTCAGCGCGGAAGCGACGGTGGCAGTGATGGCGCGGCCCGCTGCGGTGCCATCGCCGACCCGGATAATGCTCTCGCCGCCGGCCCCCTCGAGCGCGATAGCGGCGCCTTCCATGCGGTAGCCATCGGTGGCGAACTGCATGCCGGAGACACCGATCGCTCCAGCCGCGCCGTCCACGCTCACCGTGCCGGCGCGGCCCTGGAACACGGCAAAGGTCGGGTTCGGCCGATAGGGGCCGTTTACCGCGCCATCGGCCTCCGTCCAGTTGCGTCCGTCCGCCCGCCACAGCCCCGCGCCGCCATCGACCGTGCCATTGTCATGCCGCCCCGGATTTCCGCCATCCCAGAAGCCGAGTTCAGTCCCTTGGTTCGAAACGAGGTTGACCTGACCGGGCACGGCGGTCTGTACGAACAGATCGGCGCGATCGGCACCGGCCGGAACGTTGCCGATGTCGAGCCCGTTGTCGGTCAATTGACCGTCGTGGTCGAACAGTCGATAGACGCCGGTGCCGAAACCGCCCTGGTCGGTGATGTGGAGCATGCCGTCAAGCGTCAGGTGGCCGCCGACATCGAACAGCGTTGCCGCTGGAGCTCCGCCCAGCGCGACATTCACCTGCGAGCGAGCGTCCAGCGTCAGGTCATCGGCGATGGTGAGCGTCTGCCCCTGCGCTCCCGCCAACATGGCGCCCTCGGTCAAGCTCACACCGCCACCAATGGTCCCTGCGCCCGAGAGTATGCCTCCCGTCTTCGCCGTGATGTCGCCGAGAAAGGAGCCGTCCACCACGAGACTGCCGCCGGTCACCGAGACCGTACCGCCGAGCTTGTTCGCGACCACCAGCGCACCGCCCGACACGTTGGTTGTGCCAGTAAAGCCGGAGCTGTTGCCGTTCAACACCGTCTCGCCGGAGATGTGGTCTATGATCGGCGGATGCCCCTCGGTGCTCGTCATCCCAACGGAGAACTCATAATCGTCCCCGGTATGGTTGAAGACGAGCCGGCCTTGGCCGGTCCCGAAGGCCAATCGTGCGACGTTTAGTTCGCCGGGATCGACCGGCGCGTCGGTTGCCGCCGCACCGATGAGAAGGGTTCCACGACCGCCACCAGCTCCCAGCACGAGCCGCGTGCCGACCATCGTGCCTCCATCCCTTAGCGCGAGCGTCCCCAAGCCCGAATAACCCACATCTAGACGCGCGCCGATGTCCCATACGGACGCCTGCCCTCCAGCATCACGCCCCTCCACGGTTGCCGCACTGGTGGAGGAGAAAATCTGAGATACATAGGCTGCTTCAGAGATGACTTTGCCTCCCCCTTCAACGAGGAGGGACGCGCCCTCGGGACCATTCACCACCAGACGCGGACTCTCCCATACCGACGGATTACCGGCGGCATCAACACCGGAAACCATCATGTGGCCCCGGCCGATAAACCCCCTGGCGCTGACAAGCTTCCCGCCATCTTCAACGATCAGGTGCGGGGTAGAACTACTTCCGACGACCGCGGTATCGACACGCACGTCCTTGCGAAGTTCCAATGTCGAGGGTGCGCCATTCGCGCTTCCACCCACGACACGCAACAGGCTCGTTGGACGTGTCAGGCTGGCGGTCTGTCCGACGACTTTGGCGCCGTCTTCAATGATGAACGAGCCGGAATGGGATAAGAGCGCCTAACAAAACCGTTTGTTAACCATGTCGGCTTGAGTTTGGCTTCATGGTGAAGAAGCTGCTTCCGGATGATTTGTGGGCGGAGATCGC